>NZ_JAELXW010000077.1 GCF_016428645.1 Glycomyces salinus | reverse complement strand
ACTTTCTCCCCTCCGTTTCGGGAGGGGTTCCACCCATCACTGGGAGGTGATTCCTGTTTCAACGACAGTCGCCCGCACGCTAGGAGCGTTTGGGTCCTACACCGTCTCCGCAGGCTGCAACGGCCAGCCCGGCCGCCAGAATGTTCTTCGCCGCATTGACGTCACGGCACTCAGTGTGCCCGCAGGTGGCGCACGTGAAGGTGCGCTCGCCCAGCGGCATCGTATGCCGCATCGTTCCGCAGGCCGAGCAGGTCTTGGACGAGGGCAGGAACCGGTCGACCGTGATCAGGTCCCGCCCGTGCCACTGAGCCTTGTACTCCAGCATCCGCCGGAACGTGGCCCAGGAGGCGTCGGCTATCGCGCGGGCGAGGGCGCGGTTCGACAGCATCCCGCGCACGCCCAGATCCTCGACCGCGATCACTTGGTTTTCGCGAACCAGCCGAGTCGTGAGTTTGTGCAGGAAGTCATGCCGTCGATCCGAGATCCGCGCGTGCGCGCGAGCCAGACGAACCTGGGCCTTGCGATAGTTAGCAGAGCCTTTCCGCTTGCGCGACAGCTCCCGCTGTCGCCGTCTGATCTTCTCCCGATCGCGCCGTTCATGCCGCGGGTTGGTGACCCGTTCACCGGTCGAAAGCGTGAACAGGCTCGTGATGCCCGCGTCGACACCGACCGCCTCGGACCTTTCCGGATGCGCGGGAATGTCCTCTTCGACCAGGAGCGAGACGAACCAACGGCCCGCAGCGTCCCGCGAGACGGTCACCGTCGAAGGCACCGTGCCGTGCGGCAGGGCCCGCGACCACTTGATCTTCAGCGGCGCGTCCTGCTTGGCGAGCTTCAACTCGCCGGACCGGAAGGTGAACGCGGACTTGGTGTACTCGGCCGAACCGGCCAGCACTCGTTTCCTTTTGAAGCACGGATAGGCGGTGCGGCCCTCGAAGAATCCCGCGAAGCCTTTCTGGAGGTGCCGCAGGGCCTGCTGGAGCGGCACCGAGGATACCTCGTTCAAGAACGCGAGGTCCTTGCGTTGCTTCCACTCTCCGCAGAAGTCCGTTTTCATCCCCACCTGAAGGCAGGGGTATCCGCGGAGGAACGACGATGAACCGCACCTTCACCTCACTGCTCACCGACCACCCCGCGGCCGCCGTCGTCTCGGCGACCGTGATTGCGGCCCTGGCGGCGGCCGGACTCGTCCGCGGCCTCGGCCCGCTCGCGGCGGCCGTGGCCGCGCTCACCGCGGCCGCCTACACCTGCGCCGCCATGACCGCATGGCGTTCGGCCCTGCGCCGCAAGCGACTCGGTGAAGCCGCCCGCCGCGCGGCCGACGCGGTCGCCGCCCTCGCCGCGGACTTGGCCGCGGGCACCGACCCCGACCGGGCCGCGGCGGCCGTGGAAGCCGACTGGCCGCCGGAGGCCACCGCGACCACCCGCCGTCTGACCGCGGCCTGGAGGGTCGCGGCGGCACTGGGCGCGCCGACCGCCGAACTGTGCCGCAGGCTCGCCGAGCACCTCCGCGAAGACGAACGAGCCGCCGCCCGCACCCGCGCCCAGACCGCCTCGATCCGCGCGACCGCGACCCTGCTGACGGTGCTTCCCGTCGGCGGGATCGCCCTCGGCGAGGCACTCGGGGTCGAGGCGATCGGGTTCCTCCTGGCCACCGGCCCGGGAATCGCCTGCCTGGCGGCCGCGATGGCGCTCCAGGCCGCCGGAATCGCCTGGACCAGAGCGCTTACCGCATCGATCGCATCGGAGGTGGCATGAAGATCAACCCCGCATGGTTCAGACGACTCCTACCGGTCCTGGTCGGACTCGCCGCGGCCCTGGCCGTAGGCGGCCCGGCCGGAGCGGCCGCCGGTGTCGGCGCCTGGTGGCTGAGCCGAAGGCTCCTGCAAACCGACCCGGACCGGGCCGAGCGGCGCACGGCCGAACGCTTGGCTCCTCAATGGACATGGACGCTCGACCTGCTGGCCGCCGGGATGCGAGCCGGGGCGCCGTTCCCACAAGCGGCGTTCGCAGTGGCCGCCGCCGACGGCGGCGCGATCGGCGACCGGCTGACCCGCTTCGCCCAGGCCGTCAACCTCGGTGCCACCGCAGCCGAATCGGCACCGGAACTCGGCCTCCTACCGGGAGCCGACCGCCTGGCGAGGCAGCTGGACCGCTCCTCGGCCAGCGGCGCGGCGATCGCCGGTGGCCTGGAGCAACTGGCCGCGTCACTGCGCGAAGAGCACCGCAGCCGCATCGAGGAGAAGGTGGGGACAGCGGCGGTGGCCATGGTCGGGCCGCTGTGCGCGTGCTTCCTGCCCGCCTTCGTGGTCGCCGGGATCGGCCCAGTGGTGTTCGGCATCGTCGCCGACACCGTGATGGCCGCCCACTGAAGCAGCGAGCACCCAGGCCCCGGCGGGAACCACCGCGAGAACGACCACCGGACCCACGACAGGAACTCCAACTGAGAACTCCGACCAGGAATTCAAACCGGGAGCCCGAGACAGGAACCGAGAAGGGAAGACCGAAGCGATGACCATCCAGACCAAGACCAGCCCGACCGCCGAGAACCCCGGAAGCCGCCGCGCGAACTGCCCGTTCAAGGACCGCTGCGGCGCAAGCAGGCGCCCGACCGTCTGCGAGGGGCCCTCGGGCCCGTGCGGTACGGCCGGGAAGACGGCCGAAGAAGAGAGAGAACGCACCGAACCCACGCAGTGCGCGGGCACGGGGCCGCGACCGCGCAGGCGCCCGAGCCCCCGACCCCGCGAGGACGAGTGGAGCCGGGGCCGGATGAAAGGAGTGACCAAACCGAGCTGGGGCGGCAAGTTCGCCTCGAAGATGCGCGGCGAGAGCGGCATGTCGACCGCCGAATATGCGGTCGGCACCCTCGCGGCCGTTGCCTTCGCCGGCGTCCTGCTCAAGGTGCTGACCTCCGGCACGGTCCAGAACGCCCTGTCCGGCCTGATCGAACGCGCACTCTCATGACGGTCCGCGAACGACTCCGGCGACGACCCCGCCACCGAAGGCCCGGACCGCGCGGCGGGTCCCACCGCAGGACCGGCCGGGAGAGCGGCTTTGTGACCGCCGAGCTGGCGGCCGGGCTCCCGGCGGTCGTGGCGGTCCTGGCGCTGGCGGTGTGGGCGGTCGGGACCGTAGGAATGAAGGTCCGGGCTGTGGACGCTGCGAACAGCGCCGCGATCGCCGCGGCCAGGGGCGAGGACGCCCAGGAGGTGGCCGATCCGTATCTGCCGGACGGGGCGTCGGTGACCGTGTCGATCGAGGGCGACCTGGTTCGGGCCACGGTCGTGGCCCCGTCGCGACCGCTGGGCCCGCTGGCCCCGCAGGTAGAGGTGGGAGCCGTGGCGACGGCGGTGCTGGAGTCGGGAGTCACCGGATGAGCACCGTGCCGAGACCCGCATACCGGCCTCCGGCGGCAGCAGACCGACGCGCTCGGAGCCGGCCCGAAACCGCAGGGCGCGTCCGGGGCCCGACCGAGCGCACCGATCGAGACAGAGCCCGGACGGGAAACGACGATCGACATCGATCCCGGGCCCGCAGGGCCGACCGAGATCGCGGGAACCGGACTGCCTCCCAGGAGCCGGGACCGGCCCCGAGCGATCACCGCCGCGTCCCAGGATCGGTTGGGGACTGCGACCGAGATCCCGGCTCGGCTCGCAACGCCCGCCGAGATGCGGGCTCGGCTCGCGATCTACACCGAGATCCCGGCTCGGTTCGGGCCCCTGACCGGGATGCCGGATCGATCATGCCGGACGGCCGACGTTGGAGCCGGCTCGGAATCGATAACCGGGAACGGGGCTCGGCGACGGTCCTGGCGGTCGGTGTGCTGGCGGCGACGGTGGTCCTGGCGGCTGGCTTCGCCGCCGTGGGCCAGGCGGGAGCCGCGCGCCATCAGGCCCAGGGAGCGGCCGACGCGGCGGCGCTGGCCGGAGCGGCGAAGGTCCTCCTAGGACCCGGCGAGGCGTGCTCCGCCGCAGCGGAACTGGTGGCGGAGAACCGGGCCGAGATGGAGAGCTGCGAAGTGAACGAATTGGAGGTCACGGTCCGAGTGACGACCGACCCGGCCGGCATAGGAGACCTGTTCGGCCCGGCGCGAGCGTCCTCCCGGGCAGGCCCGGTCACCGCGCTCTAGCGGCAGGGCCGAATCTCAACCGGGCCGCGGCGGCACTGGCCGACCGCCGCGGCCCCGCATACCGAGCCGGCCGAGGCCGGCGGCAAGAGTCGACTTCGCGGGTCGAGGAGGTGAGCGGGCCCAGCGCCCGCCCCGGATCCCCGCGCGGGCGCGAGCCCGCTCTCGAAATGGTGGTGGTCGGCGGGTGGGTGGGCACGGGGAGGGGAGGGCCCCGGAGAAGGTCCCGGATCCGAAACCCGCGAAGCGGTCCTCGCCGGATCAGGACCGCCGCCAGAGTCCAGGCCGCCGAGCGGTCACTCGCGCTCGGCTCGCGCTCGATCCGCGCTAAGCGGCCGCAGCCTCGTGGTGTTGAGCGAGTTGGATCAGATTGCCGCAGGTGTCGTCCAGAACCGCGGTCGTCACCGGACCCATCTCCGTGGGCTCCTGAGTGAACTTCACACCAAGACCCGTCAAGCGCTCGTATTCGCCCCGCACGTCGTCGACGGCCAGCGACAAGTCCGGAATACCGTCGGCCACCAGGGCCCGCTTGTACGGGCCCACCGCAGGATGCCCCGAAGGCTCCAGCAGCAGGTCCGGCCCGCCCGGCTGCTCCGGCGAGCGCACGGTCAGCCACCGGTCCTCGCCCACCGGGACGTCCGCGCTCACCTCGAAACCCAGCTTCTCGGTATAGAACTCCAGCGCCGCCGCCTGGTCATCGACGAACACGTTGGTCACAACGATCTTCATCAGTCTCTCCCGTCCGGCGCGACGGCCGAACCGTCGTCGCCATCGTCGCCCAGCCACCGGTCTAGCAGGTGCTCCAGCGGGGCAGGGTCGAAATCGTGGAACTTGTAGCGGCCCTCCCGCCTCGTCCGCACCAGCCCGGCCGCCTCCAGCACCGCCAGGTGCTGCGAGATCGCCTGCCGAGAAGCGCTCGAGCCGTGCCGCATCGCGAGTCGACCGCACAACTCGAACAGGGTCTGCCCGTCCCGCTCGCGCAATTCGTCGAGGATCGCGCGCCGCGTCGGGTCGGCCAGTGCTTTGAAGACGTCGTCAGCCACACCCCCATGGTAGGCAAGTAATAACTTGCATGTACCTGCTCAAGCGAGAGAAATAGCTCACATCCGCGGTGTCGCGGCGGCCGTGCCGAGCCGTTCGGGGCGGCGCCTGCATACACTCTCGGCCATGGAGAATCACCGCTCTGCCCCCGACCAGGCGCCCGCGACCCGGGCTCCCGGTCGCCGCACCTATCTCATGTGCCGCCCCGCCTACTACGCGGTCGAGTACGCCATCAACCCTTGGATGGACACCACCGCCCCCGTCGACGCCGCCCGCGCCTGCTCCCAGTGGGAGGCCCTGGCGGCCACCTACACCGACCTCGGCCACGAGGTCCTCTACATCGAGCCCGAGCCCGGCCTGCCCGACATGGTCTACGCCGCCAACGGCGCCTTCGTCGTCGACGGCATCGCCTACGGCGCGCGCTTCCGCCACCCCGAGCGCCGGCCCGAGGCCGACTCGCACGAGAAGTGGTACCGGGCCGCCGGCCGCGCCCACGTCAAGCCCGAGCACACCAACGAGGGCGAAGGCGACTTCACCTACCTGCCCGGACCGGGCCTGATCCTCGCCGGCTGGGGCTTCCGCACCGACGCGCGGGCCCACGCCGAGGCCGCCGACGTCTTCGGCCGCCAAGTCGTATCCCTGCGCCTGACCGACCCGCGCTACTACCACCTCGACACCGCGCTGGCGCCCCTGGACGACCACAACATCGCCTACTACCCCGAGGCGTTCGCCCCCGGCAGCCGCAGGCTCCTCCAGCGCCTGTTCCCCGACGCGATCCTCGCCGGGGCCGAAGACGCGGCCGCCTTCGGCCTCAACTTCGTCTCCGACGGCGCCCGCGTCGTGGTCAACGCCGAGGCGAGAGGGATGGCCGCCAAGCTCAGCGCGGCCGGCTACGAACCGGTCCCGGTCGACCTCTCCGAGCTCAAGAAGGGCGGCGGCTCAGTCAAGTGCTGCACCGCCGAGCTCCGGCCCTAATACGGCCGTCAGCGTCTCCTCGAAGTCGGACCGTGCCGACGCCGTGCCGCGCGGCATGGCCAGTGAACCGAGGACGTGATGGTCGGTCGCCCCGGGCCGCCGGAACTCGCGCGCCAGCACCGCGTCGATCCGCCACACCCGTTTGGCGTGCGAGGCCGGCAGCCAGAAGTGCCACCGCCGCGCCCCGACCGCGCCCGGAGTCTCCGAGACGGTGAAGCCCAGCTCGACCCCCGGGCCGTTCGGGTCGGCCGACCACCGCAGGTGCTCGACCGCCCGCAGCGGGGCGTCCAGGCACAGCCGGATGCGTCCGAGCATGCGCGACTGCCGGGTCACGGTGATCCGCTCGGCGGTGAGCATGAGAATGCAGTCGCCGCCGGCGCGTCCGTCGGAGCCGAGGCAGCCGCTCAGCAGCGTCACCCGGTCGCCGGGCCGGACGTTGCGCCGCAGCAGCGGGACGTGGCGGCCGAGGTCGGTCGTAGTCAGGCCGGCCTCGGCCGAGGAGGCGAGCATGGTGCGGGAGAAAAGGTCCATTTGCTTGTACCCCACAGGTATCCGTTGCGTTCGTTACTCTGCGACGTGCTCTGAACCTGTAACTGAAAAACGCGTATGCAAGTTACGGCCGCGAGCGGCCGATTCGCGCGCTCACCCCTTCGGGCGAGGCGACGTTCCATCCTCGTGTTCGAGACTGGGAACGGGACTCGAATACGTGTCTGAAGGCGATGGTTCGGGAATGTCCGGGCTGGCGGGACCGTCGGGGCGGTCAGGGCGTTCGCACTCCTGCCGCTCCTCCAGCGACGGCACGGGCGGCAGCGGCACCAGTCGCGGGTCGTCCTCGGAGCCGTCCGACTCCTCCGGTCGGACCGCCTCGGCCTCCGGTTCGGGATCCGGCTCCGGCGAGGACTCCCGGGCCGGACCGGGGTCCAGCTCGGCCGCGGGCCCGGTCATCTGGGGCCGATCGGCCGACGGCTCGGGCCTGGGCACCGACCAGGCCTCGGGCGTGGCCTCCAGGACCACCGTCTCCTCGGCCCAACCCGTGGCACCCGCGGCCCCGGTCGCCTCGCCCGGCCCGGAGGCGGACACGAAGACCCACCCGACCAACGCGAACGACGCCACCGTCCCCGCGCTCACGCCGACCAGCGCGAACCAGACCCCCCAAGGCCACCGGCTCGCCCGATCGAAACTCCTGCGGCCTGCCACCGCGCTCCTTCCGGCCACCCCCGTGCGACGAAACGCCCGTTCAGGACCGATGATGTCGTCAGTCCCGACCGAGCGGACACTCGCCGCGATCGTCAGCCTACGAATAGTAGTGGGGTGGCGACTGCGGAGGCGGCCGCGCCACGGCTTTGAGATGCTTGGATCACCGGAATATCAATAAGGAGGCAACCATGGGCTCAGTTGACCGACCGCGCCCCGCCAAGAAGACGGCCAAGAACCGTCGGAAGCCGGCCTCGACGAACGAACCAGAGTTCGTGCAACTGCTGACTCCAGAGGGCAAGAGGGTCGACCACCCCGGCTACGAGCTGTCCCTCACCGACGAGGAGTACCGCGGTCTCTACCGCGACCTCGTCGTCATCCGAGAACTCGACGCCCAGGGCACCGCCTTGCAACGCCAGGGCCAGCTGGGACTGTGGCCCAGCCTGCTCGGCCAGGAGGCCGCTCAGGCCGGTTCCGGTCGCGCGCTCCGCGAGAAGGACACCGTCTTCCCGTCCTATCGGGAACTCGGCGTCCAATGGGTGCGCGGCCTCGACATCATCTCGGCCTTCTCCCTGTTCCGCGGCGTCGACCTCGGCGGCCGCGACACCGAGGCCGACCGCTTCGGGATCTACTCGATCGTCATCGCCTCCCAGACCCTCCACGCCGCCGGATACGCCATGGGCGTGGCCAAGGACGGATCCGTCGGCGAGGACGGCGAGGCCGTGGTCGTCTACCACGGCGACGGCGCCACCGCCGAAGGCGACTTCAACGAGGCCCTGATCTGGGCGGGCGTGTTCAACGCCCCGCTGGTGTTCTTCTGCCAGAACAACCAGTACGCCATCTCCGAGACCAACGCGCGCCAGTTCCGTGTCCCGCCCCACCAGCGCGCCGAGGGCTTCGGCCTGCCGGGCATCCGGGTCGACGGCAACGACGTCCTGGCCTGCTACGCGGTCACCCGCTCGGCGGCCGACCGCGCCCGCGCCGGCGAGGGCCCCAGCCTCATCGAGGCCTACACGTACCGCATGCAGCCTCACACCACCTCCGACGACGCCACCCGCTACCGCGACGAGGCCGAACTGGACTACTGGCGGGCCAGGGACCCGATCGTCCGCTACCGGTCGTGGCTGACCGAGTCCGGCCTGGCCGACGAGGAGTTCTTCGCCTCGGTCGACGCCGAGGCCGAGCGGCACGTCCTCGACCTGCGCGACCGGGTGATGAACCTGCCCGAGCCCGAGATCGCCGACATGTTCGATTCCGTGTACGCCGACCTGCCCGCCGAGCTCCGGGCGGAGCGGGCCGAAGCGGTCGCCTTCCAGGCGTCGCTCGACGAGGGGAGTGAAGCCTGATGGCGACGATGACCATGGTGAAGGCCCTCAACTCCGGCCTCCGCCGCATCCTCGAAGAGAACGAGAAAGCCCTGATCATGGGCGAGGACGTCGGCCTCCTCGGCGGCGTCTTCCGCGTCACCGACGCCCTGCAGAAGGACTTCGGGTCCGAGCGCGTCATCGACACCCCCCTGGCCGAGTCCGGCATCATCGGCACCGCGATCGGCCTGGCCATGCGCGGCTACCGGCCCATCTGCGAGATCCAGTTCGACGGCTTCGTATACCCGGCGTTCGACCAGCTCGTATCCCAGCTGGCGAAGTTCCGCAACCGCTCCGGCGGGCTGATCTCCCTGCCGGTGGTCGTCCGCATCCCCTTCGGCGGCGGCATCGGCGCGGTCGAGCATCACTCCGAGTCGCCCGAGTCGTACTTCGTGCACACCGCCGGGCTCAAGGTCGTCACCTGCTCGAACCCGAACGACGCCCACTGGATGATCCAGCAGGCCGCCGCCGGGGACGACCCGGTTGTCTTCCTCGAACCCAAGCGCCGCTACCAGGCCAAGGGCGAGGTCGACACCGAACGGGCCGCGCTGGGCCTGCACCAGGCGGCCGTGGTGCGCCCCGGGTCGACGGCGACCCTGATCGCCTACGGGCCGACCGTCGACGTCGCGTTGGCCTCGGCCGAGGCCGGCGTCGAGGAGGGCCACGACCTCGAGGTGATCGACCTGCGCTCGCTCTCCCCGATCGACTGGGAGCCGCTGCGGGCCTCGCTGCGCAAGACCGGCCGGGCCGTGGTCGTCCACGAGGCACCGCGCACGCTCGGCATGGGCGCCGAGATCGCCGCCTCGCTGTCGGAGGAGTGCTTCTACTCCCTGGAGGCCCCGGTGCTGCGGGTGGCCGGCTATGACGTCCCTTATCCGGCGAGCCGCCTCGAAGACGACTATCTTCCGAACCTGGACCGGGTGCTCGACGCCGTCGACCGGTCCCTTGAGCACTGAGGAGCCGGGACATGGGACAGAAGATCACGTTCAACCTGCCCGACCTGGGCGAGGGACTCACCGAGGGCGAGGTGGCCGGCTGGCTCGTGGAGCCGGGCGACCAGGTCAAACTCAACCAGCCGTTCGTGGAGGTCGAGACCGCCAAGGCCCTGGTCGAGGTGCCCAGCCCCTACACCGGCGTCTTGGCCGAGCGGCACGCCTCGGCCGGGGACACCCTCGACGTCGGCGCGCCGCTGGCGACCTTCGAGATCGAGGGCGCGGCCGTCGAGGGCGGGTCCGGGTCCGCGAAGGAAGGCGAGCGGACGCCGAACCTGGTCGGCTACGGCGCCAGGGAGACCTCCTCCAAGCGGCGCAAACGCAAACGCGAGACCACCGCTACCCCGCCGGCGAGCGCGCCGATCGCCGAGCCGGTGACGCCGCCGGCCGAGCCGATCTCGCCGCCCGCGCCACCGGCGCCGACCTCCCCGGCCGCTCCGGCGGTCCCGGCCGCGCCCACTCCGGCCCCGCCGAAGGGGCCCGCGTTGGCCAAGCCGCCGGTCCGCAAGCTCGCCAAGGACCTCGGCGTCGACCTGGCCGCGGTCGTTCCGACCGGCCCGAACGGGACGGTCTCCCGCGCCGACGTCGAGGCGGCCGCTTCGGCATCGCAGGGACTCGCCCCCGCGGAGGCGGCCGGCCCGGCCGCGCGCGCCGGAGGCGAGGAGCGCATTCCGATCAAGGGCGTCCGCAAGGCCACCGCGCAGAACATGGTCGCCTCGGCCTTCACCGCCCCGCACGCGACGGTGTTCCTCACCTGCGACGTCACCGGCATGATGGACACGGTCGCCGAACTCAAGGGCCGCGAGGAGTTCGCCGGGGTCAAGGTCAGCCCGCTGCTGCTGGTGGCCAAGGCCGCGCTGCTGGCCTGCGGCCGCCACCCGATGATGAACGCCTCCTGGGACGAGGCGGCCGGGGAGATCGTCGTCAAGCGCGACGTGAACCTCGGCATCGCCGCGGCCACGCCGCGCGGGCTGATGGTGCCGAACATCAAGGCCGCCCAGAACCTGAGCCTGGTCGAGCTGGCCGGGGCCATCGGCGACCTGACCGCCACCGCCCGCGGCGGCCGGACCCAGCCGTCGGAGATGACCGGCGGCACGTTCTCGATCACCAACGTCGGCGTCTTCGGCGTCGACACCGGCACGCCGATCCTGCCTCCGGGCGAGTCGGCGATCCTGGTGTTCGGCGCGGTGCGGCCGCAGCCGTGGGTCCACGAGGGGGAGCTCGCCGTGCGGCAGGTGACCACTCTGGGACTGTCGTTCGACCACCGCCTCATCGACGGGGAACTGGGGTCGAGATTCCTGGCCGACGTGGGGAGATTCCTCGCTGCCCCAGGGGAAACGGCCCTGGCATGGACGTGACGCAACTTACCTGAGAATCGATGGCGGATCTCAGTATTCGGTGTTGTAATTGAGGCAAGGAAACAACGAGGAAACATAGCTTCGAAGTTTCGTTGCGTCGTCGGGCGGTGACCGGGAGTGGAGCGCCGGCCGCGACGAGAGCCTCGGTTCGGCTGAGGACGCAGACTTTTCTCCTCCCAATGGTGCGGGCGACAGCGCCGAGTCCCCGCACCGTAGAGACCCTCTCCAGGGGGTTCTCACACCGGCCGGGCGCCGCGTAGCCATGAGGGGTGGGCTACCGCTGGCGCCCGGCCTTTTTCGTTGCCTTCTTCCGGTACGGTCCGTTGTGGCCCAAGCCGAGTTCACCCTGTCGAGTGGGACCGTGTCCTGCTGCTGTACCGTGTCCCTCGTCTGGCGTTCCCGGACGCAGGACCGAGAGCAGCGATGAGGAGCAGCCGTGACCTCCGAGCAAGGTAACGCTTCAGAGAAGGGCAACACCCCCGAGGACGGGGCCCCCGAGCGCCCCGCCGGCGAACCCGAGGCCGCTCCCGAGCCCCGGCAGGAGGCCGCGAGCGAGTCTCCGGCGCCCGCCGAAGGAGGGACCGCCGCGCCGAGCGACGAGTCCGGGCCGGTCCCCGCGGCCGAGGCCCCGGCCGAACCCGAACCCGAGTCCGCGGTGATCCCCCAGCCCGAACCCGAGCCGGTCCCCGCGCCCGAGCCGACCCCGGACCCCGAGCCGAGTCCCGCGCCAGAACCCGAGCCGAGCCCCGAACCGGGTCCGGCCCCTGAGCCGGAGCCGACTCCGGGCCCCGAGCCCACCCCGCCGGAGGCCGAATCCCCCGCGCCGGTCGAGGCCGAGTCGACCCAGGTGATCCCCAGCTCCGCGGCCGAAGAGGCCCCGATCCCGCCGGCCGCGCCGCCGGTCGACGACGAGGGCACCGCCCTGTTGCGCCCGACCGCCGGCCGCCCGCCCGCCGCCGACCCCGCCGCCGAGACCCCTCAGGGCGGCGATGTCGAAGAGGAGCGCACCGAGGTCCTTCCGGCCCAGAGCGTCGGATTCAACCAGCCGGCCCCGGCCGGCGACCAGTCGCAGCAGCAGGGCGGGCGGCAGCAGAGCCCGCCGCAGGCGCCCGACTCGGCTTGGCCGTCCCCGCCGCCGAACCCGCTCGGCGGCGTCCTGCCCCCGGCCAACCAGCCGCCGCAGATGCCGTCGGCGGGCGGCCCGCAGCAGCCTCCGTCCGGGCCGCAGTCCGACGACACCCAGCGGCTCATCATCGGCGCGCAGTCCCCGCAGAGCGAGCCGCCGCCGGTCGGCCCGCCCGGTTACGGCCCGCAGCAGCCCCATCCCGAGCAGGCGATGCAGCAGCCCGGGCAGATGCCGCCGGGCTCCCAGCCGGGCCAGTACGGTCAGCCCGGCCAGTACACGCAGCCGGGCCAGCCCGGCGCCGGGTACGACCCGAACCAGATGCCGCCCGGCTCGGTCCCGCCCGGGCAGATGCCTCCGGGCGCGATGGGCGGCCAGTACCCGCCCGAGCAGCAGAAGTCCGGCCGCAAGTGGCTGGTCCCGACGATCATCATCGGGGTCGTGATCCTCCTCGGCGGCGCCGCCGCGGGAGCCTACTTCCTGCTCCAGCCTCCGGGCTTCGAGACCGGCGGCTGCGTCTCCCAGACCGCAGGCGACACCGCCGAGGCCATCGACTGCGCCGACGCGGTCGAGGGCGAGGACTTCGAGATCGTCTCCGAGGTCGACGACGGCCAGGAGTGCGCCGACGCCGGCCGCGAGACCCTCACCGTCGGCGACGCCGACAGCCCCGAGGCGATCTACTGCCTGTCCCCCTTCGGCTCCGACCCCGACGAGGGCGGCGAGGACGCCGACGAGGACGACGGCGACCAGGACGAGCAGACCGCAGAGGAAGAGGCCACAGAAGACGAGTGACGGCCCCGCCGCGAGCTAGGCTCGTGCGGTGAAACAGTCCCGCGTGCGCGCGGCCGAGCTCGTCGGCCGCGGATGGCTCAACACCGGCGGCCGCGACCTCGACCTCGACAGCCTCAGCGGCAGGGTCGCGATCCTCGACTTCTGGACGTTCTGCTGCGTAAACTGCCTGCACGTCCTCGACGAGCTGCGGCCGCTGGAGGAGAAGTACGGCGACGCGCTCGTCGTCGTCGGCGTCCACTCGCCGAAGTTCGAGCACGAGCGCGACCCCGCGGCCCTCGCGGCCGCCGTGGAGCGCTACGGCGTCGACCACCCTGTCCTCGACGACCCCGACCTGGTCACCTGGGACGCCTACGCCGCCCGCGCCTGGCCGACCCTGGTCGTGGTCGACCCGACCGGCTACGTCGTGTCCACCATGGCTGGCGAGGGGCACCTGGAGGCGCTCGACGCGATCGTCGGCGACCTGGTCGAGACCCACACCGCCGCCGGCACCCTGGACCCCGGCGGCGACCTGTACGTGGCGCCGCCGGCGGCCGAGACCGCGCTGCGCTTCCCCGGCAAGGCCGTCGAGCTGCCCGGCGGCGACCTGCTGGTCAGCGACTCGGCCCGGCACCGCCTGGTGCGTCTGGCCGCGCCCGAGCGGCTCGACGGCGCCGTCGACGGGACGGTCGTGTCGGTGATCGGCTCCGGAGAGAGGGGCCGCGCCGACGGCACCGAGCCGCGGTTCAACGAGCCGCAGGGCCTGGCGCTGCTGCCGCCCGAGACGGCCGCCGCGGTCGGCTACGACGTGGTCGTGGCCGACACCGTCAACCACCTGCTGCGGGGCGTGCGGCTGTCCGACGGCCGCACCACCACCGTGGCCGGGACCGGGAAGCAGTGGCGCAGCGACAACGGCACCGACGCCGCGCTGGAGGTCGACCTGTCCTCGCCGTGGGACGTCGCCTGGTTCTCCGGCCGGATCATCGTGGCCATGGCCGGGATCCACCAGCTGTGGCACTTCGACCCGGTCGCCGGCACCGCCGGGCAGTGGGCCGGGACGACCGTCGAGAGCCTCAGGGACGGCCCGCTCGACCAGGTGTGGATGGCCCAGCCGTCCGCCCTGGCCGCCGACGGCGACCGGCTGTGGATCGCCGACGCCGAGACCTCGGCGCTGCGGTACGTCCGCGACGGGCGGATGCACACCGCGGTCGGCCAGGGCCTGTTCGACTTCGGGCACGTCGACGGCGTCGGCGACGAGGCGCTCATGCAGCACCCGCTCGGCGTCGGCGTCCTGCCGGACGGGCGCATCGGCGTGGCTGACACCTACAACGGGGCGCTGCGCTGCTACGACCCGGCCACGGGGGAGCTGTCGACGCTCGCCTCCGGGCTGGCCGAGCCCAGCGACGTGATCGCCGTCGGCGGCCGCGCGGTCGTGGTCGAGTCGGCCGCCCACCGCCTGACCGCCCCGCGCCTCGCCGAGACCGTGGTGGACGGGCGCCACCACCGCGTGACCCGCAAGGCCGTCCGCGTCAGGCCGGGGCGGCTGCGCCTGGAGGTGCCGTTCGAGCCGGCCTCCGGGCAGAAGCTCGACTTCAGCTTCGGTTCGCCGCTGTCGCTGAAGGTCTCGGCCGACCCGCCGCAGCTGCTGGCCTCCGGCGCCGGGACCGGTGAGGAGCTCGAGCGCGAACTGGTCCTGGAGGCCGGGATCGGGCGCGGCGTGCTCCAGGTGGTGGCGCAGGCGGCGACCTGCGACGCGGAGGCCGAGCATCCGGCCTGCCACCTGACCCGCCAGGACTGGGGCGTCCCGGTCGAGATCGCCGAGGACGGCGACGAGGTCCTGCGGCTGGTCTTGAGAGACTGAGCCCGCTGTGATTCACACCCGCAGATGCATTTCGCCGGAAGCGGGCGTGTCGTTAATCCGTGCAGGGCTCACGCCGAGTAGTTTTTGGGGTCATTGCACCGTTTATCGCATCTGGGAGGAACATTGACCGCCGAAGCGCAGGTCGACTCACGTTACGCCGAGTACCAGCACTGGCTCGTCCTCAACGCCGCCGATCAGCTCGTCGAGGTGGGGCAGCTGCTGGCGCAGCAGGTCCGCACGCTGGAGTACCTCACTCCCGGTGACGCGGCCCCTCTGGACGCTTTCGAACCGGACTTGTCGGGTATTCGGTCGAATGGCTAGCGGATAGCGGCCGCGCGGGCGATATCGACTTATATCGATAGGAGTAACGTCGGCTTCGCGCGAGGGACGCTCCGTTCTCGGAACGGCGGCATCCGCCGCGCCGAGCCGCCTCGGCGCAAAGGGCACTCAACGGGCACTGAGCAACACCGACAACAAACCGCTGAGGCGGCTTCGAACGCGTTCAGCTACCGGCGTAACAGCACGCGCCCGCTGCGGCCCGGCGGCGTCGGGCCGCGCTGCTACCTTCGACGGGTGGAAGCTTTCGATAGGCCCTTCGGCGGCGGAGACGAGTCCGGCCCGGTCCAAGCCCCGATGCACCCCGCGTGGATCCGGATCATGCCGTGCAGCATCGAGCTGTTCCGCACCGTCCCCTCGCTGAACCCGTTCCCCGCTTCCTGGTGGGCCGACGTCTTCCCCGACGAGGACATCTGGAACGAGCCGGTCTGGTGCGACCCCGGCGACGTCGACGACTGGATCGCCGAGGCCAAGGAGCACCACTACGGCGCCTCCGACGAGGTCATCGAGAAGGAGGCCCGCGAGGAGTACGACCGGGCCACCGGCGAGCGGAGCGACCGCATCGCGGCCTTCACGATCCACTGCGAGCGCAGCGGGCTGCCCGTCCCGCACACCGTCCGGGACCTGCTGGAGTTCCTGCTCGCCCTGGGGCTGTACCGCGGCGAGGCCCGCGACGGGCAGCTGTTCGTGGCCCCCCAGCTCTACATCAACCCCTTCGACGTGCTGGCCTTCGACAAGCTCGAGGCCATCGAGGAGGCCGCCGAGCAGCGCGGAGACCTCGAGGAGCTGACCGCCATCGCCGTCAGGAGGGTCGGCGGGGTCGAGTACGAGTTCGACTCCGAGGGCCACTTCCGCCTGCCCGGCGGGGCCTCCTCGGTGACCGTCTCGGTGTCCCTGGCCGCGCTCGGCGAGCACGCCGGGCTGCCGCCGCAGGTCGTCCGCGGGATGCTCCTGGAGCTGGCCGAGGACGGCGACGTCTCGACCCCGGTCGACCTGGGGTCGTTCCCGCTCGCCGAGGAGTTCGAGCTGACCGCCACCGACGACCTGCTCGGGGGCTACCCGAACGACGAGCTGCTGCCGCCGGAGCACGCCTGAGACGCAACTCAAAGTCCTCGTTCACTGTCCGTTCACCGAATAGCCCCCTGGCGTGCACTTGGATCGCATTCCATGAGTACAGGACACGTTAACCGCGGTTGAAATTCGGTGATTGGAGATTGCGTGTCAGTGAACAAGACGAGCAACCGGAGCGAACCGGTAGCCATCGAGACCAAAGCTGTCGGCGCCAAGCAGGCGACCGACACCATCATCGAACTCAAGGGCGTGGGCGTCCACTACGGGCGCAACCACGCCGTCCGTGACGTCTCCCTCCCGGTCGAGCGCAACCGCATCACCGCCATGATCGGCCCCTCCGGCTGCGGCAAGTCCACGGTGCTGCGCTCGCTCAACCGCATGAACGACCTCATCCCCGGCGCCCGCGTCACCGGCTCGGTCACCTACCACGGCCAGGACATCTACTCCTCCGCGGTGGACCCGATCGCGGTCCGGCGGCACATCGGCATGGTCTTCCAGAAGGCCAACCCGTTCCCGAAGTCGATCTTCGACAACGTCGCCTACGGCCTGCGCATCAACGGCATGAAGGACGACCTGTCCGGCCGCGTCGAGCGGGCCCTGCGCGGCGCGGCCCTGTGGGACGAGGTCAAGGACAACCTCAAGAAGAGCGCCCTGGCGCTCTCCGGCGGCCAGCAGCAGCGCCTGTGCATCGCCCGCGCGATCGCCGTCGAACCCGAGGTCCTGCTGATGGACGAGCCGTGCTCGGCCCTCGACCCGATCGCCACCGCTCGCATCGAGGAGCTGATGAACGGCCTGGTCGAGGACTACACCATCGTCATCGTCACCCACAACATGCAGCAGGCCGCGCGCGTGTCCGACTCGACCGCGTTCTACTCCGCCGAAGTCGACGACGCCGGCGACCGCTACGGCTTCCTGGTCGAGTTCGACCAGACCCAGAAGCTGTTCTCCAACCCGTCGGACTCCCGCACCGAGGACTACATCACCGGCCGCTTCGGCTAGAGCTCGTCGCCGCAGATGATCGAGGTGGTCCGGCCCTCGACGTCGGTCACCTGCCAGTAGTAGCCGCCGCCGCAGGTGGCCTCGTCGCCGGCCTCGTCGGTGGACAACTCGCGCGGTTCGTCGATGTCGACGTGGCCGACGACCTTGTACACCGCCGTGGAGGAGCCGCAGTCGACGGTCCACCACTTGTCGGGGTCGTCGTCGAAGCAGTCGCCGTCGGTGGGCGTGTACGGGGTGCGGTCGGAGTTCTCCGGATCGGGGTTCCCGACCGCCTCGATGCAGTACATCGAGTCGAGCGCGCCCGAGGAGTACACGTACTGCCAGTTCGTCCACGCCTCGCCCAGCGGCGAAGCCCCGTACTCCTCGCCGCACAGGTCGTAGGCGACCTGGTTGTCGGTGAGGTTGCCCTCGGAGTCGACCGAGCCGCTGATGTCGTAGGACTGGTTGGTGATCTCCCAGAACGCCGTCGAATCCGAGCAGTCGACCGTCTCGAGGCCGTCCCCGACGATGTCGGGATCGTAGCTGAGACACAGGCCGATCTCGGACTCGTACTCCGCCTCGGTGGTCTCCTCCTCGGCCGGAGTGGTCTCCTCGTCCGTCGGATCCTCCTCGGCCGAGGCCGATTCGCTCTCTTCTCCGGTGGCCGAGTCCTGGTCGCCGTCGCCGCCCCGGTTGACCAGGAGCGCCACGATCAGGATCGAGCCGAGGAGCACCGCTGTGGTGCCGATGACGATGCCGCCGATGAGCCAGTTGCGATTCTTCGGGCCCTCCGGCTGCGGCGGCTGTCCGCCGTACCCGAACCCTCCGCCGCCCGGCGGGGGCGGCGGGTACTCGGGCGGGACGCTGTAGTTCGGAGGAACAGTCATGACTCCAAGCTATAGCGCGCCGTCTACGCAGGTGCCCGTAGCCCGGCGACTCAGAGAGTGAAGTCGCAGGCCCGCCAGGAGCCGTCCTCCACGATGAGCTCGATGGTCCCGATCGAGGTCTCCGTCCCGTAAATCTCGATGCCGACCTCGACTTCGGCGGTTTCGCCCTGTGTGCTCGAATCCATCGCGGTGAACTCCCAGTCCTCGATCGACTCGAGCGTGTCGCCCAGCGTCTCGCTGATCTCCTCACTGGTGGCCTCGAGGTCGTTCAGCATCGGCCCAGGGGTCGAGCAGACGTAGGCGTCCGGGTCCTCGTCGCTGACGCCGTACATCATCTCGATGACGATCACCGCGACCCCGTCGGGATCGCCCGCCGCCTCCGCGGAGTCCTCCCCGGTGTCTTCGCCGCCGTCCTCGCCGCCGTCGTCACCGCCGGTGTCCGCGCCCTCGTCGGCGACGTTCGTCGTGCCGTCGTCGTCGGAGTCGCGGTTGACCAGGTAGGCGACGGTCAGGATCGAGCCGAGCAGCACCGCGGTGCAGACGATCACGACCGCGCTGATCATGGGCAGGCTCCGGCGCGGCCGGGACGGGGGGCCCGGAGGCGGGGTGTAGCCGCCGACAGGGTACTGAGACGGGGGGTAGCTCATGCGTTACAGCGTATCGGGCAGGATCAACACCCGCTCCACGGTGTAGTCGTCCATAGTCGATCTGACCCCTTCGCGCCCGACGCCCGACGCCTTGACTCCGCCGTAGGGCATCTGATCGGCCCTGAACGAGGGCACGTCCCCGATGACGACCCCGCCGACCTCCAGCTCCCGGTGGGCCCGCATCGCCTGCGGCAGGCTCTCGGTGAACACCCCGGCCTGGAGCCCGTACCGGGAGTCGTTGATCGCGTCCAGTCCGGCCTCGAAGTCGCGCACCGACCGCAGCACCAGCACCGGGCCGAAGACCTCCTCGCGCAGCACCCTCGCGTCGGCGCGCACGTCGGTCAGCACCGTCGGCTCCAGGCTCGCGCCCTTGCGGGGCCCGCCGCCGCACAGCACCTTCGCCCCTCCCTCGACCGCCTCGCCGATCCAGGACTCGACCCGCTCGGCCGCCTCGGCGCTGATCATCGGACCGACCTTGCAGGCCGGGTCGGTCGGATCGCCCGAGACCAGCGCCCTGACGCGGTCGGTGATCCGCCGCGCCATGTCCGCATATGCCCCGGCCTCGATGAACACCCGCTGGACGGCGATGCACGACTGACCGGCCTGGTAGTTCCCGAACATCGCGATCCGCTCGGCGGCCCAGTCCCGGTCCGGGTAGTCGGCGGTCACCAGCGCCGCGGCGTTCCCGCCCAGTTCGAGCACCACGTGCTTCTCGGGCACGACGCGCCGGATCCGCGCGCCCACCCGCGCCGAGCCGGTGAACGACACCACCGGCAGCCGCGGGTCCTCGACCAGCTGGCCGGCCCGCTCGTTGGGCACCGGCAGCACCGACACCATGCCCGCGGGCAGCTCGGTCTCGGAAAGCAGCGCGCCCAGGTGCAGCGCCGACAGCGGCGTGGCCGGGGCCGGCTTCAGCACGACCGGGCAGCCCGCGGCGATCGCCGGGGCCATCTTGTGCGCCACCAGGTTCAGCGGGAAGTTGAACGGCGTGATGCCCAGGACCGGCCCGCGCGCGAAGCGCCGGACCAGCGCCATCCGGCCCTCGGCGTTCGGGTCGGTGTCGAGCCGCTGCACGTCGCCGGTGAAGCGGCGGGCCTCCTCGGCGGCCCAGCGGAAGGTCGAGACCGCGCGGTCGACCTCCACGCGCGCCCAGGCGATCGGCTTCCCCGACTCGGCGGTGATCAGCTCCGCGGTCGTCTCGGCCTCCTCGTCGAGACGCCTGCGCACGTGCTCGAGCGCCTCGGCGCGCACGTGCGCCGGCAGGGCCGCGCTCTCTGCGGCGGCACCGGTGGCCGCGGCCACCGCCGCCTCCACCTGCCCGGCGGTCGCCCAAGAGGTCGCCCCGACCGGGGAGTCGTCATAGGGGTGGGAGACGAAGAACTCCTCCTCACCGTGCTGCGGCCGGCCGGCCACCCAAATAGGCGAAACGGGACGGAGACGTTGCGACATGGGTCAAGCCTACGGGCTCGCCCACCGCCACGGCGCGATCTGCGCCGCGTTCTCCCCCCACCCCCGTCGTTCCTTGCGGCATCAGGGCATGATGGGGCCATGAGTGAACAGCAATCAGGAGCGGGCTATCCGCAGCAGCCGACCTCCGGCCAACCGCAGCAGCAGGGCTACCCGCCCCAGTACGCCTCACCGCAGGCGCAGTACCAGGCACAGCAGCAGTACGCGGCCTATGCCCCGCAGGGCCCCTCGCTGTTCGACAAGCTCGGCGTCCCCTCGATGCCGGCCATCCTGGGCCTGTCCGGTCTGGGTGCGCTGCTGCTCGCGGGTCTGATCACCGGGACCAGCGACGACACCGTGCTCGCCGGTCTGATCGGGGGGCATCTGGGCCTCGCCGGCGAGTTCAGCCTCGGCATCGGCCTGCAGAACACCCTGGTGGGGGTGATCGTCATGTTCGCTCTCACCCTGTTCGCCGGCGAGAAACTCCGCATGCTGTGGAAGACGCTCGCGTTGGCCGGTGTCGTCCTGTTCCTGACGAGCTTCCTGCTGGCGGTCCTCGCGCTGCCCGACGGCGACAGCGCCTCCGACGCCTCGGCGTGGATCGGCGCGCTGCTCCTGATCGCGGCCTACGGACTGTTCGCGACGGGAGCGGTCATGGTTCCGTCGAGCGAGGCCGCCGCGAAGCAGCAGGCCGAGGCGGCGCAGGCCGCCCAGCAGCAGCAGGCGGCGGGCTACCCCCAGCAGCAGCAGGCGCAGCAGCCGCAGGCCACGCAGCAGAACCAGTGGCCGCAGCCGCCGCAGCAGTAAGGCGCTTACACCGAAGGGGCGGTCACCGACCGCCCCTTCATGTGCTTCGGGTCGAGATCCGCCCGGGCCGCCTCGGGCGGGCCCTACCGGAGGCCGATCTCATTGCTTCTTCGGCGGGATCCAGTCATCTTCGCGGATCTCTTCGTCGTCCGCGTTGTACCGCTCCGCAAGCGCAGAGTACTCGTCGTGGTCGTCGTCGGATCGCTCGTCGCCCACGTCGTCACGGGAACCGGCCAACTCGCGCTCGAGCGCGCGCAGGTCCGTGTTCGGAGCATGGTACTTGAGCTTCCGGGCCACTTTGGTCTGCTTTGCCTTGGCTCGGCCGCGCCCCATATGGCTCGACCCCCTCGCACAGAAATCATCGGGGCAGCCGTTAAGGCGCCCCGGCATGCTTGCAATCTCTTCGTGGCTCCTACGGTACAACCTCGCGGCGCTCGGTTGCATCCCGGCCCATGAGTTGGATGCCACAGATTCCCGGCGTTCGCGCAGAGAGCGACACGAACGGCCGCCATGCTGCCGTCCCATGAATTGGGAGACGATCGCCCAACATGCGGAAACTGTGGTCAGTCGAACAGGCGAATCCGCTGGAGCCGCCCGACCGAGGCCATGCGCTCCTCGGCGATGACCTCGGCGGCCGCCTCCGGCGTCGCCCCCTCGGCCTCGGCGCGCTCGAGGATCCTCGCGGTCGTCCCGAAGATCCCGGTGGTGCGGCGCTTGGCGCGTTCGAAGTCGAAGGCGCCGTCGTACTCGTCGGCGACCTGGATGACCCCGCCGGAGTTGACCACGTAGTCGGGGCAGTAGAGGATCCCGGCCCGGTCCAGCTCGGCGGCGACCCCGGGCTCGGCGAGCTGGTTGTTGGCCGCCCCGCAGACGATCTCGGTGTCCATCAGCTTGAGCGAGCGCTCGTTGAGCGCACCGCCCATCGCGCACGGGGCGTAGATGTGGAGACCGGCGGCGATCATCTCGTCGGTGTCGTCGGCCTGCCTGACCTTCGGGAAGTGCTCGGAGGCCCAGGCGCGGGCGGGGGCGCTGACGTCGGTGGCGACGATGTCGGCCCCGGCCTCGGTCAGGTGCGGCAGCAGGTGGCGCCCGACCTTGCCGAGCCCGGCCACGCCCACGGTCCGGCCGGCCAGGGAGTCGGAGCCCCAGCGGTGGCGGGCGGCGGCCCGCATGGCCTGGAAGACCCCGTAGGCGGTCAGGATCGAGGAGTCCCCGGCGCCCCCGGCTTCGGGGGAGCGGCCGGTCACATGGCGGGTCTCGCGGGCCACGTGGTCCATGTCCTCCACATAGGTCCCCACGTCGCAGGCGGTCACGTAGCGTCCGCCCAGGCTCTCGACGAAGCGCCCGTAGGCGCGCAGCAGCGCCTCGCTCTTGGCGGAGGCCGGATCGCCCCAGATGACGGCCTTGCCGCCGCCGTGGTCGAGGCCGGCGATCGCGTTCTTGTAGGCCATGCCCTCCGACAGGTGCAGCACGTCGGTGAGGGCCTCGGCCTCGTTCGCGTAGGGGTAGAAGCGGGTGCCGCCGAGGGCCGGGCCGAGCGCGGTCGAATAGATCGCGATGATGGCTCGCAGTCCCGATTCCGGGTCGTGGCAGAACACGACCTGCTCGTGGCCGCTGGCGTCGAAGATGCTCATGGCTTGCTCTCCAGTTCTTTGAACAGTCGGTCCGACCGTTCCGCGGCCGACCGGGTCGCGGCCGGCGCGTTCGGTGTAGCGCGGGTATGCCTACGAGGCCAGTGTAAGACTTTGAATCCTCGCCTCCGGGGAGGCGATTCCTGGCTCAAGCCGCCTGAACGGCCTGCGGCCGCTCAGGTCTTCCGCTCTCAACGCCAACCGGGTGGAAACCAGCCCGGACGAGCATCACCAGGGCCGAGTTCTTGTCTCTCGGCATGGAGAGCCCGCAGTTCATGCAGTGGTAGGTGCGTTCGGACAGCGGCGGCGCGTGCTTGGTTCTCGCCCCACACTGCGCGCACTCGGTGGTCGTGTACGCCGCGTGAACCAGATGCAGTTCACGACAGTGCTTGCGGGCCATGGTGCTCTTGGCCAAGAATTTCGGACGGATGTCCTCCACCGCCAGGCGGTCGAAGTCTCTGACTACCCGCTTGGCCCATTTCCGGGCGGTGTCCTGCCGTTGCCGTGCGATCTTCTTATAGATCTTGGCGGTCTGCAGTCGGGCGTTGAGGTAGCCATGGGAGGAGCTCTGCCCTGGTCTGGGTCGGCGGCGGGCCATCGCCCTCTGGAGTTGGGCGGGCCGCTGTTCGGCTCGCTTGCCGTGTTCGGGGTGGGGCAGGTCGTGCTCGTCGGAGGTGGTCGTAGCGAGTTCCCTGACGCCCCAGTCCACACCTATCGCGGTGCCGGTCTCGGGAAGCGGTTCGGTCTGTGCGGGCACGACGAATGAGGCGTACCAGTGGCCCAGTGAGTCCTGGTAGACCCGCACGCTGGTCGGCTCCGCCGGAAGCGGCCGCGACCACACCACCCGAAGGGTGATGCCGCCGACGAGCCGCAGTCTGCCGTCGTGGACGCGGAAACTGCTTCCTGTGAAGTTGAGGGATGGTCGCGACCTGCCCTTGTGTTTGAACCGCGGCATCCCGGCCCGCTTTCGCACCGGAACTCTGTTCTTGATGTCCATGAGTGACTTGGCGCGGGCGCGGCCGAAATCGCGAATGATCTGCTGCTGCGGAACTGACGCCCCGTTTCCGAGCCATTCGTGCTTCTTGCGCCAGCCTGTGAGCATCCGGTCGAGCCCGGCCGGCCCGCACTGTTCGCCGGCTCGGTGTGCCTTGCGCGAGGTCGCTACGCATTCATTCCAAACCCACCGGCATCGATCCCATTCCTGATGGAGGGCCTTCAAGGCGGACGCCGACATCCGCAACCGGAAGCAGAATCGGGCGTTCCTGTTCTTGCTCACCTGGCGACATCTCCGAAATATGGATCAAGCAATCGATGTTCAGACGCATGGGCTAACGATCCAAGTGTCAGAAGGTTGCGGGATGTGCCGGCGGGATCGAGTGGCCCTTGCCTTGTCCGCTCACGACTGTGGAAGTATCTGGCTCGTGTACGCACCGAACGCCTCGTATCTGCGCGTGTATGAACCGGTCTCGGCATTCGCCGACGCCGGCTACTGGCGTGCCTACGCGGCCTCGGGCCGGGCTCCGGCGATCTCGACCGGGCCCCGGGCGCGCCGCGAGGCCCTGTATGAGCGCGTCGGCTGGCCCTGGCGGGTGGTGCCGGGTTTCCCGCGGGAAGCCTATGTGATCCCCCGGAGCGAGGACGAGCCGCTGCTGTGCCCGTGGAACCTGCGCTACCGGATCGCCCAGTCGGCGCTGGAGCTGCGGCGGCTGACCCCCGAGCCGGTGGCCGAGGCGCTCGTGCCGACCGACTTCCTGACCTCGGCGGCCGAGGTGGTCGCCCACGACGCCGGGGCCGACCGCCACGAGGCCCCCAGCGACGCGCACGAGCAGATCGCCTCGTGGTCGGTTCCGTTGCGCTGGTTCGCGTGCGTCAGGCCCGACGACCGCCAGTCCGGCGAGGGCTACCTGCGCTACCGCACCCCCATGGCCAAGGCCCGCACGCAGATCGCGGTGGCGCGCAACCTGGTGCGCTCCGAGCTCGGCGACGACGCGGACCTGGCGGCGGCGCTGGCCGAGATCGCCGAGTGGCTCGACGGCTTCGTCCCCGAGTCGCTGGTCGAACTCGACTACGGCGGGGTCGCCTCCCATATGGGCGCGGAGGAGCTGCGGGCGGAGGACTCTGTGGACCTCACCTGGGAGGCACTCGACCACCTCGGCGCGGGCGAGGTGGGGGCCGCGCAGGAGTGCTACGCGCGGCTGGTCGAGCGCTGGCGTGACCGTCGTCTCTCCGAACGGCTGAACTGAGTCCGATTCGCGTCGCGGGCCCAGGAGCTGTGCATTCTCCTGTGGAGTGATCACTCGTACGATCCGATTGCGCTTAAGGTCTAGGCAAATTCGGCCGTTCGGCCTATGCCGGACATCTGCGACAGCACGGACGATTGGAGAAGGAACGAATCGAGGCTGCGGCAGCCGGTGATTCCAAGCCCGTCTGTGGAGGAGACTGAACTATGACGACAGACATGAACCTTCCGGTTGAATCCGAGGCCCTGCTCACGCCCTCAGAGGTCGCTGCGATGTTCCGCGTCGACCCCAAGACCGTCACCCGCTGGGCCAAGGCCGGAAAGATCTCGGCGATCCGCACGCTCGGCGGCCACCGCCGCTACCGCGAGTCGGAGATCCGCGCCCTGATCAACGGCGACATCCCGGCGCAGCGCGAATCGGCCGAGTGAGTCCGGCACGGCCGGACCGCCCTGCCGGCCGTCCCGCGCTCTAGAACCCAAGACGGAGCGGGTCCTCTCCCTCAGGGGCCCGCCGCGCGAGCGAACGCCGCCGGACACCCCCGTGTCGGCGGCGTTTTCGCGTGATGAGGAGCCCTGGACGTGACGGTGCCGCCGGGGTCTGAGCGCGCGGTACCTCGGCGGCATCGTCCTCCACTCGGCCCGGCGCGCCATGCGCGTCCGTGACCGCCTCGAGCGCTTCAAGCGACCGGTCCGCGGTCGACGCGACGTTGTGATGGCGCGAGCCGCGTCGTCGTGCTCCCGACCGGCCGCACGGGGGCGGCCGAGGCGGCTGGTGCTCGGCTCCGGCACCGGCGGTGAGCACGGGCCCTGCGGCCCGTCCGGTGCCCCGCTCTGTTTGACGGAGCGGAGTAGGACCCGGAGCCGCCGATCGATGATCGGCACCAACCGAGCTTGGTGAAGTTCTCTCAAATTCGACACTAGCAGCGGTGAAGCCGCTTGTCACTCGGATGGCAATTCGAATCTTCCGGCCTCGTCGGTGCCGATGAGGCCCTCGGTGATCAATTGGCCGATCGCGTCCTCGAGCATCGCCGGGTCGGGCCAGACCGCATCGACGCGGGCCCGCTCGACCGGCCCGTCGGCCTCCCGGAGCAGGCGCATGACCTCCCCGCGCGCGTGCCGGTTGGTGCCCTTGTATCGCTGGCGCTTCCGGCTGGGCCCGGCCGGGACCTCGCGGCCGGAGAACGCGCACACGTCGGTCAGCGGGCACCTGGCGCACTCGGGGGCGCGGGCGGTGCAGACCAGGGCGCCCAGCTCCATCAGCGCCAGCGACACCTTCGCGGCGACGCCGGCGGCCTCGGGCAGCAGCGCGGCCGCGGCGGCGATGTCGGCCCTCGTGGTGGCCGTCCCGGCGTCGGCCTCCCCGTCCAGGCGGGCGACCACCCGCCGCACGTTGGTGTCCACCACCGGGTGGCGGGCCCCGTAGTGGAAGACCGCGACCGCCGCGGCCGTGTAGACCCCGATCCCGGGGAGCCGCTCGAGCTCGGCCGGGTCGGAGGGGACCTCGCCGCCGTGCTCGTCGGCGACGATGCGCGCGCACTCCTGGAGCCGCAGCGCCCGCCGCGGGTAGCCCATGCGGCCCCAGGCGCGCAGCACCTCGGACGTCGGCGCCTCGGCCAGGTCCTCGGGGGTCGGCCAGCGTTCCATCCACGCCTCCCAGACCGGGGCGACGCGCGCGACCTGCGTCTGCTGGCTCATCACCTCGCTGACCAGCACGCCCCAGGCGGTGGTGCCGGGCCGCCGCCACGGCAGCTCGGTCCGGTTGTGCGCGTCGAACCAGGGCAGGAGCCTCTCTGCGAGAGCATCGGGTGCGACCATGGCGGCCATTCTCCGCGTGTGGTTCCCGCGTTCGACGCCGAGGTTGCGTTAGCGTCCTGACGTGCACGGATTCAAGTTGGTGAAGGGCTCGGAGCCGGCCTCGGTCTACTGGAGGCGGCGGGCGATCGTGGCCGGGGCCGTGATCGGGCTGGTGCTGGTCGCCGTACTCGCGCTCAAGGCGATCGGCGGCGGGTCCTCGTCCGCGCAGGGCGACGCCGAGCCGCAGGAGTGGGCCGCGCCGTCGGCCTCGAGCACCCTCCAGCGCCCCTCGGTCGTCGGCTCGCCGCCGGGCGCCTCGCCCAGCCCCGAGGAGACCGCGCCCTCCGAGCCGCCGGTGCCCGAATGCGGCGAGGACGAGCTGATGCTCCAGGTCGTGGCGGCCTTCGAGGAGGCCAGGTCCGGTTCCGAGGTGCCGGTCAGCGTCCTGGTCGCCAGCGGTGACGACGAGGCGTGCACGGTCGCGATGGACCGGGTCGAGGTCGAGCTGGCCGCCGGAGAGGACGTGGTCTATTCGACCGCGCACTGCGACCAGGCCGAGGAGCGCACCGTCGAGCTGGCCGCCGGCGAGGGCGAGACCGCCGAGTTCCGCCTCGACGGCCGCGCTTCGGAGGCCGGGTGCTCCGGCGAGCGGCGCACGCTCCCGGCCGGGGACTACGACCTGCGCGCCCGCCTCGGGGAGGCCGAGTCGCGGCCGGCCGGACTGCGCCTGAACTAGATGTAGCGGTCCAGGATCGAGACCTCGGCCAGGCGGGTGAGGCTCTCGCGGATGTTCTGCGCCCTGCCTGGGCCGATCCCGTCCACTCCCTGGAGGTCCTCGACCGAGACGCCCAGCAGCTCCGGGAGGGTCCTGAAGCGGCCGACGACCCGCTCGACGACGGCCTCGGGCAGCCGGGGGACCTTGGCGAGCATCCGGTAGCCGCGCGGGCTCACCCGCTTCTCGAGCATGTCCGGCGTGTTCGGGAACGCCAGGGCCCGGGCGACCGCGGTCAGGTCCAGCAGTTCGGTGGAGCTCATCCTGTCGACCGTGGCCAGGGCCTTGTGGAAGTCGGCGTCCTCGGGCAGGTAGTCGCGGATCACCAGCTCCCGGTCGATGTCGACCCCGGCCATGAGCTCGTCGAGCTGGAGCGCCAGCAGCCGCCCGTCGGTGCCCAGCTCGATGACGTGGCCCTCGACCTCGTCGGAGATGTGGCGGGCCATCTCCAGGCGCTGGAGGACCGTGACCGCGTCCCGCACGGTCACCAGGTCCTCGATCTCCAGGCTCGACAGGCTCGCGGCCACCTCGTCGAGCCGCTGCTTGTAGCGCTCGAGCGTTGCCAGGGCCTGGTTGGCGCGGGAGAGGATCTTCGTCGACGGCTCCAGCAGGTGGTGGATGTGGCCCATGTAGAGGCCGATGGTGTGCATCGACTGGCTGACCGAGATGACCGGCAGGCCGGTCTGCTTGGCCACGCGCTCGGCGGTGCGGTGGCGCGTCCCCGATTCGGCGGAGAAGATCTCCGAGTCGGGCATCAGGTGGACCCCGGCTCGCACGATGCGGGCGCCGTCGGTGGTCAGAACCACCGCGCCATCCATCTTGCACAACTCGCGGAGGCGGGTCGCCGAGAACTCGACGTCCAGCTCGAAGCCGCCGGTGCACATCGACTCCACGACCTCGTCGCAGCCGACCACGATGAGGGCGCCGGTGCGGCCCCTCAGGATCCGCTCCAGGCCGTCCCGCAGCGCGGTGCCGGGAGCCATCGTCGCGAGCGTCGCGCGTAGGCCTTCATCCGGGATCGCCGGCACGAGAACCCCCAATTCGCTGGTACCTTCCCGGCGTCGGCCGGTCGGACAGTGCACCCGATGCCCTCGACTGGTCGTGGCCCGCAGGTGCTCTCGGTGGAGCCTGCGAGCCGTGCTTCGGCATTGCCACGGCGGGGGTGGTCCTTTCGGGCACCGGGTTGCTATCAGTGTACGGACGAGGCGGGCCGAGCGGTGGACAGGTGCGCTCTGGTTACAGTTGCGCAGAGTCGATGGGGAGGTGCCCGGTGCGCAGGAGCTCGGAATGGACCGTCGTCCAGCGATCGTCCCCGGCGCGCCGCATCTCCTCGATGACGCTGTACGTGGTCGTGTGCGGGGCCGGGATCGGCGCCCTGGTGTGGCTGGTCCACACCGAACCGGGCACGCTCGACTCCGGCGAGTCGAACCCGGTCGTGGCGCTGCCCGGCTTCTTCGCGGTCATGGCCCTGGCCGGCTCGGTGTTCTTCCTGGTGCCGCTGCTGCGGCCCCCGAAGCTGATGGTCAACCACTTCGGGCTGCGGGTGCGGCCCAGCTTCGGGAAGGTGCTGATGATCCCCTGGAGCAACGTCGAGGAGCTGGCGGCGATCACGGTCGGGTCGGGGCGCCGCGGCCACTCCTACCTGCTGCTGGCCACCGACGTCTACCTGGGCCGGGGCGGGTCGGACCGGCCCGGCTTCATCGACCGGTCGGTGCTGCGCGAGGCCAACCGGGCCACCGAGGGGCTGGTCGCCGGGTTCGATCTGGCCGTCCGCTGCGCCGACTTCGCTCTGGAGCCGGAGAAGCTGCTGGCCCGCCTGACCTCGTTCGCGCCCGGCCACGTCCAGGTCGTCGACCGACTCTAGTGACTCCTCCCCACGGCTAAAGCTGTGGGGCTTCTGACGTCGATGGTCGCCCATCCCCGTCAAGGACCAGCCCGGCCCTGGAAGCGATGTTGACTGCGCCGACCCGATCAGCGTGGTCGTTGTATCCGCAGGCGGTGCAGTGAAAGTCTTCGCGGTCCCGGTTGTCCGGGTCGCAGTGGCCGCACTCGGTGCAGGTCCGGGACGTGTTTCTGGGGTCCACCGCTATCACTTCGCGCCCGGCCCATGCTGCCTTGACGGTCAGGATGTCGATGAACTGTCCCCAGGCGGCGTCCAAGATCCGCTTGTTGAGTCCGGCCTTGGCGTTGGCTCCGTTGGGAAGCCACACGCCGGGGCGCTCGGGGTCCGGCCTGGGAGCCGGAGCCTTCGTCATGCCCGTGATGTTGAGTTTCTCGACCGCTATCACGTCGAACCGCTCGATCAGCGCGTTCGCGGTCTTGTGCGCGTAGTCGCGGCGCTGCGCGGCGATCTTGCGGTGCAGCTTCGCGACCTTCCGCGCCGCCTGCCAGTGCCGAGTGGATCGGTCTTCGCGCTTCCGGTTCTTCGGGTACCGGGCCAGGTCCCGCTGCGCCCGGGCCAGGCGGCCCTCGTTGGTCTTCAGCGGCGCGATGTTCGCGATGTGCTCGCCATCGGCGGTGGTCGCGAAGTGCGTCACACCCATATCGATGCCGGTGGCTCGGCCGGTCTTCGGCTGCTCGCCGGGCGCGTCGGTCTCGCAGGCGAGCACGAGGAACCACTTTGGGCCTTCGCGTTTCACCGTGATCGTCTTGACGATGCCTTCGATGCTCCGGTGACGGTGGACGCGGACGGTGCCGACGCCCTGGAGCCGGACGCGGCTGATCCCGTCGGATGCGCTGTCGCCGTCGATCCACTTGCAGCCGTCGCCGTCCTTGGGCCAAGTCACTGAGTCAAACCGGTGACGCGAACGGAAGCGCGGGTATCCGGGCTCCTGGCCGCCTCGGATCCGGCGGAAGAACGCCTCGAACGCCCGGTTCAGGCGGCGCAGCGTGGCCTGCTGGCTGGAGAACGACCACCGGCCCTGGCCGCCGGAGTCGTCGTGGCGGATTGCTTTGAGCTGCGCGGACTGCTGGGTGTACCGGACCGGGACGCGGGAGGCCGACCAGGCGGTGCGGCGCTCTTCCAACGCGGCATTGTAGAGGTCGCAGTGGTCGGACAGGCACGCGGCGAGCATGCGCCGCTGGCTCCGGTTCGGACGCAGGCGGAACTTGAACGCCTTCACGATCGTCTCGGTGGTCATGTCATGTCGCTCTGGCGTCGGATCGGGCGTTCCCACTGGGTGTCGATGTAGCGTTTCACGGTCGCGGCCGAGACGTTCCCGACCGTCGCGGCGAAGAACGACGACGACCACAGCGTGGGCATCCTGGTCCGCAGGTGCGGAAACTCCGATCGCAGGAGGCGCGAGGTGAACCCCTTGAACTGGTTGGCGATGTGCGACGGTGACGATTTGGAGTCGGCCTTGACGAACAGGTGTACGTGGTCGGGCATGACCTCCAACGCCACGATCTCCCAGTTCTTCTCGGCGGCTTTGGTCTCAATCAGCTCCCGCAGGCGTGCCGCGACCGGGCCGCCGAGGACGCGGCGACGGTACTTCGGGCACCACACCACGTGGTATCCGAGGTCGGACACGCCGCTCGAGTAGCGGCGCATCGTGCGCGTATCCGCCATGCAGGGAATTATACATGATAAGCGTGTAGATACGTTAGGCGAGTTCACGCTAAACAGGATGCTCGCAAAGTGAGGCTCCGATTCCCCACCCGGCTAAATCCGGGCGCCTCCTCGGAGCACCCTGATGGGGCTCTAATGCTCTTCACAGCCGCCCGGGAACCGGCGATGGTGGAATCGGAAGCGCCGAAGAGAGCGGACGAAAGGCGGTAACCGATGTGGCACTACTACGACGGGCCCGGATGGGGCTGGGCATGGGGATTGCTGACCTTCCTGTTCTGGGCGGCGATCATCGGTCTGATCGTGTGGTCGGTACTGCGGCTCAGCCGCGCAACCGCGGCCGGTGGACCGGTCCAGGCGACCCGGCCGCCCTTCCCGCAGCACGCCGGCGCCAGGGAGATCCTCGACCGGCGCTACGCGGCCGGTGAGATCGACGCGGCCGCGTACGACGAGATGCGGGGCCGACTCGAGGGCTCCAGAACAGGGGACGGTTCGCCGCCCGCGGCGACCTGACGAACGATTCGACCGGCCCCGCCGTCGGGGCCGGTTCAGATCATCGAGTGGCGGATGACGTTCTCGTCGCGGCCGGGGCCGACGCCGATGACGCTCACCCGCGTGCCGCACAGCTCCTCGAGCCGCTCGATGTAGGACTGGGCGTTGGCCGGGAGCTCCTCGAACTTGCGGCACTTGGAGACGTCCTCCCACCAGCCGTCGTGGTACTCGTAGACCGGCTTGGCGTGGTGGACGTCGGTCTGGGTCATCGGCATCTCGTCGAAGCGCTCGCCGTCGATCTCGTAGCCGACGCAGATCGGCACCCGGTCCAGTTCGGACAGCACGTCGAGCTTGGTGACGAACAGGTCGGTGATGCCGTTGACGCGCACCGCGTAGCGGCCCAGGACCGCGTCGAACCAGCCGCAGCGGCGCCGCCGCCCGGTGGTCACCCCGTACTCGCCGCCCCGCTTGAGCAGGAACTCGCCGAACTCGTCGTGCAGCTCGGTCGGGAAGGGCCCGGCGCCGACGCGGGTGGTGTAGGCCTTGATGATGCCGATGGAGGTGCCGATCCGGCCCGGGGCGATGCCGGTGCCCACGCACGCGCCGCCGACGGTCGGGTTCGAGGAGGTCACGAACGGGTAGGTGCCGTGGTCGACGTCGAGCATGGTCGCCTGGGCGCCTTCGAGGAGCACGTTCTTGCCGTCCTCGAGTGCCCGGTTGAGGAGCAGGCGGGTGTCGGCGATGTAGGGCTTGAGGCGCTCGGCGTAGCCCAGGTACTCCTCGGCGACGGCCTCGGGGTCGATGGCCTTGCGGTTGTAGACCTTGACCAGGATCTGGTTCTTCTCGCGCAGGATCTGCTCGAGCTTCTGGGCCAGGATGCCCGGGTCGAGGAGGTCTTGGACGCGGATGCCCTGACGGGCGACCTTGTCGGCGTAGGCCGGGCCGATGCCGCGGCCGGTGGTGCCGATGCGGGCGCCGCCCAGGTAGCGCTCGACGACGCGGTCGAGCGCGCGGTGGTGGGGCATGATCAGGTGGGCGTCGGCCGAGAGTTTGAGGCCCGAGACGTCGACGCCTCCGGCGGTGAGCTCGTCCAGTTCGGAGATGAGGAACTTGGGGTCGACGACGACGCCGCCGGCGATCACCGGGACCACCCCGGGGGTCAGGATTCCCACCGGCACCAGGTGGATCGCGTACTTGGTGCCGTCGGGCGTCACCACCGTGTGCCCTGCGTTGTTGCCGCCCTGGTAGCGGACGACGTAGTCCATGTCGGCGCCGAGCAGGTCCGTGACCTTGCCCTTGCCCTCGTCGCCCCACTGCGTTCCGACGACCGCGATAGCTGGCATCTGCCTACCCTCCCGGGAAATTGATCACCCGATTACTTCGACAGTATTCCCGAGTGCCTTCGCAACTTGTAGGCCGGGAGGGACACCGAGTGTTGAGATCCTCTCAGGATTACAAATCTAGGCATGGCATTACTCACATTCGGATGGCGGAGGTTGGTTGACTCAGATTGTCGGAGGCTGGTTCTAACCTTTTCTGCATGGTTGTTCAGTTGCGATATCGGTTTCGGGTTTACCCGACCGCACCGCAGCGTGCCATGCTCGCGCGCACCTTCGGGTGTGTGCGGACTGTGTACAACGACGCCATAGCTGTCCGGAGAGCTGCGTATGCCCAAGGCCTACCGTATCCGAGCAAGACGGTGCTATCGAAGATGTTGATCAAGGAAGCTAAAGGCACGCCGGAACGGGCGTGGCTCAGCGAGGTTTCGGCGGTTGCACTGCAGCAAGCCCTGGTCGACGTAGATCAGGCCTTCAGGAACTTCTTTGACTCCTTGGGCAGTGAACGGAAGGGTCCGAGGGTGGGGCCACCTCGGTTCAAGCGCCGTAGCGGGCAGCAGTCAGCAAGATTTACGCGGAATGCCAGGTTCAGGGTCCTTGGTAGTGGTCGGCTCCGTTTGCCCAAGATCGGAGATCTGAAGGTCGCCTGGTCCAGGGAACTGCCCAGCGAGCCGAGCTCGGTGACGGTCGTCAAGACACCGACCGGGAAATACTTCGCCAGTTTCGTTGTGACTGTAGCCGATTTGGCCGAAGTCCTGGAACCGGTAGGGGATCCGGAGGCTGAGACTGGGATCGATCTCGGGATCAAGTCGTTCGCGGTGCTGCGTGGCGGGAAGGTCATCGAAAACCCGAAGTTCTTCGCCCGGATGGAGCGCCAGTTGAAGAAGGCCCAGCGGGCCTTCTCGCGGAAACAGAAGGGGAACCGCAACCGGGAGAAGGCGCGCCTGAAAGTCGCGCGGGTCCATGAGCGGGTACGAGCACAGCGAGAGGACTGGCTGAACAAGCAGGTCAAGGCACTGGTAGGCGAGAACCAAGCCCTCTATGCCGAGGACCTGAATGTCAAGAGCCTGTCCCATGGGCGGGCCGCCAAATCCGTGCACGATGCCGCCTGGGGCGCGTTCCTGCGCAAACTCGAGTCCAAGGCCATCCGCAGAGGTCGGACGTTCGTCAAGGTCGCACCGGACTTTCCCTCCACGCGGCTCTGCTCGACCTGCGGGGCCTTGACCGGACCTAAGGGCCTAGGGCCTGTTTGAGAAGCTAGGGCTTCCAGTCGAGGAT
>NZ_JAELXW010000076.1 GCF_016428645.1 Glycomyces salinus | reverse complement strand
CGAACCGCGCTCGGAACCCGGACGAACCACCGCACCCCGACCGCGCTCGGGACCCGGACGATCCTCCCCGACTACACCCGAGCCCCGCCCCGAACCCGAGCAGGACTCGCCTCGCGAGACCGCCTGCACCGCAACACGCTCCGACCCCGGACCGCCGCCCTTCTTAGGCCGCCCGCCGCGGAAGGCACCCGCGGCGGGGGCCAGCACACACACGACACACCAACCCGAACCCACCCGACCGGGTTCGGGCCCTCGTCGTGCCCGGGACACGGCAGACTATCCCCGACAAGCCGCCCACGCCATTCCGTCGCCGCCAGATCGAACCCCGACCGAGACCGACCCGACAGCCGACAGGAGACGCCACACCGCCTCCCACCTCACCGTCGCCGCCCGACCGAACCCGGCCCACTACGACTCTCGCGATCTCCAAGGCCCGCAGCCCCCGCACTTCGGTGATTCACAGCCCTGCAGGTCCAATATTTCCTCGGACGGTCGGTAGATTGAGGCGCATGGACGCCCTCGACTTCTCTCATCGCGGCCGCACGCTGCGCGGCATGATGCACCTTCCCGATCGCACCCCGGCTCCGGCGGTGGTCCTGTGCCATGGATTCGGCAGCAGCCGGATGGAGTTCTCCAACATCTTCGTCGGCCTCGCCCGGACCCTGGCCGAGCGCGGACTGGCGGCCTACCGGTTCGACTTCGCCGCCTGCGGGGAGTCGGACGGCGAGTTCGCGGACCTGACCGTCTCAGATCAGGTCGACCAGGCCGCCGCGGCGCTGGAGACGGTCGCCGCTCTCCCGGGCGTGGACGCCGAGCGGATCTCGCTGATGGGGATGAGCCTGGGCGGGCTGACCGCCTCGCTGGTCGCCGCGAAGAATCCGGTCCGGTCGCTGGCGCTGTGGGCTCCGGCGGCGGTCGCCGTGTCCGCGAACGAACTCGACGAGGACCCCCGCTGGCCCGACGTCCTCGAACACGGGTACACCGACCGGGGCGGGACACCGATCTACCGGCGGTTCCTGGAAGACGGCCTCGGGATCGACCCGTGGGCCGACGCCGCCTACGACGGGCCGGTCATGCTCGCCACCGGCACCGACGACGAGCTCATCACCGATACGGTCCTCCAGCGCTACCGGGATCTGTACGCCGATCGGCTGGAAGAGCACCGGTTCGAGGGAGCCGGGCACACCTTCGAGACGGTGCCGGCGCGAGAGCGGCTGCTGGAGGCCACCGCGGAGTTCCTGGTGCGCCGCACCTGACGCCCGGGGGCCCGCCCGCCGCCCGGGGGGGGGACGGTGGCGGACGGGCCCTTTTCCGGGGGCATCAGGAAGGCTCTAGGTGAGGACCCGTTCGAAGGCGCTCCGGGTCTGGTCGAAGACCTCTCGGCCGGGGCGGGCCCAGATCTCGTCGTTGAACAGCTCGACCTCGATGGGGCCGTCGAAGCCGGTGGCGTCGACCGCCTCCAAGTAGCGGCGCATGTCGATGCAGCCGTCGCCGAGCTGGCCCCGGCCGGTCAGGACCCCCGCCGGGAGCGGGGTGATCCAGTCGGCCAGCTGGAACGAGGCGATCCGGCCCTCGGCGCCGGCCCGGGCGATGCCGTTCCACACCTCCGGGTCCCACCAGATGTGGTAGGTGTCGACCACGACCCCGACCGCGTCGGCCGGGTGCGGCGCGGCCAGGTCCAGGGCCTCGTTCAGCGTCGTGACCACGCAGCGGTCGGAGGCGAACATCGGGTGCAGCGGCTCGATCGCCAGCGTCACGCCTCGTTCGGCGGCGTACGGGGCCAAGGCCGCGAGGGCCTCGGCGACCCCTTCACGGGCCGTGTCGATCGTGCCGCCCTCAGGGATCGGCCCCGAGACCAGCACCAGCGTCGGCGCGCCCAGTTCGGCGGTCTCGTCGATCGCCCGCCGGTTGTCCTCGATCGCCTCGGCGGTCGGGTCGGTGAAGAACCCGCCCCGGCACAGCGAGGTCACCGGGACTCCGGCGTCGCGGACGAGCTTGGCGGTCTCGGCCAGGCCCATCTGGTGCACCGGCTCCCGCCACAGGCCGATGCCGCTGCCGGTCTCGGCGCAGGCTTCGACGGCCTCGCGCTGGTCCCAGAACTTGGTGGTGGCGTGGTTGAGCGAGAAGCGCTCCAGGATGCTCACCGGCGCCGCCTCTCCGGCTGCCCGGCGACCTTCAGCAGCGCGTTGAAGCGGGACTCGGCCAGGTTCGCGTCCGGGAAGAGGCCGAGTTCGAGGGCCATGTCGTAGACCTCGGTGAGGTGGACGACCGAGCGGGCCGCCTCCAGGCCGCCGACCATCCTGAAGTGGTCCTGGTGCCCGGACAGCCAGGCCAGGAACACCACGCCGGTCTTGTAGTTGAACGTCGGCGTCTCGAAGACCTTGCGGGCCAGCGGGACCGTCGGGTCCAGGACCTCGCGGAAGCCCGCGGGGTCGTGCTCGTCGAGGCGCTGGACGGCCTTGGCGGCCAGGGGCGCGAGCGGGTCGAAGATGCCCAGCAGCGCGTCCGAGTGGCCCCGCTCGTCGCCCGCGATCAGGCGCGGGTAGTTGAAGTCGTCGCCGGTGTAGCAGCGGACGCCGTCCGGGAGCCTGCGGCGCAGCGCGATCTCGGCCTCGGCGTCGAGCAGGCTCATCTTGATGCCGTCGACCTTGTCCGCGTTCTCACCGATGATGTCGACGAACACGTCGGCGGCCTCGCCCAGGTCGGAGGTGCCCCAGTAGCCCTCCAGCGCCGGGTCGAACATCGGGCCCAGCCAGTGCAGGATCGCCTTGCCGCTGACCTCGCCGAGCAGTTCGGAGTACAGCGATTTGTACTCCTCGGGGCCCTTGGCGGTGGCGGCCATCGCCCGCGAGCACATCAGGATCGTGCCGGCTCCGGCGTCCTCGACGACCGCGAGCTGGTCGAGGTAGGTCGCGCGGATCTCCTCGATCGTGGTCGGAGCGGCCGGGAGCTGGTCGGTGCCGACGCCGCAGGCCAGCAGGTCGTCCGGTCCGGCGGCCTCGGCCGAGCGGCGGATGAGCTCCTTGGTGGCCTCCCAGTCCAGGCCCATGCCGCGCTGGGCGGTGTCCATCGCGTCGGCCACGCCCAGTCCGAGGTCCCACAGGTGGCGGCGGTAGCGGATCGTGGCGTCCCAGTCGACGGCGGCCGGGCGGCCCGGTCCGTTGTCGGCGAGCGGGTCGGCCACGACGTGCGCGGCCGAGTAGATCACCCTCGAGTCGAACTTCCGGCTCACAGCTGCAGCTCCTCGAGGTCGATGCGGCGGCCCTCCTTGGCCGAGCGGTAGCCGGCCTCGGCGAGCTGGACGCCCCGGGCGGCGGCCAGGAAGTCGTGGTGCCAGGGGGCGTCGTCGACGACGTGGCGGAGGAACTCCTCCCACTGGAGCTTGAAGCCGTTGTCGAACTCCTCGTTGTCGGGGACCTGGAACCACTGCGAACGGAAGTCGATCGGCTGGTCGATGTCGGGGTTCCAGACCGGCTTGGGGGTGTGGGCGCGGTGCTGGGCGCGGCATTTGCGCAGGCCGGCGATGGCGCTGCCCTCGGTGCCGTCGACGTGGAACTCGACCAGTTCCTCGCGGTCGACGCGGGTGGCCCAGGAGGAGTTCATCTGCACCACGGTGCCGTCGGCCAGTTCGAAGATCGCGTAGGCGGCGTCGTCGGCGGTCGCGGAGTAGGACTTGCCGGACTCGTCGGTGCGCTCGGGGATGTGGGTGGTGACGTGGGCGGTCACGGACTTGACCGGGGAGAGCGTGCCCTCGAAGACGTAGGACCAGTGGGGGAACATGTCCAGGACCATGCCGCCGCCGTCCTCGGCGCGGTAGTTCCACGAGGGGCGCTGGGCGTCCTGCCAGTCGCCCTCGAACACCCAGTAGCCGAACTCGCCGCGCACCGACAGGACCCGGCCGAAGAATCCGGAGTCGACCAGGCGCTTGAGCTTGCGCAGGCCCGGGAGGTAGAGCTTGTCGGCCACCGCGCCGTTCTTGACTCCGGCGTTGCGGGCGTTCCGGGCCAGGCTGAGCGCGTCGTCGAGGTTGGTCGCGATCGGCTTCTCGGTGTAGACGTGCTTGCCGGCCTTGATCGCGGCGTTCACGGCGGCGAGCCGGTGCTGGGTGGAGAGCGCGTCGAAGTAGACGTCGATGCTCGAATCCCCCAGCGCCTCGTCGAGGCTGGTGGTGTACTTGTCCAGGCCGTGGCGGGCGGCGATCTCGGCCAGCTTCTCGGCGTTGCGCCCGACCAGGGTCAGCTCGGGCCAGATGACCGAGCCGTCGGCGCGCTCGACTCCGCCCTGCTCTCGGATGGCCAGCAGGGACCGGACGAGGTGCTGCCGGTATCCCATGCGGCCGGTCACGCCGTTCAGGGCGATGCCGACGCTGATGCGTTCTGTCATAGGGGTCTGCTCCAGACTTGACTATAAAGTTGCGGCTCCGCGGGCGTCCGCCCCCGTCGTCTGCCCGTTCGCGCGTCGATCGGCAAACGCTTTCTCAAGGGTTTTTCTGAAGCATACAGCAAAAGTGCCGCCGGATGAAAGCGGTCGCAGGGGAGATTTGCCCCGCGGCGGGCACCTGCGGGGTCGTGCATCGGCACCGCGGTGGGAGCGGCGGGTGAAAGCCGAGCCTAGAGGTACTGCTCGGTGATCTCGTCGACCTCGCCGCGGGGGGCCCAGATCTGGTAGACGCCGGTGTCGTACGGCTCCAACCCCAGGCTCATGGCCACGTCGGCGCGGCCGCCCTGGTATTCGAGGCGCAGCCAGTCGCCGGACTCGCCCAGCACCAGGAATGGCTCGCCCCGCCAGGTGCAGACGGTGCGCACGTAGAAGAAGTCCTCGAGCTCCTGGATCGGCACGCCGCGCCGGAAGCGGCCCTCGGCGACCTGCACGAAGCCGTCACCGCCGGTCGGCGAGTACAGCCGCACGTGCGCCCCGTCGGGGCTGGAGTCGTACTCGGCGCCGTTCCAGCGCGCGATGTAGCCGTCCCTCACCTCAGGCCCCCTTCCATTCGCGGTTCTCCAGGACCGATGCGGCCTGCTCGTCGGGGGCGGGCCGGACCAGATCGTAGTGGCCGTCCGACGGGTCGCCGCCGAACGCCTCGCCCAGGGCCGAGCCCTCGTAGCGGCCGGGGGCGGCCTCGCCCATGGGCCCGGAGCCGAGATCCGGCTCGGACATCTGGGCCCGGGGCTGGCTCGGGACCGAGCTCGGTCCGGCCTCGATCGCGGCCGGAGCCCCGAATGCGCCTTCGACCGGGACCCACTCGCGGGTGTCACAGTCGAACTCGGCGATCTCGGTGACCTCGCCGCGCGAGTCGATGCGGAGGATCCTGGCGCCGTGCGGCAGCCGCACCGAGTCGACCTTGTGCTCGGAGATGCGCTCCTCACCGGACTCGGACGGGGCCAGGCCGTCGCCGCGGAACGGCGCGGCCTCGACGACCCAGCCGCCGCGTTCGGCGGCCCCGGCGCTGTCGTTGCCGCCGAGCGCGGCCGGGTAGAGGTCGGTACGGTAGCCGATCCAGCGCAGCACGTGGACCGAGTCGTCGGTGGGGCTGAACGCCTCGGAGGTGCGCAGGAGTCCGAGCGCGAGGTAGAGCTGCGCGGGCGTGCGCAGGTGGTCGACCTCGTCGGACGGGTGGACGAAACCGCCGACGCGGTCGTAGCCGCGTTCGAGGTAGAACGACACCTGGTGGTGCGGGATGGTCTTCTGCCACATGATGGGCCCGGACGCGGACTCCGCCTCGGCGGCGCGCGCCTCGGCGGCCTGGCGCTGCTCCATCTCGGTGGCGAAGTCCAGCAGGCCCTTGGCCTCGGCCCACTTCAGCAGCGGTTCGACCTCTGGCCCGGACATGTTCGCCCCGACCTCGGTGCCGGGGTTGACGTACAGGGAGTACTCGACGCCGGGCCAGTGTTGGATGAGCCAGCCGAAGGGCACGGTCGTGTAGGGGGTGTCCTCGCCGGCGCGCTCGGCCAGGCGCTCGGGCGTCGTGTAGACGGTGATGCCGTGGATGCCGTCGACGATGTCGCTGGCCCAGCGGAACGCCGGGTCTCCGACGCGGATGGCCGTGGCGGCGGCGTCGGCCACGGGGAGGACGACGCTGGTGGTCAGCAGGGTCTGGAGGAATCCGGCGGTGTCGCCGCCGGAGGCGGCCTCGGCCAGGCGCGGCTCGGCCTCGGCGCCAGTCAGCTCGACCGGGGTCGGGCCCTGCTCGCGGTGGTGGTGCTGCTCGGCCGGGGGCGTCGGGGGCGGGTCGGCCTGGGCGCCCCGGTTGCCGAAGGCGCTGCCCATGGTCGCGAAGGAGTCGGGGGCCGCGGCCTCGGACTGGGGCGGGCGGCTGGGCTGGGCGAACGGGTCGGAATGCGCGAACAGGTCGGGCTGCCGGTTCGGCTCGGGCGGCGGCGGGGACTGCGCGGCGAACGGGTCGGGCTGGGACTGGTAGCCGGCCCCGGGGTTGCGCTCGGGGAGGGTCGACGGGTCGGGCTGCTGCTCGCGCAGCCAGGCCGGGGCGTCGGGCCACTCGTTCTGGTCGTCGGGCCACTGGGGCTGCTCGGAGAATGTCTCGCCGCGGTCCGGCGCGGGGGCGGCGAAGGGGTCGGCCTGGCTCGGCGGCGGCGGAGCGGCGGGCGGCTCGGCGGTCGGCGGCTGGCGCAGGGGCAGTCCGGCCGGAGTCTCGCCGGCGACGGTCGAGTACTGGCCGGCCTGGTCGTTCTCGGAGTTCCGGCGGGGGGCGGGCGGGACGTCGGGGACCGACGGGGCGGCCGGCATGAAGCTGTTGTCGCGCCGCGGCTGGACCGGCTCCATCGGGTTGGCGAAGGGGTCGGACTGGTTGACCGGGCTGAACGCCTGGTCGGTCGGCGCGGGTCCGTGTCCGGGTTCGGGCGGGGAGTCGGCCGGGACGGTGGTCATGCCCTGGGCGACCTGGCTCACGAACCAGGCCGGGAGGTATCCCTCGATGGGGAGGCCGGGGTTGACGGCGAGCCACCACTCCTGGTCGGGCCAGGCGTCGGCGAGGGCGTTGAACCTCACCCGCCTGGAGGAGCCGGCGTTGTCCCGGAGACACACCGCGAGAGCGGTCTCTGAGGTGAACGCGAGGATGTGGGTGCGGTCGTCGGTGGTCCAGGTGGCCCAGGTGTCGGCGCCGACACTCGTCGGGTCCTCATAGGACAACGGCAGCACGAGCTCGATCTGCGACAGTATCCGGAAGTATCCGTCCTGGTCGTCAGCGCGCAGCGCCTCGCGGAGACGGTGCTCGGTCTCGTTACTGGGTTCCCACATCGATCCCATTCAGCCCTTCTCCCCTATCGGTCTTCGATGGGGCAGCGACGAGAGTACGCGGCGTCCCCTCGCGATCGTCACCGTAACGCGAGGGCGTTGTCAAGTTTCCGTCAGTAGGGCAAAAATAACGAAATCATAAAGACGTTCGCGTGTCGTTCCCGTACTTGAACGATATCGCTGTGTAACGATCCGGGTCTCATGGGGGACCGCCTTGCTCGCTTCACTATCGCATGCGCCAGCGCTACGCTGTTGGCGCTCTTGCCGTCTGCGCCTTCGGAGGCGGTCGATCCGCTCGGCTGGCACCTGCGCGCCATCGACGCCGCGACCGCCTGGGAGACCGCCGACGGCACCGGCGTGACCGTCGCGGTCGTCGATTCCGGTGTGGACGCCGACCACCCGAACCTCCTGGGTGCGGTGCTCCCGGGCCGCAGCTACGTCGACTCCGGCACCGGCACCGAGCCGCGCCTGCTCGCCCTCGGCGGCGATGTCGGCCACGACGACTACGAACGCGCCTTCGCCCACGCCGACCCCGTCGGCCACGGCACCGCCGTGGCCGGGATCATCGCAGGCCGCCCCGAATCGGGCCTTTCCGGCGTCGCGCCGGGCGCCGAGATCCTGCCGGTGCGGGTCCTGGACGACGAGAACCGGTACCACGACTCCTCGATGGTGGCCGCGGCCGTCGAATGGGCAGTGGACAACGGCGCCGACGTCGTCAACCTGTCCCTGGGAGGCCACTACGAGTCCCCGGCCTTCCGGGAGGCGGTCGACTACGCGGCCGCCCACGACGTCGTCGTCGTCGCCTGCACCGGCAACCAGGCCGAGGCCGGCGGCGACGAGCAGGTGTGGTTCCCGGCCAGCGACGCCCGCGTGCTGGCCGTGACCGGCACCGACCAGGCCGGCCGGCGCTGGCCCACCGCCATCACCGGCGGGTCCACCGACCTGGCCGCCCCCGGTGCCGAGCTCACCGCGCCCGAACCGGGCGGCGGCTACCGGGCCGTCACCGGCACCTCCTTCGCCTCGGCGGTGGTGTCGGGGGCCGCGGCGCTGGTCCGCTCGGCCCACCCGGACCTGACCGCGCCCGAGGTCCGCCAGCTCCTGACCGCCACCGCCGGCCGCCCCGGGCCGGGCCTGGGAGCCGGGATCGTGGACGCGGCCGCCGCGGTGGAGACCGACCCCGACCTGCTCCCGCCGCCCCCGGTCGAGATGCGCGCCGCCGCCGAGGCCTCCGGCGCCTGGCCGGTCGCCGCCTTCACGGCGGGGGCCGGAATGCTCTGCGTCTCACTGCTGCTGCGATCACGGCGGCCCCGCAGGGATTCGGCCGAAGCGGCCGCTCCGCGTAACATGGCTGCGTGACCGCCGCCGACGCCCGCAGGACAAATTTATGGCTCGCAAGCTTCGCCAAGATGGCACCGAGACCGACCTGGCCAAGAAGCGCCGCGCCCGCGTCATCGACCGGCTCCTCGCCGCGGCCCACCCCGATGCCCGCTGCGAGCTGGACTACGCGAACCCCCTCGAGTTGGCCGTGGCCACGATCTTGTCGGCCCAGTGCACCGACGTGCGCGTCAACCTGACCACCCCGGCGCTGTTCGAGAAGTACCGGACCGCCGCCGACTACGCCGCGGCCGACCCCGAGGACGTCGAGCGGATCATCCGCCCCACCGGGTTCTACCGCAACAAGACCAAGTCGATCATCGGCCTCGGCAAGGCACTGGTCGACCGCCACGGCGGCCGGCTCCCCCAGCGGATGGAGGAGCTGGTCAAACTCCCCGGGGTCGGACGCAAGACCGCCAACGTCATCCGCGGCAACGCCTTCGGCGTCCCGGGCCTGACCGTCGACACCCACATGATCCGGCTGACCGGCCGCCTCGGTCTGACCGAGGGCAAGGACCCGGTCAAGCTCGAATTCCAGCTCGCCGAACTCATCGACGAGCGCGAGTGGACCATGTTCTCCCACCGGATCATCTTCCACGGCAGGCGGGTGTGCAACGCCCGCAAGCCCGCCTGCGGCGCCTGCACCCTCGCCGCGCAGTGCCCCTCCTACGGCGAGGGCCCGACCGAGCCGGCCGCCGCGCTCGCGCAGCTGCGCGGCTCGGACGCCGAGCGGGCGCGGCTCGCGGCCCTGGCCGGAATCGAGGACGCCGCATGAGGCGCCTCCTCGCCGCCGCGGCCGCGGCCCTGCTCGCGGTCGCCGGATGCTCTGAGCCCGGCGACGAGGGCGACCGGGAGCTGATCCCCGACCAGGACCCCCAGCCGACGTGGTCGGTCGGGTGCGAATCCGGTCCGAACCCGATCGACGGCGTCGGCGAGCTGACCCTGCCGTGCCTGGGCGAGGGCTCAGAGACGGCCGTCGGCGTCGGCGACCGGCCGCTGGTGGTCACCCTGTGGGCCAGCTGGTGCCAGCCGTGCCTCGAGGAGGCCCCCGAGATCGAGGCGTTCTACCGCGCCTTCGGCGACCGGATCGACGTCCTCGGCGTCGACACCGCCGACACCCGGGAGAAGGGCCGGTGGTTCGCCGAGGAGTTCGACTTCACCTTCCCGTCGGTGTTCGACGCCGACGAGGAGCTCCGCACCGCCTTCGGCGTCCCCGGCCTGCCGGGGATCGCGTTCGTGGACCCGGACGGGACCGTGGCCGAGGTCGTCAACGAGCCCGGGGTCACCACCGAGAGCCTGACGGAGACCGCCGAATCGGCCTTCGGACTGGACCTGGAATGACCGCCGAACCGAGTCCGGAGGCCGCCGCACCGCCGTGGTGGGGCCCGCTGCTGGAGAGCTCCCGCGCCGAGACCGGCGAGCGGGTCTCGGCGCCGGCCCGCGACGCGGCGCTGCTGTACTCCCCCGACGACGACGCCCGCACCGCCGGCGTCCTGGTCCTGCTGCGGGAGAGCGGGCCCGGCCCGTCCGTGCTGCTCCAGGAGCGCGCCGGCGGGCTGCGCCACCACCCCGGCGAGATCGCCTTCCCCGGCGGCGCGACCGAGCCCAGCGACGCCGACGCCGCCGCGACCGCGCTGCGCGAGGCCGCCGAGGAGCTGGGGGTCGAAACGTCGACCGTCGCCGTCGGCGGCACGCTCCCTCCGGTGTGGATCCCCGTCTCCGGCTTCGCGGTCACTCCCGTGCTGGCGCTGTGGACGGAGCCGCACCCGGTCGACCCGGTCGACCACGGCGAGGTCGCCGCGGCCCACCAGGTGCCGATCGCCGAGCTCGCCGACCCGGCGAACCGGGGATCGGTGCGCTACCCGTCGGGCCGGACCGGGCCCGGCTTCACCGTGCCCGGCGTGCCGCTGATCTGGGGATTCACCGCCGGGGTACTGTCGTGGCTCCTCGACTTGGGCCACTGGGCAAGGCCGTGGAACACTGGCCGCATGATGCGGCTCGACCCGCGGTAGGCGGGCCCGCCCCTCGACGGCTTGGATTAGGCTCGGCCCGAACCAGGGAGGGTGATGGAGAACGAGGTGCTGTCGACGACCGGCGGCGGCCTGCTGGTCGACGTGATCATCGTTCTGCTCGCGCTCCTGTTCGCCATCAACGGCTACCGGCAGGGCTTCATCATCTCGGCGGCCACCTTCATGGGCTTCCTCGGCGGCGCCCTGGCCGGAGTCCAGCTCGCGCCGTTCGCAGCCGACCTGTACTCCGACCCGCTCGCCAAGCTCGTCGCCGCGCTCGTGGTCGTGTTCACCCTCGCGCTCAGCGGCCAGGCCCTGTTCACCGCCCTCGGCTTCAAGCTGCGCAGGCGCCTTCGGACCCGGAACGGGCGGCGCCTGGACCACCTGGCCGGGCCCATAGTGTCGGTGCTGGCCGTGCTGCTGGTGACCTGGATGGCCGCCGCGCCGCTGGCGAGCTCGGGGATGCACGCGGTCGCCAGTGCCGTGCGCCACTCGAGCCTGGTGGGCACCATCGACGAGAACATGCCCGAAGCGGTCCGGGGCGTCTACGACTCGATGCGCGACTCGCTGAGCACCTCGGAGTTCCCCGACGTGTTCTCCGGGATCGACCCGACCCCGGTGCGCCCGGTCGACCCGCCCGACCCCGAGCTGGCCGCCTCCCAGGTGGTGGTGAACTCCCAGGCGTCGGTGCTGAAGATCCACGGCCGCGCCCCCGAGTGCGACCGGCAGATCCAGGGCTCGGGCTTCGTGTTCGGCGACGACCTGGTGGCGACCAACGCCCACGTGGTGGCCGGGACCGACGAGGTCCTGGTCGAGTCCGGCGGGTCGCTGCTCGAGGCCGAGGTGGTGGTGTTCGACTCCGAGGTCGACATGTCGGTGCTGCGCGTCGACGGCCTCGACGCCCCGGCGCTGCCGCTGACCGACTCGGTGGCCGAATCCGGCGACGACGGGATCGTCCTGGGCTACCCGGGCGGCGGCGGGTACACGCCGACGGCCGCGCGCATCCGCGAGTCGCGGGTCGTCTCGGGCCCGGACATCTACGACTCCGGCACGGTCACCCGCGAGGTCTACCAGCTGTACGCGCAGATCATCGGCGGGAACTCCGGCGGCCCCATCCTCACTTCGGACGGGGAGGTCTTCGGGGTCATCTTCGCTGCCGCGGTCGACGATCCCGAGACCGGATACGCGCTGACGATGGCCGAGGCGTCCGAGTCGCTGGATGAGGGAAGGAATGCAACAGAGCCGGTCGGCACCGGTTCTTGCACGTAATCGTGAGCACACCGCACGAGCGAATCACGCTCGTCCGGGGGCGAATCCGGACGGTTCGGCAGCTCAAGGCTGGGCGTGGCGTCACATAAGCGGTAGGCTGTAGCGGTCGCCGCCGGTCGAAACTGCGATTTTCGGGTGAAACCCCTGCTCGCTTGCCGTACCGCCGCTCACTGTGTGATGCCCGGAACTGCGCTGGCGCATTCATTCGGACGAATGTCGATATCGGCGCCGACAGTGCGCATGTGGATTTACGGGGGTCTCGCTCCCGCAATGCGGACAAGAGGCATAGACTCAGTACTTGCACTAGCGGTGCGTTGAAGAAAGGTGCGAACGGACATGGAAGATGTATTGGCCAGGGCCGCGCTGTTCAAGGGCGTCGACCCCGAAGCTGTCGAGTCGCTCATCAAAGAGATGGAGTACATCGACGTCAACAAGGGCCAGACCGTCTTCACCGAGAACGAGCCGGGCGACAGTCTCTACATCGTCATGTCCGGGAAGGTGAAGCTCGGGCGCCGCTCCGCCGACGGCCGCCAGAACCTGATCGCGGTCATGGGCCCCTCCGACATGGTCGGCGAGCTGGCCCTGTTCGACCCGGGCCCGCGCACCGCCACCGCCACCGCACTGACCGACACCCGGCTGGCTCGGCTGTCCAAGACCGCGCTGCGTCCGTGGCTGGCGAACCGGCCCGAGATCGCCGAGCAGCTGCTGCGGGTCGTCGCCCGCCGTCTGCGCCGCACCAACGACTCCATGGCGGACCTGATCTTCACCGACGTGCCCGGCCGCGTCGCGAAGGCCCTGCTGCACATGGCGAGCCGCTTCGGCACCCGCGACGGCGGCGTGCTGCGCGTCACTCACGACCTGACCCAGGAGGAGCTGGCGCAGCTCGTCGGCGCCTCCCGCGAGACGGTCAACAAGGCCCTGGCCGACTTCGCCGGACGCGGTTGGCTGCGCCTGGACGGCAAGAGCGTCATCATCATGGACCCCGAGCGCCTGGCGCGCCGCGCCCGCGTCTGAGGCCCGGACGATCCAGTGGCGACCCCCGGCCGTTCGGCCGGGGGTCGCCTCATCTCTACGGGTGATATTCGGGTCCGGTTCCCCGCCGCCGAGCCGTGAACCGGCCTCACCGGGCGGCTCGGAGGCGACGGCGGATTCGACGAGTCGCGCTCGTGCGTCTAGACTTCCGTTAACCAACCTCGGAATCTGCTGTAAGGAGCGCCAGTGGCAGGGCAACTGAACGTAGAGGTCGTAGCCGTCGAGTCGAAGGTGTGGACCGGCGACGCGACCGCGGTCTACGCCCGCACCACCGAAGGGGAACTCGGAGTTCTCCCCGGTCACCAGCCGATGCTCGGCGAGCTCCAGGTCGGCAGCGTCGTCCGCGTGCAGGCCGACGGCGAGCCGGAGCGGGCCTGGCGGATCGATGGCGGATTCCTCTCGGTGACCACCGACGGCGTCACGGTCCTGGCCGAGACCGCCGAGGCTGTCGAGCCCACCGCGGCCTGACCATGGTGGAGGCACTGCTCGTCGTCGCCGCTCTGGCGGTGGCAGTCGCGGTGTTCCTGCTCCTCGCCTACGTGCGGCGCTCGGCGCTGTCGCGCTACGGCTCGGTGGCCATGGCCGCCAGGATCTCCCGGCGCATGCCCGGCCGCGGCTGGGCCCCCGGCTTCGCGGTCTACGAGAGCGGCACGCTGCGCTGGTACCGCATGTTCTCCCTCGCGCTGGGGCCCCGGTACACCTTGGCGCGCACCGACCTCGAAGTATCCGAGCGGCGCGAGCCGGTCGGCGGCGAGGCCCAGATCTTCCCGCCCGACGTGGCGATCCTGCTATGCAAGAGTTCGCGCGGCGAGTTCGAGTTGGCGATGACCGACTCCGCCATCACCGGCTTCCTCTCCTGGCTCGAGGCCGCCCCCCCTGGGGGCGGCCTCTTTCGTTAGCGCCCGAGTACTCCCAACGGAGGAAGCGGCTCCCTCCATCGGGGGATGCGAATATCCCTCTCGCAGGTGTGGTTCGCGGCGCCCCGCGCCCCTAGCGTGGAGGCATGCGCAGACACCTCCCCATCGCGGGTGCGCTGGCCTTGAGCCTCATAGCGCTCCCCGCCACCGCCACCGCACAGGAACCCTCCGAATCCGGCCTCGACGAGGCGCTCCTCGAGCAGAAACTCGAGGATTTCCATGAGGCCACCGGATACTCACTCATCGCCGAGGTCCGGGACGGCGACCAGTCCTGGTCGGACTCGGTCGGGCCCCGCAACCTCGAGTGGCCCTGGTTCGACGTCGACGAGGACGATCGGTTCCGCATCGCCAGCATCACCAAGCCGATGGTCGCCACCGTCCTGTTCCAGCTCGACGCCGAGGGCGAGCTCGACCTGGACGGCCGGATCTCCGACCACCTGCCGGGGCTCCTGCCCTACGAGGACGAGCCGACGATCCGGCAGGTCTTGAGCCACACCGGCGGCCTGCCCGAGTACTTCGGCTACCTGTACCCGTCGCTGATCGACAACGACATCAGCGACGTCGTCGACGGCCACCGCGAGCACTACAGCGCCGAGGAACTGGTCGAGATCGGCACCCAGGACCCGCAGCTGTTCGAGCCGGGCACCGACTGGTCGTACTCCAACACCGGCTACATGGCGCTCGGGCTCCTCATCGAGGAGGTCACCGGAAGCAAGCTCCGCCACGAGCTGCGAGAGCGAGTCTTCTGGCCGGCCGGCATGTGGGACTCCTACCTGCCTCCCGGACGCGCCTGGGGGATCTGGGGCCCGAACCCGGTGCCGTACTTGACCACCGGCGACGAGGACGATCCGCTGTTCGACACCACGCGGCTGTCGAACAGCCAACTGTGGGCCGCGGGCGGGGTGATCTCCACCACCGAAGACGTCAACGACTTCTGGGACGCCTACCTCGACGGCACCCTCCTGACCGCCGAGCAGTTGGACGAGGCGTCCGAGTTCGTCGACACCGACTTCGGCTTCGGGTACGGGCTGGGGCTCATGGAATACCAGATCTGCCCCGAAGGCGAGGCGTCGATCGGCCACAACGGCGGCGGCCTGGGCCACCAGACCCTGTCGTTCCACTCCCCCGACGGGGACCGCGACATGACGTTCACGATGAACGTCGACGACCGCCACGGCTACGCCGACCCCGAGGAGTTCCAATACGCCTACGCCGGGCTCCTCCTGGCCACGATGTGCGGCCTCGACATCGACGACCTCGAAGCCGGCCAAGCCTCCACCCTCACCGACCAACTCCCGTCCGAGGAACCCGCACTACTCTGAACACCACCGAATCTGAGGCGGGGCCGCTGCGCGGCCCCGCCTCAGATTTCTGTCAGGCTGTCGGTTCGATCGGTCGGGTGAAGAGGGTGTTGCCGTCGATGTCGCGCAGGGCCACCTCGCAGGTCTCGGTCTCGGCGTCGATGTGGACCTCGCCGAAGAACTGGTAGCCCCCGGCCGGAGAGGTGTTGGCCTGCGGCGGGGCCGAGACGAAGACCGCTTCGGGGCCGAAGGTGCCCTCCAGGGCGTTGGGTCCGAAGCCGCCAGCGTTGAGCGGGCCGGAGACGAACTCCCAGAACGGGTCGAAGTCCTGGAACGCGGCCCGGTCAGGGCTGTAGTGGTGGGCGGCGGTGTAGTGGACGTCGGCGGTCAGCCACACCATGTTCTTGACCTCGTGCCGCTTGGCGTAGGACAGCAGGTCGGCGATCTCGGCCTCGCGGCCGGCCGGCTCGCCGTCGTCGCCCTGGGCGATGCCCTCGAACGCGGCCGAGCCGTCGGGGACGACCAGGCCGATCGGGAGGTCGGCGGCGATGATCTTCCAGGTGGCCCTGGAGCACCGCAGTTCGCGCTTGAGCCAGGCCAGCTGCCGCCTGCCCAGGAGGCCGCCGTCCTCGGAGTCGTTCGGGCCGTTGATGTCCTTGTAAGTGCGCATGTCGAGCACGAACAGGTCCAGCAGCGGGCCGTAGGAGATCCTGCGGTACATGCGGCGCGCGCCGTGGAGGCCGAGGCCGCTCGGGGTGTACTCGGCGAACGCCTGCCGGGCGCGGGCGGCGAGCACGTCGACGTCCTTCTCGGTGTACTCGTCCAGGTCGAGGATCTCGCCGGGGTACCAGTTGTTGACCACCTCGTGGTCGTCCCACTGGTTGACCATGGGCACCCGGGACAGGTAGGAGCGCAGGTTGTCGTCGGTCAGGTTGTACTTGTACTGTCCGCGGTACTCCCCGAGAGTCTCGGCGACCTTGGACTTCGCGTCGGTGACGACGTTGCGCCAGGTCGAGCCGTCGGGGAGTTCGACGGTCTCCGACAGCGGCCCGTCGCCGTAGTAGTAGTCGCCGGAGTTGACGAAGAAGTCCGGTTCGGACTCGGCCATGGTCGAGAAGATCCGGAAGCCGCCGAAGTCGGGGTTGATGCCCCAGCCCTGGCCGGCGAGGTCGCCGGACCACTGGAAGCGGATGTCCTCGGCCGCATCGGAGGCGGTGGTGAACGAGCCGGTCAGCGGCTCGGAGTCGTGCTCGCCCTCGGCGGTGACGCGGTAGTAGAAGCGCTCGCCGGGCTCCAGGCCGCGTACGCGGAGCTTGCCGGTGTAGTCGCCCCTCTCGCTCAGCCGTGGGCCGCGGATCGTCCTGGCGTGCTTGAAGTCGGGGCGTTCGGAGACCTCGACGACCATCTTGGAGTGCCGGTCGGCGCGGGTCCAGATGATGGCGCTGCGTTCGGTGACGTCCCCGGTCTGGACGCCGTGGGTGAGCCGGGGCCGGGAGGAGGCATGGGAGACGCCGGGGGTGCCCAGCAAGACCGCGCCGCCGGCTCCGGCGGCGAGCAGTCGTCGTCTTGCGATGTTCACTGTCATAACTCCAGTCACCGTGGGGTCGGTATCGCTCTTACGCTCGCAGGCCCGTTCGACGCTTCGGTGTCTCGCAAGTGAACAAAAGGCCCTGCGCCTCGGGTGAGGCGCAGGGCCGGGTTTCCCGGTTTCCTTTGCGGGTTCGGTCAGGTTTCGGTGCCGAGGCGCGGACCGAGCTCAGGCTTCCACGCCGAGGCGCGGAAACGGTTTCGTGGCGAAGACGACCTCGACAGGAACCTCGAAGTACTCGGCGATCTTGAGGGCCAGGTGGAGGCTGGGGCTGTATTCGCCGCGTTCGAGGTAGCCGACGGTCTGGTAGTGCACGCCGAGCGCATCGGCGAGCTGGCGGCGCGTGATGCCCCTCTCGGCACGCAGCATCGCGATGCGGTTGTATACGACGTCGTCGGCCACGGTCCTACCCCCAGTTCTGCTCGACCAGCTTGCGCCTCGCCGCCATGCTGGACCCGGACTCGCGTCGGGCCATGCGGCTCAGCAGCTTCGGCGCCAGCGCCATGGACACGACCGCCCAGGCCGCGAGCACGACGAACATCGTAAGCGTCCGCCAGCTGTCGCCTATCTCCACCGCCACCGCGGCGTCCGGCAGCATGGCGTGCCGCATCCCCAGCCCGAGCCAGTAGGTCGGGAAGACCTGTCCGATCACCTGGAGCCAGCCGGGCAGGGCCGTGATCGGATAGAAGATCCCCGAAATCGCGATCAAGCCCATGAACGGCATCATGACCAGGCCCATGTTGCGCGGGTTGTCGATGAGCGCGCCGAGGACGGCGCCCATGGGCATCGTCGCGGCCAGGCCGAGCGCGAAGACGGCGACGAAGAGGAGCCACCGGTCGGGCGAGGCGAAGGCGAGTCCGTCGAAGAAGACGAGGCCGACGATCATGAGCACCGTGACGCTGAACGCGATGAATATCGCGATCGATCCGAGGTGACCGATGAGGTAGCCGGTCATGCCTCCGGGCATCGACTTGGCGCGCAGCAGGGTCCCGTTGGTCCGGTCCATGACGAGCACGCCTTGGACCCCGAGGACTCCGCTCCAGACGATCATCATGCCGATCAGGCTCGGCATGCTCATCGAGCCGAGGGAGACCGAGGTGCCCTCGATGTCGACGCCGCGCAGGAACAGCAGAACGGTCACCATGATGCCGACCGGGAGCATGAATCCCATGAGGTCGGACGGAGTGGTCAGCGAGATCCTCGTCTCGATGAGCGCGCGCCGCCATCCGGTCCGGTAGGCGTGTGCGGTGGGGTTCACTTCGTGACCTCCTGAAACGTGTCGATCGCGGCGTCGGCCTCGCCTGCCTCGAACTGCTCCACGAGCGTCAGGTAGGCCTCTTCGAGGCTGGCGCGGTGGATCTCCAGGTCGGTGACCGCGCCGTCGTCGGTCGCGAGGAGCTTGCGCGCGAACGCGGTCGCGTCGTCGGTGGCGTGTACCTGGAGTCTGCCGTCCTGGATCCACTTGACCTCGGCGGTGGTGGCGGCGGCGCGCGCCAGCGCGTCGGGCGAGCCGTCGGCGATGATGCGGCCTCCGGCGAGGATCAGGATGCGCTCGGCGAGCTTCTCGGCCTCGTCGAGGTCGTGGGTGGTGAGCAGGATGGTGGTGCTCTCGAGGTCGGAGAGCCTGTGGATGAGATCGTGGAACTCGCGGCGGGCGTGGGGGTCGAAGCCGGTGGTCGGCTCGTCGAGGAACAGCAGGGCGGGGCGCCCGACGATGCCGGCGGCCACGTCGAGGCGGCGGCGCTGCCCTCCGGAGAGGGTCATGATGCGCTGTCCCGCCTGGTCGGTGAGGCCGACCAGTTCGAGCAGCTCATCGGCGTCCCACGGCCGGGAATAGGGGCGGTAGTACTCGGCGAAGTGGGCCAGGAGGTCGCGGACCCGCCATTTGTGGTTGTCGCGCCACTCCTGGAGCACGATGCCCATGCGGGCGCGCCAGCGCTCGTCGCCGTGGTCGGGGTCGGTTCCGAGGACCTCGACGTCGCCTCCGCTGCGGGCCCGGAAGCCCTCGAGGATCTCCACCGTGGTGGTCTTGCCCGCTCCGTTGGGACCGAGCAGCGCGGTGACGCCTCCCGGTTGGAGCTCGAAGTCGACGCCGGTGAGGACGTCCTTGTCGCCGTATCGCATCCGCAGATCGGAAACGGCGACGGCGGGCCCTCCGGGAGCCGGTGAGTTCGCCATGATCACCTCCGTCATAGGTCTCACCCGTTTGATAGTAGAGATACTACATCTTGATGCATACCTCTGCAATACCGAGCGACCTGAGCTATCGAATAGTTCGCTCCGGCCCGGGAATACTGTTCGCGGAGGGGGCGTTGAACAAGCTTGCACATATACCCCCCTGAGGTATATGCCCGAGGGTGACACGAGGACCGGGAGGAACCCGATGAGCGACCACCACGATTGCGGACACGCCGGGCACACCGAACAGGGTGAGGCCCCACCGCACTCCCACCGCGCCGCCGCTGGAACCGAAGCCGGCGGGCATGAGGAGCGATCAGGGCACGACCACGGCTCAGACCACCGCGATGGCGGACACGCCGGGCACGACATGGCCGACATGGGCCACTCCGGGCACGGCGGCCACGACAAGCACGCCGGTCACGACCCGGAGGCATTCCGCAAGAAGTTCTGGCTCAGCCTCATCCTGAGCGTGCCGATCCTCGTCACCAGTCCGATGATCATGGATTGGTTCGGATACTCGCTCGACTTCCCCGGGATCGAACTCGTCGGTCCCGTGCTCGGCACGTTCGTGTTCCTTTACGGCGGCCGGCCGTTCCTCGCCGGTGGCGTCAGCGAGGTCCGCGACCGCGAGCCGGGAATGATGCTGCTGATCTCGACGGCGATCACCGTCGCCTTCATCGCGTCCCTGGCCACCGCCTTCGGCCTGTTCGACCTCGACTTCTGGTGGGAACTGGCGGCACTGGTCACCATCATGCTGCTCGGCCACTGGCAGGAGATGAAGGCCGTCGGCCAGGCCCGGGGCGCTTTGGCAGCCCTCGCGGCGCTCCTGCCCGACGAGGCCGAGCGCGTCAGTGACGACGGATCGGCCGAGACCGTCCCTGCCTCGTCGCTGCGCGTCGGCGACGTCGCCCTGGTCCGCTCCGGCTCCCGCGTCCCCGCCGACGGCGAGATCGTCGAGGGCGCGGCCGAGATGGACGAGTCCATGATCACCGGCGAGTCCCGCCCGGTCCCCCGCGAGACCGGCGAGAGGGTCGTGGCCGGGACCGTCGCCACCGACTCGGCCGTCCGCGTCCGCATCGACGCGATCGGCGACGACACCGCCCTGGCCGGGATCCAGCGTCTCGTCTCCCAGGCCCAGTCCTCCCGCGGCCGCGGCCAGGTGCTCGCCGACCGCTTCGCGGCGCTCCTGTTCTACGTGGCCGTCGCCGCCGGTGCGATCACCTTCATCGCCTGGTCGCTGGCCGGATCGGTCTCCGACGGTGTGGTCCGCACCGTCACGGTCCTGGTCATCGCGTGCCCGCACGCGCTCGGGCTGGCCATCCCGCTGGTCGTCTCGATCACCACGGCAGTCTCGGCCAAGACGGGCATCCTGGTCAAAGACCGACTCGCCATCGAGCGCATGAGGACGGTAGACACCGTCCTGTTCGACAAGACCGGAACCCTGACCGCCGGCGAGCACGCCGTTGCCGGCATCGTCGGCACGGCCGACTTCGACTCCGACGCGGTCCTGCACATCGCCGCCGCGGTCGAGTCCGACTCCGAGCACCCGCTGGCCCGCGCGATCGTCAACCACCACGGACACGAGCACGGCGAGGGCGCCAGGGCCCGGGACTTCCGCTCCCGCACCGGCAAGGGCGTCGAGGCCACCGTCGACGGCCGCCGCTACGCGGTCGGCGGCCCGGCGCTCCTGCGGGAGCTCGAGGTCGAACCGCCCCAAGAGCTTCACGGCGACGTCGACTCCTGGTCCGGGAGGGGCGCGACGGTCCTGTACCTCGTGGCGCTCGGCGACGAGCCCGCCGCGGTCGGGGCGCTCGCCCTGGAGGACCGGGTCAGGCCCGAGGCTCGCGAGGCGATCGAGGACCTCAGGGCCCAAGGGGTCTCCAAGATCGCCATGATCACCGGCGACGCGGAGGCCGTCGCCCGGGCGGTCGCCGACGACCTCGGCTTCGAGCCCGGTCGCGACGAGGTCTTCGCCGAAGTGCTGCCCGCCGACAAAGACCGGGCCGTGGCCGATCTCCAGGCCAGGGGCCACATCGTCGCGATGGTCGGCGACGGCGTCAACGATGCTCCGGCGCTGGCCCGCGCTGACGTCGGCATCGCCATCGGCGCCGGGACCGACGTGGCGATCGAGTCGGCCGGGGTGGTCCTGGCCTCCTCGGACCCGCGCGGCGTCGGCGGCGTGCGGCGGCTTTCAAGGGCCTCCTACCGGAAGATGGTCCAGAATCTCGGCTGGGCCGCCGGGTACAACATCATCGCGATCCCCCTCGCGGCCGGAGTCCTGGCGGGCATCGGGTTCACGCTGAGCCCGGCGGTCGGGGCGGTGCTCATGTCGGCCTCGACGATCGTGGTCGCTCTGAACGCCCAGACCCTGCGCCGAGTCAGCCTCACCCCGGCTTCCTGAGCGGGGACGGGGCCTCGGACCGATCGGTCCGAGGCCCCGCCGTGCGAGCTGTACTAGGTTCGCCGCTTCTCCCCCGAGCGGCTGAGGAAGCGCTGGAGCAGGATGAACGCCAGCAGCAGCACGCCCACCACGATCCGGGCCCACCACGAGCTCAGATCGCCCTGGAAGGCGATGAGCGTCGTCAGCAGGCCCATGACCATGACTCCGGCGACGGTGCCGAGCACGAAGCCGGTCCCGCCGGTCAGGATCGTCCCGCCGATGACCACCGCGGCGATCGCGTCCAGCTCCAGGCCGACTCCGGCCAGCGGGTTCGCGCTCTTGGTGTAGTAGGCGGCCACGACGCCGCCGAGCGCGGCGCAGAAGCCGCTGACCGCGTACACCCCGACCTTGGTGCGCGCCACCGGCAGCCCCATCAGCAGCGCCGAGGACTCCGAGCCGCCCACGGCGTAGACGCCGCGGCCGAAGCGCGTGTAGTGCAGGACGATGAACGCCACGATGACGACCGCGAGGGCGATGAACGAGATGTTCGGGAGGCTGAACCCGCCGTCGCGCTGGCCCCCTGCGAAGTCCATGCGGAGCATGCCCCAGTCGAAGAACGCGATGTCCCGCATGGACACGTCGTGGTCGGAGAGCTGGAGCGTCAGGCCGCGGTAGAGGAACAGCCCGGCCAGCGTGGCGATGAACGGCTGCACGTTGAAGTAGTGGATGACCGCGCCGGTGAACAGGCCCGAGAGCGTCCCGAAGGCCAGCACCGCCGCCACGGCGACCTCGGCAGGCACGCCGAGGTCGACGGTCAGCGCCGCGATCGACATGGTCGAGAACGCCATCATCGAGCCCACCGAGAGGTCGATGCCTCCCGAGAGGATCACGAAGGTCATGCCCACGGCGATGATGAGCAGCGCCGCGTTGTCGATGAACAGGCTGGCGATCACCTGGGGGCTGCTGAAGCGGGGGAAGGCGGCGATGCCGCCCAGGTACATCACGATCAGCAGCGCGACGGTGACGCCGATGGGGATGTAGCGGCCGAGGCCGTCGAACAGGGTCGTGCGCGAGGGGCGCTCGGTGACGGTGGTGCTCATTTCGCCAGAGCCTCCTTGTCGTCGGCCGGCTCGGGAGCCGGTTCGCCGCCGTCCGGTCGCCGGAAGGGTTTGAGCAGCCAGGCCCGGAACTCGGGGCTCTGGAGCACCGCCACGACGAAGACCACGATGGCCTTGGCCGTGAACTGCCACTGGCTCGACAGCCCCACGTTGATGATCGTGACGTTGAGGGTCTCGATGATGGCCACGCCGATGACCGTGCCCAGCAGGAAGAACCGCCCGCCGATCAGGGCGGTGCCGCCGATGACGACCGCGAGGATCGCGTCCAGTTCGATCCACAGGCCGCCGTTGTTGGCGTCGGCGCTGCCGAGGTTGGCCGCGCCGATCAGGCCGGCCAGTCCAGCGCAGAACCCGCACACCAGGTAGGCCAGGATCGTGATCCCCTTGGAGCGGATGCCCGCCAGGCGGGAGGCGGCCGGGTTGCCGCCGACGGCCTCCAGGAGCATCCCGAGCGCGGTGGTGCGCGTCAGCAGCGCCAGGACGGCGAAGACGAGCACGCCGATGACGATCGGCACCGGGATCGTGGCGATGGCGCCGCGCCCGAGCTCGACGAACGGGGTGCTGTCCGAGACCGAGGGGATCTGGCCGCCGGTGATGAGCTGGGCGATGCCTCTTCCGGCGATCATGAGGATGAGGGTGGCCACGATCGGCTGGACGCCGAAGTAGGCGACCATGGCGCCGTTCCAGGCCCCGATGACCGCGGCCACCAGCAGGGCCAGGATGACCGCGGTCAGGATCGTGCCGAACGCGGACTGGTCGCGGTCGATGATCCACTGGCAGGCGATGGCCGCGCCGATCGCGTATACGGCGCCGACCGAGAGGTCGATGCCCTTGGTGGCGATGACCAGGGTCATGCCCAGGGCGATCAGGAGCAGCGGGACCGAGTTGCGCAGGATGTTGACGAAGGCGCCGCCGAGGCGTCCGTCGTGGACGCTGGGGACGATGAAGTCGAAGCCCGTCTGGGCGATGTTGACGACGATGAGCGTGACCAGGACCGCCAGGGGCCAGATCAGCCGCTTCAGATACGCGTTCACTTGTCACCGCCCTTCTCGACGATCGTCTCCACGATGCGGTCGGTGGTCATGTCGGACTCCTGGTGGAGGATGTCGATGAGCTCCCGGTCGCGCAGGACGGCTATGCGGTCCGACAGGCGGGTGACCTCTTCGAGCTCGGCGGAGATGAACAGGACGGCCATGCCGTCCTCGGACAGCTCGTTGACCAGGCGCTGGATGTCGGCCTTGGCGCCGACGTCGATGCCGCGGGTGGGCTCGTCGAGGATCAGCAGCCGGGGTTCGATGAGCATCCAGCGGGCCAGGAGGACCTTCTGCTGGTTGCCGCCGGAGAGGTTCTTGACCGGCAGATCGGGGTCGGCCGGGCGGATGTCGAGCTTCTCGATGAACTCGGCAACGAGGGCGTCGCGGCGGGCCGGCGGGACGGTGCGGGCCCAGCCGCGGGCGGCCTGCATGGCCAGGATCATGTTCTCGGCGACGGTCAGGTCGCCGACGAGCCCTTCGGTCTTGCGGTTCTCGGGGCAGAAGCCGATGCCGCGGGCGGAGGCGGTGCGCGGATTGTGGCCGCGGAGGCGCTCCCCTCGGAATTCGAGCGCGCCGGAGTCGGCGCGGTCGGCGCCGGCGATGAGGCGGGCGGTCTCGGTGCGGCCCGAGCCCAGCAGCCCGGCCAGGCCGACCACTTCGCCGGGCCGGATGTCGAGGTCGAACGGGCTGACCGAGCCCTTGCGGCCCAGTCCTCGGGCGGAGACGAGGACGTCGTCGTCGGGCCGGTGCCGGGCGGCTCGGTGCTCGAGCGCGCCGAGGGTCTGGACCTCTCGGCCGAGCATGTGCCCGATGAGTTCGGACTCGGGCAGCTCGGAGACGGCCCACTCGCCGATGAGGGTGCCGTTGCGCAGCACGGTCATCCGGTCGCAGATCTCGTAGACCTGGTCGAGGAAGTGGGAGATGAAGACCATGGCGGTGCCGCGCTCGGCCAGGGAGCGCATGACGCGCATGAGCACGGCGACCTCGTCGCGGTCGAGCGAGGAGGTCGGCTCGTCGAGGATGAGGACCTTGGCGTCGATGTCGATCGCGCGGGCGATGGCGACCAGCTGCTGCATGGCGATCGAGTAGGACGACAGGGGCGCGGCGACGTTGAGGTCGATGCCGATCTCGTCGAGCAGTGCCTTGGCCTTGCGCCGCATGGCGCGGAAGTTGATGAACGGGCCCAGGCGCGGTTCGCGCCCGGCCAGGAGGTTCTCTGCGACCGAGAGGTTGTCGGTGAGGTTGACCTCCTGGTAGACCGTGGAGATGCCGCCGGCCTGGGCTTGGCCGGGGCTGTGGAAGCGGACCGGCTCGCCGTCGAGCAGGATCCGGCCGGCGTCGGGGTCGTGGACGCCGGTGAGGACTTTGATCAGTGTGGACTTCCCGGCGCCGTTCTCCCCCATGACGGCGTGGATCTCGCCGCGGCGGAGGGTGAAGTCGACGCCGTCGAGGGCGCGGACGCCGGTGAAGTCCTTCGTGATGCCGGTCATCTGGACGATCGGCGCGTCGGACATGGGCTCATACCTTCTGTCTGGACAGAGCTGCCGGCAGGGTCGCTGGCGTGGCTCGGGCCGTCCGGGCGCTTGCGCCCGGACGGCCGATTCGGTTGTGCGAAACGGGGCTAGAACTGCCGGTTGTCGACCTCTGCCTCGAAGTCGTCGGGCCCGTAGACCGACTCCTCGACGGCGGTGAACTTGTCGAGCTCCTCGCCTTCTGCGACCTGCACGGCCACGTCCATCAGCTGCTCGCCGAAGACGGGGTTGCATTCGACGATGTAGTTGAGCTTGCCGGCGACTCCGGCCTCGAAGCCGGCCTTGGAGCCGTCGACGATGATGATCTGGATGTCCTCGCCGGGGGTGTAGCCGGCCTCTTCGATGGCCTGGATGGCGCCCAGGCCCATCTCGTCGTTGTGGGCGTAGAGGAGGTCGATGTCGTCGAGGCCGTGGGTGGAGATGAACGTCTCCATGACCGACTTGCCGCCTTCGGCGGTGAAGTCGCCGGACTGGGAGTCGACCAGCTCGTAGGGCAGGCTCTCCTCGTCCAGGACGTCGAAGAAGCCGGAGTTGCGGTCGTTGGCCGGGGCCGAGCCGACGGTGCCCTCGAGTTCGAGGATGCGGGTGTTGTCGTCGTCGGCGAAGGTCTCGACGGTCCAGGCGCCGGCCTTGCGGCCCTCTTCGACGAAGTCGGAGCCGAGGCGGGTGACGTAGAGGTCCTCGTCGGCGTCTTCGATGCCGCGGTCGGCCAGGATGACCGGGATGCCGGCGTCGCAGGCCTCGGTGAGCACGTCGGTCCAACCGGTCTCGACCACAGGTGCCAGGACGATGACGTCGACCTGCTGGGTGACGAACGTGCGGATCGCCTCGATCTGGTTCTCCTGCTCCTGCTGGGCGTCGACGAACTGGAGCTCGGCGATGCGGTCGTCGGCCTCGGCGGCCGACTGCACGGATTCGGAGTTGGCGGTGCGCCAAGCGGATTCGGCGCCGACCTGGGCGAAGCCGACGACCAGTCCGTCGTCGCTCGCTCCGCCGCCGCCTTCGCTGACGCATCCGCCGTTGCCGTCGCCGCCGCTTCCGCCGCCGCCTTCGGTGCCGCAGGCGGTCATGCCGAGGAGAAGCGCTCCCGCCCCGAGACCGGCAAGGGTTTTCTTAAGCATGCTGAGGGACCTTTCTACAAGGTTGGATCGAGGAGTTTCGCTTCATTTTTATCGGTAACAGTGCGTAGGTCAAGCGCCCGCCGACCATCCCCGTAGTAACAATTTGGCAACACAGCGCAAAAAGGGGCAGAAGTCTACTGGAGTTACTCTTGTGATCCCTTTGGTCGCCAAAGCACATCCTCACCGCGGTTCGCGGTGCGTGCCAGCACGAACAGCAGATCGGACAGTCTATTGAGATAGGTGACCGGCAGCTCGTGCGTGGTCTCCGGCTCGGCCTCCAGGAGCGTCCAAGTCGAGCGCTCGGCGCGGCGGGCCACCGTGCACGCCTGGTGCAGCAGCGCCGCCCCCGGGGCGCCGCCGCGGAGGATGAAGGAGCGCAGCGGCTGGAGCTCGGCGTTGAATTCGTCGATCCAGCCTTCGAGCCGGGTCACGTAGTCCCGGTCGATCCGCAGGGGCGGGTGCTTCGGGTCCTCGGCGACGGGGGTCGACAGGTCGGCGCCGACGTCGAACAGGTCGTTCTGGACCGCCAGGAGCACCTCGGTGATCCGCTCGGCGACCTCCGCGCCGCCGAGCGCCAGCGCGCACCCGACCGCGGCGTTCACCTCGTCGACGTCGCCGTAGGCGGCCAGGCGCGGATGGGTCTTGGGAACCCGGCTGAAGTCGGCGAGCCCGGTGGTGCCGTCGTCGCCGGTCTTGGTGTAGATCTTGGTGAGATTGACCGCCATACCGACCACCGTATAGCCTCTGGCCATGTCTCAGATAGCGGTAATCGGTTCGGGTCTGATGGGTTCGGGGATCGCGCAGGTCGCGGGGCTGGCCGGATGGAGCGTGTCGCTGATCGACACCGATCCGCGGGCGCTGGAGCGGGCCCAGACCGCCGTCGCCGACTCGCTCGGGCGCTTCGTCGCGAAGGGCAGGGTCGGCGAGGACGACGCCCAGGCCGCCCAGGACCGCATCGCCCACACCACCGACATGGAGACGGCCGCCGAGGCCGAGATCGTCGTCGAGGCCGTCTTCGAGCGCCTCGACGTCAAGCGGGAGGTCTTCGGGCGGCTCTCGGCGATCTGCCCGGCCGAGACGGTCCTGGCCACCAACACCTCGGCCATTCCGATCACCGAGATAGCCGCCGCCGCGTCCGAGCCGGAGCGGGTCGTGGGCACCCACTTCTTCTCGCCGGTGCCCATGATGAAGCTCTGCGAGCTGGTCCGGGGCCTGCACACCGGCGACGAGGCCCTGGCCAGGGCCCGCGAGTTCGCAGAGAGCTGCGGCAAGACCTGCGTGGTCGTCAACCGGGACGTGGCGGGCTTCGCGACCACCCGGCTGATCTGCGCGTTCATCAACGAGGCGGCGGCCCTGGTCGAGGACGGGGTGATCTCGGCCGAGGACCTGGACACGGCGTGCAGGCTCGGGTTCGGGCACCCGATGGGGCCGCTGGCCACGGCGGACCTGACCGGGATCGACGTTATCGCGCACGCCACCGAGAACATCTACGAAGACACCGCCGACGCGAAGTTCTTCCCGCCGGCGATCCTGCGCCGCATGGCCGCGGCCGGAGAACTGGGCCGCAAGTCCGGGAAGGGCTTCTTCAGCTACGAGCGGTGAGGGTGGCGCGGGCCGGGGCGAGGACCTTCTCGCCGCCGGAGCGGGCCGTGATCGCCAGCTCGACGGAGTCGGCCTCGGCCTTGCGGACCTTCGCCTCGATCTCGACGGTGGTGCCGCCCTCGGCGGGGACCACGACCGGCTTGGCGAAGCGGGCCGAGAAGTCGGTCAGGCTCGCCTCCAGGCCGGATTCGGCGACCCATTCGACGACGGCCCGGGAGACCAGGCCCATGGTGAACATGCCGTGGGCGATCACGTCCGGGAGCCCGGCGGCCTCGGCGGCGGCCCGGTCGAGGTGGATGGGGTTGTGGTCGCCGGAGGCTTCGGCGTAGGCGGCCAGGTCGGCGCGCTGGACGGGGAAGGCGGTGGTGAACACCACGTCGCCCGGGGTGAATTCCTTCATGCGGCCTCTCCCGCCGCGTCGGTCGCCGCCGCGACGAACAATGTCGTCCAGGACTCGGCGACCAGGCCGTCGGCGTCGGCGACGTCGGTGCGCAGGGACAGCAGGTCGTTCCCGGCGACGGTCTTGATCGACTCGATGGTGGAGGTGCAGGTGACCGAGGTCCCCGGCCGCACCTCGCGGTGGTAGGCGAATCGCTGGTCGCGGTGCAGCACCTTCGACCAGTCCAGCCCGAAATCGGGGTCGTCGACGAGCCGCTCGGCCGCGGGCAGGGTGAGGGTGATCAGGTAGGTCGGCGGGACCGCGCCCGACGCGGCGGGCACGCCGGAGAGACCGAGCGCCGCCGCGAAGCGGGCGACGGATTCGGCGGTTATCTCAACCGGGTCGGTGGTCGGCAGGGACCGGCCTACATACGAAGCGTTGAGCATGCCGGGGCGGTGCGGACCTTAGCGGGTCTCTTTGTGGATACGCGAGGTCTTGCAGCGCGGGCAGTACTTCTGGAGCTCGAGCCGGTCGGGGTTGTTCCGCCGGTTCTTCTTCGTGATGTAGTTGCGCTCCTTGCACTCCACGCACGCCATGGTGATCTTCGGGCGAACGTCGGTAGCCTTGGCCACGATGAGTGCCTTCCTCTGAGTGCGGGCCCCGGGCCCGCGGGTGCGAACAGAAATAAAGCGTTGGCCAGCCTAGCTCAGCTAGGGTAGTCAACGCTTGTTGGCGTAGCGATGGGCGGGATCGAACCGCCGACACAACGATTATGAGTCGTTTGCTCTACCACTGAGCTACACCGCCGTGTGCCCACTGCCATCGAATGGACGGGCAGTCAAAACACTGGACCGACTTACGGTTCGCAAGCTTCACCGAGGTGGTCAGAGCAGTGCTTCCGAGCCCCAAAACGGAATCGAACCGTTGACCTTCTCCTTACCATGGAGACGCTCTGCCGACTGAGCTATTGGGGCGCTCGCGCTCTCACGCGGCCTTGACAAGAGTACATGATCCCGGCCGCCGTTCCTAAACGGGGCGGCCGATGCGGTTCAGACCACATGGAGCCGGCCGGGCCCGGTGCCGTCGCCCTGCGAGCGCAGCCAGGCGACGAAGCGGTCCGGCGGCAGGGGCCGGGAGAAGTAGTAGCCCTGGCCGGTCTCGCAGTCCAGTTCGCGCAGCTGGTCGAGGGTGCGGTGGGACTCGATGCCCTCGGCGACCACGTCGATGTCGAAGTGCCGGGCCAGGCCCAGGACGGCCTTGACGATGGCCCGGTCGTCGGCGTCGGTGTCCATTCCCTGGACGAATCGCATGTCGATCTTGATCTCCTGGATCGGCAGCCGCCGCAGGTAGGACAGGGACGAGTAGCCGGTGCCGAAGTCGTCGACCGACAGCCGGACGCCCATCTCGTGGAGCCGGTCGAGGACCGGCGAGAGCCGCGAGCCGTCGGCGACCATGTCGTCCTCGGTGATCTCGAAGGTCAGCAGGCCCGGGGCGATGCCGTGGGCGTCCAGCCGCTCGGCGACCCGGCCGGGGAAGCCGACGTCGGCGAGCGTGCGCGGTGAGAGGTTGACGGCCATCGGAAGCGGACCGGAACCGAGGTCCCATTCGGCCGCGTACCGCAGGGCCTCGTCGAGGACCTGCTCGGTGAGGCGGCCCAGCTGGCCCGTGGACCCGGCGATGGCGATGAACTCCTCGGGCGGCACCGGCCCGTAGGTCGGGTGGGACCAGCGGACGAGCGCCTCGGCCCCCGCCAGCCGGCCGGTCGCGAGCCGGACCTTGGGCTGGAAGTGCACCTCGAGCTCGGCCCGGTCGAGGGCGCGGCGCAGGTCGGCGGCCAGGCCGATCCGCCGCAGGCTCTCGGACTCGAGGCCCGAGTGGTAGACCTGGACGCCGTCACTGGAGCTCTTGGCCTGGCGGGTGGCGGTGTCGGCCCGCTGGAGGAGCTCGTCGGCGTCGGTGGCGAAGTCGGGGTGGGTGACCACGCCGACGGCCGCCGAGACGTCGACGGCGACGCCGCCGAACTCGATGGGCCCGCTGAGCGCCTGGCGCAGGCGGCGGGCGGTCTCGACGGCGGCGTCGGTCGAGGGCAGGCGGGTCTGGAGGATGAACTCGTCGGAGTCGATGCGGCCGATGAACGAGGCGTCGGGGGCGCGCTCGGTCAACCGCTCGCCGAACTCGACCAGGAGTGCGTCGCCGGCTTCGTGGCCGAGGGCGTCGTTGATCTCGTGCAGCCCGTCGATGTCGAACATGAGGACGGCCACGACCTCGCCCGGCACGGTGATGGAAAGCGCCTCCTGAAGGGCCTCCAGGGATCTGCGCCGATTGGGCAGCTTCGTGAGCGGGTCGTGGCTGGCGTCGTAGCCGAGCTGGTCGATCAGTCGGGAGTTGTCGACGGCGACCGACACGTGCGCGGCGATGGTCTCCAGCAGTTCGAGGTCGACGAAGGTGAATCGCGCCAGCTCCCCGCCGATGCGGTCGGCCAGGGACAGGCAACCGTATACATCGTCCCCGGCGCGGAGCGGCACCAGTATGGCGCCCTTCAACCCGGCCTCGTCGAGGATCTCGCGCTGGCGCCGTGTGCCTGATTTGGCGTCGATGAGCATCGGCTTCGCCGAGTCGATGACTTCTCTTTGGAGGCGCTGCGGGACCGGGTCGAGGTCGGTCAGACCGATCTCGTCGAGTTCGGCGGTCAGCCGGATCTCCGGGTAGCGCCCTCCCGCGGGCACCCAGACCGTGGCCGACTCGGCCGACAGGATCTCGCGCAGCCGCCCCAGCATGGCGTCGATGAGGCGGTTCGACCGCACCGAGTCGGCCACGAGCTGGGTGAAGTTGTTGAGCTCGCCGAGGATGTGGCGCTGGCGGCGCAACCGCATGTAACTGCGCGCCAAGAGGTACACGGCCCCCGAGATGAAGCCGATGAGGAAAGCCGTCCACGGAGAGGCGTCGAGGAGCACCAGGAAGATCAGGCCGACGCTGGCGGCGAGCAGGGGACCGATCAAGGTCAGGAAGTAGCCCTGCCATGCCTTGACGACACTGTCCCAGCCGGAGAGGGCGAGCAGCAGGGTCGAGATCCAGACCGTGGTGACGAAGCCGTTGACGACGATCGCCCCGACGATGACGGCCCAAGTGCGCGGATCGGTGGCCCCGCCGACCCCGACCACCTGGACGATCCCGGCGACCACCGCAGTGCCGCTTACGGTCAGGCCGACATTGAACAGCGGCTTGAGGACGCCGATCTCCTGGCGCGCGTACCGCGTGGCGTAGAAGATCAGCGATGAGGCGAGCCTGGCCGCGACCAGCCAGAACGGCGGCACGAAGAAGATCGCGACGGCCAAGGGGATGTCGGTGAGGTTGAAGGCGAACCCCATGCCGCGCGCGTTGTACTGGACCAGCAGGCCCTGTGTGACCAAGAAGGCCGCGACGAGCAACGCGACTTCGAACGGGGGGAAGACCTCAGGCGGGCCGAACCACACCAGGGCGCCGACGGCCACCCCGAGGACGAGACCGGTGATCAGCCACGGCAGGACCTTGAACAGGGTGGGATACCGCTCACGGATCACCGACTCGCCCTATCGGGTGCCGGGCGAACGGGAGGTCACTAGTTGACCTCACCGCTGCTGGACTCCGACGTGTACTCGATGTCGCCGACGCCTCCAGCGGAGTTGACCTCACCGGAACTGCCACCGGCGAATTCCCCACTCGAATTGGCTGAGGCGGCCGAGGCAACCCCGGCGAGAAGACCCAGTGCGAGAAGTCCGGTCGCCGCTAGAGCGCCGAGCTTCTTGAAAAGTCTCTTCGGATTCACGAGGCCTCCCGTGATTGTGTCGTTCGGATAGTCGTGGGGACCAGTCAAGCCCATGGTGCCACAGTCCTCTCCCACAGGGGAAGGGCTGCGAACGTGACTCTCAGGCTATTTCTGGTTCAGCCGTACGGGTGAGTGCGACGCGGACCATTCTTCCGCATCCGGATTCGAGTGCCGCTCACGGGTCCGGCGGTGACCGGGGGTGAGAATCCGTAGCCACCTCGACTTGAGTAGGTTAGGCTTGCCTTACTGATTTTCAGATCGCCGCCCGAGACGATGGGAACCGTATGCCTGCCGACACCACGACCACCGAAGACACTGCGGCGCCGACGTTCTCGACCCGGATCCGCGAGGCGAGCTGGTCCCGCCACCAGTCGCTCGACCCCACCGCCGACGACGCGCCGCGGCGACCGGGCGTGTTCGACAGACTCTTCGACCGCACTCTGACACTGAGCGACTACACCCGCTGGCACGCTCAGCAGTACTTCGTGTACGAGGCGATCGAGGCCGCCGGGGAGCGGTGGCGCGAGGATCCGGTGGCCGGTCCGTTCGTGTTCGACGAACTGCTGCGACTGGACGCCATCGCCGCCGATCTCGAATTCCTCATCGGACCGGGCTGGCGGACCGTGATCGACCCGCTGCCGTCGACGCGGCGCTACGTCGAGCGCGTGTCAGAGGTCGCGACCTCCTGGCCCGGCGGCTACATCGCCCACTCCTACACCCGCTATCTCGGGGACCTGTCCGGCGGGCAGGCGTTCGGCAAGGCGGCCAGGAAGTCCTTCGGCTTCGACGGGCCCGGGGCGGGCTTCTACGAGTTCGGCTCGATCCGGGACCCGAAGGGGTTCAAGGACGCCTACCGCTCCCGGCTGGACGCGCTCGAACTGGACGAGTCCGAGCGGCGGCGACTGATCGACGAGGTCCTGGTCGCCTACGACCACAACGGGGCCGTGCTGTCCGAACTGGCCGACGGGCTCGACGACGGCTCGAATCCGTTCGGCCCGAAGTCGGTGGCGGCGATCTGCCGCCACATGAACGAGGACCACCCGGACGACACGCTCGTCATCTGCCGCGGCGCGGGCGGACGCCCGGAGGCGACCGCGGCCCGCATGACCGGCCTGGACGGCGACGGCGGCGACTACGCCGTGACCGCCGGCGGCCGCGACGAACCGGTGCGGATCCCCTGGGCGCGCAGGCTCTCCGAGCGCGCCGAGGTCCGCCCGGAGGTGGTGCGGCTGTTCACCGAGTCCCAGAGACTGCTGCGACACGCCGGACAGTGAGCAATCTCGCGACCGGCTCCCGGGCGGCGCTACATTGAGCCGGTTGTCATGAGTATTCGACGTCACGCCGCGCGGCCGCACCGCGTACGAGGCCAGCACCGGGCCTCGTGGGCCGCCGAGCTCTCTCCGCTGTTCCAGGACACGCAGCGGCGCTACACCGCCGTTGTGGGCTCGGCCGTGGCCGGGGCCTCCGCCGTCGCACTGGCCGCCGCGGCCGGTCTGCCGTCGGACGATCCCGAGTCGACCACCTCGGGGGCCGTGGCCGAGATCGCCGCCCTGGCCGAGCAGTCCAGTGTCCCCGAGGAAGGGGCCGTTAGCGCCGCCGGGGAACGGGAACCGGCCGGGGCCGGTACCGGCGAGCCCTCGGCCGAGTCGTCCCCGTCCCCGGACCGGGCCGAGTCCGAACCGGCCACGACGGTCTCGGTGCGGGACGCCGAGATCAAGTGGACGGCGATGCTCGACGAGATCTCGATCACCTCGCTGTTCGGCCGGCGCTGGGGCCGAAACCACAACGGCGTCGACTTCGCGGCGGCCGAGGGCACCCCGATCTACGCGGCCTATTCGGGCACGGTCACGCGCGCCGGATGGGAGTCCGGCTTCGGGTACCTGGTGGTCATCGACCACGGCGACGGGATCGAGACCTACTACGCGCACAACTCCCGGATCGTCGTCGCCGAGGGCGAACGGGTCGAGGCCGGCCAGCACATCTCCGACGCCGGGAACACCGGCCACTCCTTCGGCTCCCACCTGCACTTCGAGGTGCATGTGGACGGCGAGCCGGTCGAGCCGCTGGGCTACCTGGAGTCGGCCGGGCTGCCGCTGGGGTAGTCAGATCTTCGAGACCGGGGCCAGCCGCAGGATCACCCATTTGGGGTCGCCGTCGCCGAAGTCGATGCGGGCCTGCGCGCGCGGGCCCGAGCCCTTGAGTTCGACGACCCGGCCCAAGCCCCACTTGTCGTGGTTGACGCGGTCGCCGACTTCGAGGGACGGCACGTCGCCGGGGTCGCGGATCGCGATCGGCTGCCCGAAGGACGGCGTCCCGCCCCGCTTCACCACGCGCTGCGGCGGCGGCGCCGACTGGCTCCATTCGACCAGGCCCGAGGGGATCTCGGACAGGAAGCGGCTGGCGGCGTAGAACTCCGGCTGGCCGAAGACGTTGCGCGTCCCGGCGCGGGTCAGGTGGAGGTGCTTGCGGGCGCGGGTCAGGCCCACGTAGGCCAGGCGGCGCTCCTCCTCCATGTCGTCGGGTTTGGACATGGACCGCTCGTGCGGGAACAGGCCGTCGTCCATGCCGGTCAGGAACACCGTGTCGAACTCCAGGCCCTTGGCGGTGTGGAGGGTCATCAGCGTGACCACTCCCCCGTCCTCGGCCTCGGGGTCGGGCACGGAGTCGGCGTCGGAGACCAGGGCGACGTGCTCGAGGAAGGAGGCCACGTCGGGGGCCAGGTCGTCGGCGGCGTCCTCGCGGGCCGTCTGCTCGGTGAACTCGTGGGCCACGGCGACGAGCTCTTGGAGGTTCTCGATGCGGCCCTCGTCGCGCGGGTCCGTCGACTTCTCCAGGCCCTCCAGGTAGCCGGTGTCGGCGATGAGCTTGTCGAGGACCTCCTCGGGCGGGGCGGTCTCGGCCAGGGCGGTGGCCGCGTCGAGGATCTCGCAGAACTGCTTGATGCCGCCGCGGGCCCGGCCCGAGACGCCGGGGGCCTCGTCGACGCGGCGCAGCGCGGCCGGGAACGAGATGCGGTGGCGGGCCGCGAGGGCCTCGATCTCGGCGACGGCGCGGTCGCCGACGCCCCGCTTGGGGACGTTGACCACGCGCTGGGCCGAGACGGTGTCGTCGGCGTTGACCGTGAGTTTGAGGTAGGCCAGGAGGTCGCGGACTTCTTTGCGCTCGTAGAAGCGGACGCCGCCGACGACCTTGTAGGGGATGCCGCGGCGCACGAAGACCTCTTCGAAGGCGCGGGACTGGGCGTTGGTGCGGTAGAAGACGGCGACGTCGCCGAAGGAGGTCTGCCCGGCGTCGACCAGCTCGTCGACGCGGGAGGCGACCCAGGCGGCCTCGTCGTGCTCGTTGTCGCCGGTGTGGCCGAGGATCGTGGGCCCGTCGCCGAGGTCGGAGAACAGCTTCTTCTCCCGGCCGCGGGCGGTGTTGTTCTGGATGACGTGGTTGGCCGCGTCGAGGATGTTCTGGGTGGAGCGGTAGTTCTGCTCCAGCAGGATGGTCTCGGCCTCGGGGTAGTCGCGCTCGAACTCGATGATGTTGCGGATGGTGGCGCCGCGGAAGGCGTAGATGGACTGGTCGGCGTCGCCGACCACGCACAGCTCCGCGGCCTCGTCGCCGGTGCCGACCAGTTCGCGGACGAGCGCGTACTGGGCGTGGTTGGTGTCCTGGTACTCGTCGACCATGACGTGGCGGAAGCGCATCCGGTACGAGGCGGCGACCTCGGGGAAGTCGCGGAACAGGCCGACGGTGGCGCCGATGATGTCGTCGAAGTCGACCGCGCCGGCCAGGCGGAGCCGCTCGTCGTACTGGGCGTAGATGTCGGCCACCAGGCGGGCCTTGGCGTCCTCGGCTTCGCCTGCGGCCCGGGCGGGCCCGATCAGCTCGTTCTTGAGCCGGGAGATCTCGGCGGCCAGCCAGCGCGGGGACTGCTTCTTGGAGTCCAGGCCCAGTTCCTTGACGATCTGGGTGAGCAGGCGGCGGGCGTCGTCGGCGTCGTAGATGGAGAAGCTCGACTTCCAGCCGAGCCGGTGGGCCTCGCGGCGCAGGATGCGCAGGCACGCGGAGTGGAAGGTCATGACCCACATGGCCCGGGAGCGGGCGCCGACGAGACCGGCGACGCGCTCGCGCATCTCGGCGGCGGCCTTGTTGGTGAAGGTGATCGCCAGGATCTGGCCGGGGTGGACGTCGCGCTCGGCCAGCAGGTAGGCGATGCGGTGGGTGAGGACGCGGGTCTTCCCCGAGCCCGCGCCGGCGACGATGAGCAGCGGCGCTCCGGCGTGCTCGACGGCTTGTCGTTGCGATTCGTTGAGGCCGGCCACGAGGGCTTCGGAAGCGTCGTTCATAGAAGGCCAATTATGCCGCGCCGGGTACGACACTCGCCCGGCGCGGCACGCTGGTCGCTAAAGGGGACCGCGGCCCGATCGCAGTACTAGCATCGCGATCTGGGTGCCGTCCTCGCCGAGGGCGTCTCGGTACTTGTCGAGGATGGCGCGCTCGCGGTCGAGCACCAGGCGGGTGCCGCCGTTGGCCATGCGGATCTCGCCGATGCGCTTGGAGGTCTGGGCGCGCTCGCGCCACAGGCGGATGATCTCGGCGTCGAGTTCGTCGATCCGGCCGCGCAGCTGCGACAGCTCGTCGGTACTGGTCGGCTCGGCGGTGGTCGCGGACATCAGGGCTACTCCTTCAGCATGTCAGGAACATTGGTCCGGGTTCGGGCCCTGAGCGAGAGAAAACCCCGGGCGCTTCGCCCGGGGCAGTAGGTTTCGCAGTCAGCGCGACCTACGGCTCGGACGGACCGTGCCGTAGTAAAAGTAAAATCGCGCGTTCTGAGTCACGCCGCAAGTATGCCACACGCCCGCCGACGAAGTCAGCGGGCGTGTGGGGATTGTCTCAGCTGTCCGGGGTCGGGCCGCTAGGCCGCGTCGCCCCAGTCGCCACCGGCCGAGGCGCGGCGACGGCGCATCATCACCATCGCGAGCACGCCCGCGACCAGGACCGCTCCGCCGATGCCCCCGATGAGGGCCAGGTCGGAACCGGTCTCCGGCAGCTGCGGCTGGGCCGGGGTCTCCTCGGAGGGGACGTCCTCGAGGGTCAGTTCGAAGGGAGCCTCGACGCTGACCTCCTCGGAGTGCTCCTCGGCGAGGATGAGGTTCTGTCCGGCGACTTCGCTGGAGTCGGCGTCGACCGGGACGAAGACGCGGCCGGCGGGGGTGACGATGGTGACCGACTCGGTGTTGATCGTCAGGTCGGACGGCTCGTTGTCGCCGAAGTCGATCCAGACCTGCTGGCCGTCGGTGAACTCACCGACCTCCTCGCCGTCCTCGTCGACGACGGTCGCGCCCTCGGGCTGCTGGAAGGCGATCGAGCCGTAGTTGGTGTTGATGGTGAAGGGGCCGACGACAGAGCCGTCGAGTTCGGCCTCGGAGTTGTCGACCTCGACCTCGGGAACCATGGGGGGCTCGTCGATCGGCTCGGAGTTGTCGAGCAGGTAGTCGCGGATCAGCGTGATGGACGTGTCGACCGCCTCGTTGCCGACCGAGACGTCGCCCTCGCCGATGTCGTACCCGTCGGTCAGCGACCAGATCGCGGCCTGGGTGGCGGCGTAGGCCACCTGGTCGGCGTTGAACTCGCCGTACGGGTCCTCGGTGTGGTCACCGGCGCCGGAGGCGTCGATCAGGTGCCCAGCGTTGGAGCCGTCGTAGCCGTTGACCAGGACGCCCAGGACGAGAGGGAGGTCCTCGACGTCGATGTCGCCCCAGGCTCGCTCCTGGTGGTCTAGTTGGCCCTCGAGGCCCACGTCGATCTGGATGCAGTAGACGGTCCGGTCGTCGCCGCCGTTGATGCTCAGACTCAGCATCTGGGCGGTGACGAACTGGCTGTGGCCTTCGGGAATCTCGTTGAATTGGATCCCGGGCTCGGAGTCGACCTGCCCGGTTGCCGGGGGGATCTCGTCGTCCTGGGCCATAGCGGTTCCGCCGGCTCCGAGTCCGATCGCGATTCCCGCGGCGGCGGCCAGCGACCCTTTCAGGGCTTTTCTCATCATCTGTTGAAGTCCCTTTTGTTTTCCGAGGGATTGACGCGTTGATTCTGCCTACGACACGTTAGTAGCCGCCCGAAGGTTGCATCCCTTGCCGCCCGGCCGGGCGGGCGGCGCCTAGCTGGGGTTTCGGGCGAGCGGCGCAGCCCGGCGGGGGAAACCGGGGAACCACGACACTATAACGATTCGGTATCGAAACTGTCGGACCGGCTGCGGCCGTGGCGAATGGACGCCCGAGTGACGAAATATGCCGGGGCCGCTTTCGCGGCCCCGGCAGCACCATGCGTTCCAATCGAGTTGTTGAGCCGCCGGAGAGCACCTGGCCCAGTGGACCTGCCCCGGATCCGGATCGACGCGGCCCGGACTCTCCGGCGGCAGCGGACGCGGGGCGGCTGATGCGCCTCGCGTCCGCCTGCTATCGCAAGGTCTGTTCGGCTGACGGGCGGCGGCGCGCCACGACGGCCGCGGTGAGCCCGCCGATCAGGAGCGCGAACCCGGCGGCGAAGGCGAGGGTGAGGTTCGAGCCGGTCACCGGCAGCTGCGGCTGGGCTTCGGGCTCCTCTTCCTCACCGCTCTCGGGCAGGTCGAGCGCGAACCGCCACTCGGCGGGGACTTCGGACTCGCGCGGCTGGGCGAGGATGAGCTTCTGGGACTCACCGGAGCTGACCGGGTTGGTCGCCCGCTCGCTCAGCGACTCCTCGGTGGTGGCCAGGAAGACCCGGCCGATCGGCAGGTCGTAGGCGGCCTTGCCGGTGATGGTGATGCCCTCGCTGTCCTCGTCGAGGACGATGTGGAACTGCTCGCCGTCGTCGCGGACGGTGACCTCGTCGCCGTTCTCGTCGACCAGGCTCCCGCCCTCGGCGGACAGCTCGACCGGGCCCGCGTTGGAGCGGACGGTGTAGGGGCCGAAGCGCCCGTCCTCGTACTCGGCCTCGTCGAGGCCCCCGAGTTCCACGAAGTACTCGGACGGGTCGGGCATGCGCCCGGCGCCCGAGACCAGGTACTCGTAGACGTCCGAGACGGCCCGGTTCTGCGCCTCGGTGCCGTCGATGACCGGATCGGCGGCGGCCGTGAAGCCGTCGGTGAAGTGCCAGACGGCGGCCTGCGTCCCGGCGTAGGCGACGCGGGCGGTCGCGGCCGAGTCCCAGTCCTCGGGGACGGCGGCGCCGGACTCGGCCAGGAGGTCTTCGGCGGTCGCGTTCGGGTGCCCGTGGGCCAGGACCCAGCGGACGTTCTCCAGGTTCGCCACTCCCGACTCGGTCCACTCCCCCTCCGCGTAGGGGGAGTCGAAGTCGATGTCGGTGCGGATGTCGATGCAGTAGACCTGGAGGATCTCCTCAGAGCCGTGGGGCTTGAGCCCGAGGACGTTGGCCCACACGTCGAACGGTTCCTCGTCGAGCGTGCCGGTCAGCTCCAGGCCGTCCTCGACGACGACGTCGCCGCTGATCGGTTCGGTCTCGCCGCCGTCCTGGGCCGAGGCCGACGCGGGGACGAGCGCCACCGCGACCGCCGCGGCCCCGGCCGCGAGCGGAGCGAGTCTCCAGGGTCGTGTCATTGGTCTTCCGCCTCCGGTGGGGTAGGGATCCTCTTGGTACGAAGGGGGAACGACCGGGCGCCGCGCCCCGGCTCGGCCGGTGGTACGAACGATTCGCAGGATGCTCCGAAAGTACGATGACAAATCGGTCATCGATTCCCTTTCGGGCACATGAGGCGGTCTCGCTTTGCGCCCGTCGGGCGAGCTGGGACGGCCGGGAGGTTCTATAGTCTGGGTTATGCCGATCTCGAAAGCCGCCGCCCGCGGCATCACCGACGAGTTCAGCCGCCGACGCGGCCCAAAATCCGGCCTGGTGGTGGGAGCGGCCTGGGGGAACCCGGTCCTGACCGCGGCGCTGGAGGCGCTCATGCCCTCCGACGGCCTCACGGTGGTCGCCGAGCCGGCGGCCGCCGAGGACCTGCGGGCGGCCCTGGAGGCCGAGGGCTCCTGGACGGCCGGGAACGTCACCGTCGTCTCGGACCTGGCCGCCGCCGAACCGGCCGAGCAGGTGATGCTGGCCGCGCCGGTCACCGTCGAGGCCGAGGCGTTCATCGCCGACATCGAGACCCTGCGGAAGAAGGTCCTGCCCGGCGGCGTGCTGTCGTTCGGGGCGACCCTGACCGCCCCGGCCCGCGAGGAGATCGCCGAACTGGTCGCCGAGTACGGCATCGGCACCGAGCTGATCGTCCGGTCCTTCCCGCCCCTGCGCATCCACCGGCTCCGCATCGGCTCGGCCGCCGAGGGCCCGACCGGACCGCGCGGCATCGCGCCCGCCGAGGAGCTGGCCCCGGCCTGGCGCGCCTCCTCGGTCCCGGTGACGCCCGCGCTGCACGTGGATTCGAACGGGATCATCATCGGTGGAATGCTGTTCGGGGCGGCCTGGCTGACCAAGAAGGTCCGTCCGAAGTCGAGGGCCTGGCTGATCCCGGCGGCCGCCGCGATCCCGGCGGCGGCGTTCTTCCGCGACCCGCAGCGCGAGGCCGACCTGCGAGGCGAGGACGACGAGCCCGAAGCGGTCACGGCCGCCTCCGACGGCCGCATCGCGGCGATCGAGACCGTCTTCGACGAGCGGTTCGGCGCGGCCACCGGCACGGCCGGGTCCGAGTGGCTGCGGATCTCGGCGCACCTGTCGGTGACCGACGTGCACATCAACCGCGCCCCCGCCGCCGGGGAGGTCGCCGACGTCTTCGCCGAGAAGGGCGGCTACGCGCCCGCCACGAACCCCAAGTCGGAGCACAACGCCGCCTGCTTCACGGTCCTGGACACCCCGCGGGGCCGGGTCGTGATCGCCCAGCGCACCGGCGTGGTGGCCAGGCGGATCGTCAACCGCACGAAGGTCGGGGCGGCCCTGGCCAAGGGCGAGCGGTTCGGCCTGATCCGGTTCGGCTCCCGCACCGACGTCTACCTCCCGGCCGGAGCCGCCGAGGCCGAGGTCGCGCCCGGCGAGCCGATCCGCGGCGGCGAGACGATCCTGGCCCGCTGGATCTGAGCGTCCTAGTCCCGTCCGGCGAGCCGGATCCGGCTGATGCGACCTGGTCGACCGGACCGATGAGATTGGACATTCTCTACCTCTGACGCCGTTCCGCCGCCACACAGAACGTGATCGGCCGTGAGACAATACGTGGACACCGACCCGTCGGCGTGTCATTGCCTCTCCGAAAGGGGCGAGCCGTGTCGACACCGCCCCCGCCGCGCCGACCGACACCAGCCCGGCCGGGACCGCGGAGATGCTCACCCGGGCCATCGAGGCGCAGTGGGCCACCGAGGCCATCCTGCTCGGATTCGACCCCAAACGAAACCACCCGATAGAGGTCCCCTGGAGCACCGTCCCCGGACGCAGCGGGACGGTCGGCGAACGCAGCGGAACCCTGACCGATCTCCCCGCCCTCCTCGACGAGGACGGGACGCGAACGATCATGGTTGTCGGCAGGCCCGAGTCCGGCAAGACCTCATCCACGATCTACATGCTCCTTTCGCTCCTCAGGCGGAGTCGCGCGGTCGACGACGGGCCCGCACCGGTCCCGGTGATCGTCCCTCTCTGCAACTGGGACCCGGACGAACCGCTGGAGGACTGGCTCGCCTCGCAGCTTGCCGAGCAGCACACCTGGCTCAAGGCCCCCGAGTACGGCAAGGACATGCCCAAGCGCTTGGTGTCAGAGAAGCTGATCCTGCCGATACTCGACGCGCTCGACGAGATCCCCGGGCAGTTGCCGCGGGCATGGGACGGCAAAGCACACGACCACGCCGAGCGAGAACGCCGGCGCGAAGAAGAGGCCGTCCGCCAGCGACGATCGGTCCTCAGTCAGATCGCCACCGGAGGCGTGAACCTCCCGGGCCTCATCCTCTCCTCCCGCGAAGCCGAGTTCCACCAGGCCGCGCAGGGCGTCGTTCGCCAACGCGACACGGTGGTCGTCTCGCTCAGCGGACTCGGGCCCGAGGACATCATCCGCTACATCGGCGAGAACGCCGACAATCCGGACGCCGAGCCGTGGGCGGCGGTGCTCGATTCGGTCCGGCCGGGGACCGCGCTGGCGTCCGCGCTCTCCACCCCGCTGCTTCTGTCGCTGGTGACCAAGGTGCACGGTGTCGAGTCGGACCGGTCCGATCCGCGGGCGCTGCTGGCCTTCGGCGATGTCGACTCGCTGCGCGAGAACATCCTGCTCAACTTCGCGCCGACCCGATTCAAAGAGCAGATCGGGACCTCGGAACGGAAGGTCGGCAAGCTCCGCCGCGCCGAGGCCATGCGCTGGCTCGCGACCCTCTCCGGCCGCTCCGCGACCGCACCGAGACCACCGATCGCCTGGTGGGAGTTCTCGCTGCTGGTGCGCAAGCCGACCAGGATCGCGGCGGGTGCCCTGGGCGCGCTTCTGCCTCTGATCTCGGTCGGCCTCGGCATCGGTGGACTCCTGGACCGCACGGGTATACCCCCGGCCGCGGCCTACCCGATCGGCGGCGTCCTCAGTTCGCCCCTCGCCATCGCGCTCGGATACTTCGCCTACAAGAACGATCCGCCCCCGCCGTCCGAGCTCATGGTGCAGATCTCCCGCGACCGGTGGAAATCGGCGCTGAAGAGCGCCCTGTTCGTCTACGCCGTGGCGGCCCTGGTCTGCTCGGTCGCGTTCGGCCCGAAGACCGGCCTGCCGCTCGCGCTGGCGTTCGCGATCCCGGTCGGCAGCATCTACGCGTTCACCACGCCCGACGCGCTCCCGCGGGCGACGACACCGCAGAGCCTGCTCAAGCGGGACTTCCGGGTGGGGTACGTCTTCGCCCTGGCCTACGGAGCGCCGTGCCTGATCGTCGGTGTCCTGATCGCTGAGCACACGTGGATGGGCATCGTGTTCGGGGTGACCGCGGGCCTGGCCGGTGGTCTGCTATACGGTCTGCCGTGGCTGCTCGCGCTCCAGGGCGGCAAGGCGGGAGCCGCGGCATTCGTCCACTACGGCATGGCGCTGGCGCTGCTGGCGCTCGACGGACGGCTGCCGTGGAGAACCATGGCCTTCCTGGAGGAAGCCCATACCCACGGCATCCTGCGGCTGCAGGCGGGCGGCACCTACGCTTGGCGGCACGCGAGCATCGCCAGTTCGATCCCCCGATGGCACGACCGCCGTGCTCCGGTGCCCCGAGAGCCCCGCGGCGGAATCGAAGAACCGGAGCCGCCCGGAGTCATCGGCCCTTCCGATGCGGCCACCTGACCGGTCCGGCCGCCTCGGCGTGAGTCGCGCCCCGAACGGACCAATACCCGCTCAGGCGGCGAGCTTGGTCACATCGACCACTTGGAGCGCGTCCTCGACCGCCGCCGACAGCGGCAGGTCGGCCAGGCGGTCGGCGTCGAACCAGCGGGACTCGCTGGTCGAGCCCCCCGCGGCCTCGACCACCTGGGCCGCCGATGGGTCGGGGACGGTCGCCGAGTAGATCGCGCGGACCCCGTGCCAGTCGAGCGGGTAGCCTTCGGGCCCGATCGCGCGGCGGTGCCGGAACGAGGTGACGTTGAGCAGCTCGCCCACGCGGGCGTCCTGGCCGGTCTCCTCGTAGATCTCGCGGAAGACCGCGGCCTCGGGCGCCTCGCCGAAGTCGACCCCGCCCCCGGGCAGGTGCCAGGTGCCCCCGCCCGGATAGCCGTCGGAGATGCGGGCCAGGAGGATCCGCCCGGCCGCGTCGGCGACGACCCCGTAGGCGCCGAAGCGCTGTCCGCGGCGGCGGCGCCCCTTCTTGGCCTTGGTGGGCGGGGTCGGGCGCAACTCGGTGGGCGACTTGTCGACCCGCCCGGCCAGCCGGTCGTCGGCCAGCCCGAGGCAGGCCGACACGAACGGCGAGTGCGGATCGGCCGCGGCCTCGGCCGGGTCGACCCATTCGACGGCCTCGTCGCCGGCGACCGAGGCCGGGTCCGGCCCGCCCGGGGCGGGGGCGGCCCGGTAGATGATGGCGTTGGTGTGCGTGCCGCGCCTGGCGACGGCTACGGCCGCGGCGGGGTCCCCCACCTCGACTTCGAAGCCGGTGTGCTCGCGCACCAGACGCCCTGCGGCGCGCGCTGGAGGCTCCCCGTGGTCGATGACGCCTCCTGGCAGGTGCCAGGGGCCCGGTCCGCGGCCCGTGCGGTCGCGGCGGGTGAGCAGGAGCCGTCCGTTCTCGTCACGTACCTCCCCGTACGCAGCTATCCGGAATTGCATCCCTCAACTGTACGACCTCTTCAAGGAATGCCTATTCCCATTCGATCGTGCCCGGCGGCTTGGAGGTGACGTCCAGCACCACCCGGTTGATCTCGGGCACCTCGTTGGTGATGCGCGTGGAGATCTTCGACAGCAGCTCGTACGGCAGCCGCGACCAGTCGGCGGTCATGGCGTCCTCGCTGGTCACCGGGCGCAGCACCACCGGGTGGCCGTAGGTGCGGCCGTCGCCTTGGACGCCGACGGAGCGCACGTCCGCCAGCAGGACCACCGGGAACTGCCAGACCGAGCGGTCGAGCCCGGCGGCGGTCAGCTCGGCGCGGGCGATCGCGTCGGCCGCGCGCAGCAGGTCCAGCCGCTCGCGGGTGACCTCGCCGATGATGCGGATGCCCAGGCCCGGCCCCGGGAAGGGGTGGCGCCAGACCATCGCCTCGGGCAGGCCCAGCTCCTGGCCGATCGCGCGGACCTCGTCCTTGAACAGGGCCCGCAGCGGTTCGACCAGGTCGAACTGGAGGTCTTCGGGGAGCCCGCCCACGTTGTGGTGGCTCTTGATGTTCGCGGTGCCGGTGCCGCCGCCGGACTCGACCACGTCCGGGTAGAGGGTGCCCTGGACCAGGAACTCGATGTCCTTCTCGTCGGCGATGCCGCGGGCGGCGGTCTCGAAGGTGCGGATGAACTCCCGGCCGATGATCTTGCGCTTCTCCTCGGGGTCCGCCACGCCCCCCAGCGCGGTCAGGAACTGGTCGGAGGCGTCCACGGCACGCACGTCGATGCCGGTCAGCTGCACGTAGTCCTTCTCGACCTGCTCGGCCTCGCCGGCCCGCAGCAACCCGTGGTCGACGAACACGCAGGTGAGCTGGTCGCCGACGGCGCGGTGCACCAGGGCCGCCGCCACCGAGGAGTCGACCCCGCCGGAGAGGGCGCACAGGACCTGCTTCTCGCCGACCTGGGCGCGGATGGCCTCGACCTGCTCGTCGATGATCGCCGTGTTCGTCCACGACGGCGAGAGGCCCGCGATGTCGTACAGGAAGTGCCTGATCACGGCCTGGCCGTGCGGGGTGTGGGCGACCTCGGGGTGGTACTGGACCCCGGCCAGGCGCTTCTCGAGGTTCTCGAAGGCGGCCACGGGCGTGCCCGAGGTGGAGGCGACGACCTCGAACCCCGCGGGGGCGGCCGTGACCGAGTCGCCGTGGCTCATCCACACCGACTGCTTCTCCGGCAGACCGGCCAGGAGCCTGGACTCGGCGCTCACGTTGAGCTCGGTGCCGCCGTACTCCGACAGCCCGGTCTTGGTGACCGTGCCGCCCAGCGAGGCGGCCATGGCCTGGAAGCCGTAGCAGATCCCGAGGATCGGCACCCCGGAAGTGTAGACGCCCTCGTCGATGTGCGGGGCGTTCTCGGCGTACACGCTCGAGGGTCCGCCGGAGAGGATGATCGCCGCCGGGTCCTTGGCGAGCATCTCCTCGGCGCTCATCGTGGAGGCCACGATCTCGGAGTAGACGTGGGCCTCCCGGACCCGCCGGGCGATCAGCTGCGCGTATTGGGCCCCGAAGTCGACCACCAGCACCGGTTGTTGCATGCCACCAGGGTACTTGGTACCCGTGCTCACACCGGGAGGCGCGGCTAGCCTGTGCGTGTGCTCAATCCGGGGATCGCGGAGTCGTTCAGGCGGGTCGGCCACGACCTGCGCGCCTGGACGCCCGGGGAGGCCGCCCCGGTGCTGGCCGTGCGCGCCGCCTGCGGGATCGCCGTGGCGATGGTCGTGGTGCAGGCGCTGGACGTCCCCGGCTGGGGCGCGGCCGCGGTCATCGGGGCCTGGCTGGGCGGGGTCGGGCTGCTCACGCCCGGGACCCGCACCGAACCTGGCCTGCCGCTGCTGATCGGTCTGGTCGGGGCCGGCGGGGTGGCGCTGGGCGCGATCGATCACCCGGTGCCGCTGGTGGCGGCCGCGGCCGTCTACGCGGCGGCGCTGACCTTCCTCGGCTCGGTCTCGAACGCGACCGGGGTGACGCTGACGGTCTCGGGCCTGGCGTTCTTCCTCGCGAGCCACCTGGTGGCCGACACCGACGCCCTCGCCGCCGCGATCGCGGTGTGCGGCGGCGGGGCCGTGCAGGCGCTCATGGCGCTGCTGCCGCCGCGCTACCGGTGGGCCGAGGACCGGCGCATCCTGGCCGGGGCATGGCGGTCGCTGGCCGACGACGCCGAGGCGCTGGCCGACGACGTCGACGTGCCGTTCCGAACCGAGGCCCTCGCCGAGGCCGCCAGGGAGCTGGACCGGCGGCGGGCGCTGCCGAGCGCGATCGTGGACGCCCGTTCCCAGATGTACGCGATCTCGACCGCGATCGGACGGGTCGCCTCGGCCAGGGCCAGGGCGAACGCGCGCGACTCCGACACCGTCGAGTTCCAGTCCGAGGCCCTGCGGCTGGCCGCCCGCCTGCTGCGGCACTTCGCCGCCGAGATCACCGCCAAGCGCCCGGTCGCCCTCGACTGGGACGAACTGCTCGAGGGGCTGGCGCAGAACCCGGTCGCGACCTCCACCGGCACGATCCCGGTCGAGATCAGCGGCTTGCTGCGGGTCCTGCACGACACCGAGGGCTACGCGGCGCGGATCGCCACCGGCTCCGACGAGGTGGTGGCCGACCCGGCGCTGCGGTACGCGCGCAGCCAGGTGCGGGAGTCGATCGCGCAGCTGGCGGCGCGGCTGCGCTGGTCGGACCCGGTCGTGCACCACTCGCTGCGGCGCGCCGGGGTGATCGCCTTGGCGACGGCGGTCGGCGTGGCCTGGCCGTTCGGGCACGGCTACTGGATCCCGCTGACGGCGTGGCTGGTGCTCCAGGCCGACTTCGCCGGGACGCTCACGCGCGGGGTGACCCGGGCGGTCGGGACGTTCGGCGGCGTGGTCGCAGCCTCGCTGCTGAGCCTGGTCATTCCGCATCAGGCGATGGCGCTGAGCCTGGTGGTGCTGGCGTTCGCGCTGCTGGCGTACGCGTCGCGGCCGGTGTCGATGCTGGTGTTCGCCGCCGCCGTGGCCGGGTTCACGGTCTTCCAGATCGACCTGTCGGGCGACGACGCGCTGGGCGCGGCCGTCGACCGGGCCTCCTCGACCGCGCTGGGCGCGTCGCTGTCGATCGTGTTCTACATGCTGATGCCGACCTGGCAGACCCGCAGGCTCCGCGACCGGGTCGCCGACCTGGTCGACGGCTACAGCGACTACGCGCGGCTGGCCCTGGACCGGCAGGCGCACCCGGCCGACTACGACGCGAAGCTCATGCACGCCGTGATCGACGAAGTGCGCGACAAGCGGGCGGCGCTGGCCACGGCGGCCGACCAGGCCAAGGCCGAGCCGGTGGCCGGTCCCGGCCCGCTGTCGGCCGACGCGGTGGGCGCCGAGGCCGCGCTGTCGCGGGCGGCGCGGGCGCTGGTGGCGATCAACGCGAGCGTGGGGCGCGGGGAGGCCGAGGGCCTGCCGGGGGTGGACGACTTCTCACAGGCCGTCGACGCGGCCTACCGCCGTCTGGCGGCCTTGGCCAGGGGCGAGGATCCCCCGCTGCCGGTGGATCTGGAGGAGGCGGCCAGGAGGCTCGACGGGCAGCTGGCCGATGGGGACGCCGAGACCCGGGCCCGCCGCAGCGTGCTCCGGTGGGAGATAGACAACCTGATCGAGGCCCTGGACGACGCCGGCCACCTTATGGCCGACTGGCACCGGCGCTGAATCGAGTGGCGCGCCGTTTCCGAGGATCGGTGTCGACAGGCTCTTTCTTCCCGCCGGAAGTGCGGTCGAGTAGCGAAGAATGTCCCTTATACCCGTATCCTTGTGATCCTTTTCTCGTTGAATATGTCGAAGTAGGCTTACCGACAGGAAAGGGCCAAAAAGGAATGAACGTTTCACGCACCTTCGCGTCCATTGTGACCGGCGCCGCTGCCGCGGCCGCGATGGCGACCCCCGCCGCCGCCGCGGAGTTCTCCGACGCCGCCGAGGCGATCGCTCCGGTCACCGACGACGCGGGCGCGGTGCTCAACGCCGTGACCTCCGAGGCCGGTGTCACCTGGGGCATGACCGAGGGCAACGGGCACGACATGGGCGACTCCGAGGGCTCGAACAGCTCGGGCGACTTCGGCAGCTCCTACGGTGACGCAGTCTTCCACGACAAGCAGTCGGCCCTGGTCGCCTCCTACGGCGCCCCGCTGGTCCACGTCGACGCCCGCTGCGTCGACGCCATGGGCGGCATCGGCGGCTACGCCACCGGCGTGCTCGGCAACTCCGCCAAGTGCAACGTCAAGGACGTCACCCAGATCGACGACTCCAACGGCCTGATCGGCTGACGCACCGGCAAAGCCCGGGCGACAGCGCCTGAGCCG
>NZ_JAELXW010000075.1 GCF_016428645.1 Glycomyces salinus | reverse complement strand
GGCGGCATCGGCGGCTACGCCACCGGCGTGCTCGGCAACTCCGCCAAGTGCAACGTCAAGGACGTCACCCAGATCGACGACTCCAACGGCCTGATCGGCTGACGCACCGGCAAAGCCCGGGCGACAGCGCCTGAGCCGACGAAGCGGCCCTACCCGATCGGGTAGGGCCGCTTCGTGTTCCCGGTCGGACTATCGGGCGGCAGCCCGACCGGTTCGCAAGGGAATGACGCAGCGAGCACCTGGGAAGGAGCCCATCGGGGTCGGCGGTGGGGTTGCGGGTGTGCGGGGGTCGGGGTTCGGGCGGGCGGCGACGAGAAGGTGAGTGGAGGGCCGGGGTCGGTTGTCGTGGCCGGGTGGTGGTGGGTCCTGGTTCGGGCAGGCGGCGACGAGAAACCGGGTGGGCGGGTGGGGTCTGGTGGCGGGGTTGCGGGATGTGTGTTGCCTTGGCCCGCAAACGTGTCCTATGTAGAACATGAAAGTATTCGCACCCTGTGGGTGATGGCAAACGATGGTTCGGCTGTCACCATTGATGTA
>NZ_JAELXW010000074.1 GCF_016428645.1 Glycomyces salinus | reverse complement strand
GCCGCTCCTGCCATCCGGGGACAAGGCATCTGACGAGTTGTAAAGGGCGAAACGAGTGGCACCTATGAACGTGAATATCCGACAACACGATCAGCCTACTACTTCTGGACCACGAGTCCAGTACCGCGAGAGAATATCGAGGTAAATTCAAAAGTAGTGCCGATCACATGCATTTTTATAAGGGCCTCCTGAACTATATATACACAGGTCCAGACGCCGCACTCAACACACCGCGGGACATGGATTCACCCCTGTGGACAAGATCAACATCGGATTCAGCGGCAGAGGGCGCCGCCGAGGACGCAAGAAGACAGACCGGATCCGACCGGCCGAAAGCCACCCTGAAAATAGTGCGAGACCCATAAGGAAAGCGAATTCCGAATGGCCTGCGAATCGAAGGCCATTCCGCTCCCGGACGGTCCTAGATCCGGGCGGGCTCGCGGTACTCGCCCCACTCCCGCCGCAGCGCGCCGCAGATCTCGCCGAGCGTGGCCTCGGCGCGGGCGGCCTCCAGGATCGGCTCGATGAGGTTCCCGTCGCCCCGCGCCACCTCGACCATGCGTTCGAGCGCCGCGTCGACCGCCGCGCCGTCGCGCCCGGCGCGGCGGCGTCCGAGTGCGGCGTTCTGGTCGCGCTCGATCTCGTGGGAGATCTTGAGCGTCTCCAGCTCCGGGGTGACCGTGTCGGTCAGCTCGGTGACGCCCACGATGTGCTTGTCGCCCTCTTCGAGCTGCCGCTGGTAGGCGAAGGCCGCCTCGTGGATCTCGGCGTTGAACCAGCCGTCCTCGATGCCGCGCAGGATTCCGGCGGTGACCGGCCCGATCTCATGGCGTCCGGCTCCCATCGCGGCCCTGGCGGTCTCGGCCGGGTCCTCGCCGGGCTCGCCCCCGAGGGCGAGGATCTGGCCGAATATCTCCTCGGCTGCGGCCTCGACCTTGTCGGTCAGGGCCTCCACGTACCAGGACCCGCCCAGCGGATCGGCCACGTTCGTCACGCCGGTCTCGTCGCGCAGGACGGCCTGGGTGCGCAGGGCGATCTCGGCGGCCTGGTCGGTCGGCAGCGCGAGGGTCTCGTCGAGCGCGTTGGTGTGCAGGGAGTTGGTCCCGCCCAGCACGGCCGAGAGCGCCTCCACCGCGGTGCGCACGACGTTGTTGTACGGCTGCTGCGCCGTCAGCGAGACGCCGGCGGTCTGGGTGTGGAACCGCAGCCACTGGGCCCGCTCGGTCTCGGCGCCGTAGACGTCCCGCAGCCAGCGCGCCCAGATGCGGCGGGCCGCGCGGAACTTCGCGATCTCCTCGAAGAAGTCCAGGTGCGCGTCGAAGAAGAACGACAGCCCCGGCGCGAAGCGGTCGACGTCGAGCCCGCGCGAGAGCCCCAGCTCCACGTACGAGAAGCCGTCGGCGAGGGTGAACGCCAGCTCCTGCGCGGCGGTCGAACCGGCCTCGCGGATGTGGTAGCCGGAGACCGACAGCGGCTTGTAGCGCGGGATGTTGGCCCCGCAGTACTCCATGAGGTCGCCGATGAGCCGCAGGTGCGGCTCTGGCGGGAACAGCCACTCCTTCTGGGCGATGTACTCCTTGTGGATGTCGGTCTGGAGGGTTCCGTCCAGGGTGCCGATGTCGACGCCCTGCCGCTCGGCCGCGGCCAGGTACATGCAGAAGATCGGCACGGCCGGGCCCGAGATCGTCATCGAGGTGGTGGTCTTGCCCAGGTCGATGCCGTCGAACAGGACGTCCATGTCGGCGGTGGAGTCGATGGCGACCCCGCAGTGGCCGACCTCGCCGAGCGAGGCCGGCTCGTCGGAGTCGCGGCCCATGAGCGTGGGCATGTCGAACGCGACGCTGAGCCCGCCGCCGCCCGCGCCCAGCAGCATCTTGTAGCGCTCGTTGGTCTGCTCGGCGTTGCCGAAGCCGGAGAACTGCCGGATCGTCCAGGCCCGGCCCCGGTAGCCGGTCGGGTAGAGCCCGCGGGTGTAGGGGAACTCGCCCGGCCAGCCGATGCGCTCCATCCGCGGGTCGGCCGCGTCCTCGGACGGGCCGTAGGCCGGATCGACCTCCATCCCGGACAGGGTGGTGAAATCCGCGTCGCGCTTCGGGGCGGCCTCGTACCGCTTCTCCCAGCGCTTTCGGCCTTCGGCGATCTCCTCAGGGTCCACGTCGACACCTCCTGAGGCCAAGCCTACCCGGATACTGAACGATCGTTAAGGCCGCTCAGTCTATCTCTCTCCAGGCCCGGAAGGCTTCGAGTTCTACCGCCACCAATTGACCGGGCTGCAGCAGCTGGGAGACGGCCACGACAGTCGCGGTCGGCTTCACCACGCCGAAGAACTCGCCGTGGACCCGGCCCACCGCGTCCGCATAGGACGGGTCGGTCACGTACAGCCTGCTGCGGACCACGTCGGCCACGCTCGCCCCGGCGTGGACCATCGCGTCCAGCGCGGTCCGGAACGCCTCCTTGGCCTGGGCGGCCGGATCGTCGATCAGGCTCGGGCGGCCGTCCACGTCGGCCGTGCAGGCGCTGGTGACCACCAGCGGACCGACCGCGACCGCCCGCGAATAGCCGTAGAGCTGCGCCCACGGCCCCGTCTCCTCCACTCGATGGACCAGTGCCATGCGCGCCTCCCCTGCTTGGGGCCCTGCCTCAGAGCCCCTTCAGCAAGTTCAACGCTTCAGCGACCGTGAAGTTACGCTCGTACAGGGCCGTACCCACAATCGCGCCCTCGACGCCGTCGCCGGTCAGTCCGGCCAGCGCCCGCAGGTCCTCCAGCGAGGACACCCCGCCGGAGGCGATCACCGGCTTGTCGGTGGCCTCGCAGACGCTCCGCAGCAGCTCCAGGTTCGGACCCGAGAGCATCCCGTCGCTCTTGACGTCGGTGACCACGTACCGCTCGCACCCGGCCCGCTCCAGGCGCTCCAGGGTCTCGAACAGCTCCCCGCCCTCGCGGGTCCACCCGCGCGCGGCCAGACGGCCGGCCTTGACGTCCAGACCGATCGCGACCCGGTCGCCGTACTCGCCGCAGATCCGGTCGCACCACTCGGGGTTCTCCAGGGCGGCGGTCCCGATGTTGACGCGCCGCGCGCCGGAGGCCAGGGCCCGTTCCAGGGACTCGTCGTCGCGGATGCCGCCGGAGACCTCGACCTTCATGTCCACCCTGCCCACGACCCGGGCGAGCAGCTCGTGGTTGGTGCCGCGCCCGAAGGCCGCGTCCAGGTCGACCAGGTGCAGCCACTCGGCGCCCTGCCGCTGCCATTCGAGGGCCGCGTCGAGCGGCTCGCCGTACTGCTTGCCGGACCCGGCCACGCCCTGCACGAGCTGTACGGCCTTGCCGCCGGTGACGTCGACGGCCGGGAGCAATTCGAGTGTCTTCATCTCAGTCCTTCGATCCAGTTGGTGAGCAGGGCACGCCCGGCGTCGCCGGACTTCTCGGGGTGGAACTGGGTGGCCGAGACCGGCCCGCGCTCGACCGCGGCGACGAACGGCTCGCCGTGGACGGCGGTGGCCACCGCCGCGCCGGGTGGCGGGGTCTTGGCCGCGTAAGAGTGGACGAAGTAGAACCGCTCGGCCGGGTCGATCCCGGCGAACAGGCGCATGCCCTCGGCCGCCTCGACGGTGTTCCATCCCATGTGCGGCACCCGGTCGGCCACGAGCCGGTCGACCCGTCCCTCGAAGACGCCGATGCCGGCGGTCTCGACGCCGTGCTCGATGCCCTCCTCGAACAGGACCTGCTCGCCGACGCAGATGCCGAGCACCGGCGCGCCGGCGGCGGCGCGCTCGCGCACCACCCCGTCGAGCCCGTGCCCCGCGATCCCGGCCATGCAGGCGGCGAAGGCGCCCACACCGGGCACCACGAGCCCGTCGGCGCGGCGCGCGGCGTCCAGGTCGCCGGTCAGCTCCACCTGGCCTCCGGCCCGCTCCAAGGCGCGGAAGGCGGAACGGAGGTTCCCTGAGCCGTAGTCGAACAGGGCGATGCTCGGTTTGGACACTGGAGGTCTCCTAGCCGTAGATGAGGGAGACGCCGCCGATGAACGCGGCCAAGGCCATGACCGCGCAGGCGGCGGAGGCGGCGTACTTCTCGTTCTTGCGCAGGCTCTGGGCTCCGCCGAGGAGTATCCCGGCCAGGGCCATGAGCAGGATCGGTCCGACGTACTCGTTCACAGCACGCCCTTGGTGGACGGGATCTCGTCCCCGTCGATGCGCGTGGCGGCCTTGAGCGCCCGCGCCAGAGCCTTGAACTGGGCCTCGATCACGTGGTGGGCGTCGGGCTTCTGGCCCGGGTTCGAGGCGCGCAGCACGGTCACGTGCAGGCAGATCTTCGCGTGGTAGGCGAAGGACTCCAGGATGTGCCGGGTCATCGAGGTCGGGTAGTCGGTGTTGATCATCGGGGCGATGTCGACCGGCTCCTCGTGGACCATGTAGGGCCGCCCGGAGAGGTCGACCACCGCGCGGGCCAGGACCTCGTCGAGCGGCACGGAGGCGTCCGCGAAGCGGACCGCGCCGGCCTTGTCGCCGAGCGCCTCGGCGAACGCCTGGCCCAGCGCGATCGCGGTGTCCTCCATCGTGTGGTGGGCGTCGATGTGCAGGTCGCCCTTGACCTTCACTTTGAGCCCGAAGCCGCCGTGCTTGCCGAGCTGGTGGAGCATGTGGTCGAAGAAGCCGACGCCGGTGGCGATCTCCACGGTCTTGTCGGCGGGATCGAGGTCGACGTGCACGTCGACACTCGTCTCACCGGTGGTTCGGGTGACACGGGCTTTTCGGCTCACTTACTCGCTCTCCTCAAATAGGTCCGGCCGTGCGGCCATGACGGTCTCGAAGGCCCCCAGCAGGGCGGTGGTCTCCTCTTCGGTTCCGGCGGTGACGCGCAGGCGGCCCGGCAGGCCGACGTCGCGGATGAGGACACCCTCGTCCAGCATCGCCCGCCAGACGGCGGCGGCGTCGGCCAGTCCGCCGACGAGCACGAAGTTCGCGTCGGAGTCGGCGACCGGGAGGCCCTTGGCTCGCAGGTGCTTCACGATCCGGTCCCGCTGGTGCTTGAGCTGGTCGACCTCGGACTGGAGCCGCGGGGCGCAGGCGAGCGCGCCGCGCGCGGCGGCCTGGGTCAGGCTCGACAGGTGGTACGGCAGCCGCACCAGCAGCAGCTTCTCGACCAGCTCGGGGTCGGCCGCAAGGTATCCGACCCTGGCGCCGGCGAAGGCGAATGCCTTGGACATGGTGCGGGTGACGACCAGGCGCGGCCGGCCCGCGAGGCGGTGCAGCGCGGTCGAGCCGGGGTCGCGGGCGAACTCGGCGTACGCCTCGTCGACGACCACGATGCCGCGGGCGGCCTCGTAGGCGGCTTCGATGACCTCGGCCGCGAGCGCGGTCCCGGTCGGGTTGTTCGGGCTGACCAGGAACACCAGGTCCGGGTCGTGCGCGCCGATCGCCTCGCGCACGTAGTGGGCGCTGAGCGTGTAGTCGGCCTCGCGTCCGGCGTCGACGAAGGCCGTGCCGGTGCCTCGCGCGAGCAGCGGGTGCATCGAGTACGACGGCATGAATCCGAGCACGGTGCGGCCGGGGCCGCCGAAAGCCTGGAGCAGCTGCTGCAGGATCTCGTTGGAGCCGTTGGCGGCCCACACGTGGTCCGCGGTCAGGCCGGGCCCGCCGTGTGCGGCGAGGTATGCCGCCAGGTCCTGTCTGAGGGCGACCGCGTCGCGGTCGGGGTAGCGGTTCAGGCCCCGGGTCTGGCGCGCGAGGTACCCCTCGATGACCTCGGCGACGTCGTCGGGGATCGCGTAGGCGTTCTCGTTGGTGTTGAGCTGCACCGGCACGTCGAGCTGGGGCGCGCCGTAGGGCGACTGGCCGCGCAGGTCCTCGCGCAGCAGGTCCTCGATCTCGGTCACCGCTCGAACCTCGCCGTCACCGCTTCGCCGTGGCCGGGGAGGTCTTCGGAGTTCGCGAAGGCCACCACGTCGTCGGCGACCTCCGCGAGCGCTTCGCGGGAGTAGTCGACGATGTGGACGCCGCGCAGGTACGTGTGGACGCTCAGCCCGGCCGAGTGGCGGGCGCACCCGCCGGTCGGCAGGACGTGGTTCGATCCGGCGCAGTAGTCGCCGAGGGAGACCGGCGAGTAGGCGCCGACGAAGATCGCCCCGGCGTTGCGGATGCGCGGGGCCAGTTCGCGGGCGTTCGCGGTCTGGATCTCCACGTGCTCGGAGGCATAGGCGTCGGCGACGGTCACCGCCTCGTCGAGGTCGGCGACGAGGATCGTGCCGGACTGCTCCCCCGCCAGGGCCGTCGCGATGCGCTCGGCGTGGCGGGTGGCCGGGACGCGCCGTTCCAGTTCGGCGTCGACGGCGTCGGCCAGGGAGGCCGAGTCGGTGATGAGGACGCTGGCGGCGGCCGGGTCGTGCTCGGCCTGGCTGATGAGGTCGACCGCGACGTGCGCGGGGTCGGCCCCGGCGTCGGCGATGACGGCGATCTCGGTGGTCCCGGCCTCGGCGTCGATGCCGACCAGGCCCTTGACGGCGCGCTTGGCGGCGGTGACGTAGATGTTGCCGGGCCCGGTGATCATGTCGACCGGTTCGCACTCGTCGGTGCCGTAGGCGAACATGCCGATCGCGGTGGGTCCGCCGACCGCGTAGACCTCGTCGATGCCGAGCATTCCGGCGACGGCGAGGATGCTGCCGGCGGGCAGGCCGCCGTTGGTCTTCTGGGCAGGGCTGGTGAGCGCGATCGAGCCGACACCGGCGATCTGCGCCGGGACGACGTTCATGATGAGCGAAGAGGCGAGCACGGCGAGGCCGCCGGGCACGTACAGGCCGACGCGGCCGACCGGCACGTACCGTTCGGTGACGATGCCGCCGGGGGCGACTTCGGTGACGACCTCGGGAAGGCGCTGGGCCTCGTGGGCCTTGCGGGCCCGGTCGATGGAGGTCTGGTAGGCGCGGCGCAGGTCCGGATCGAGGTCGGCCAGGGCGGCCTTGATCGCGGCTTCGGGGACGCGCAGGTGCTCCAGACGCACACCGTCGAACCGCTCGACGGCCTCGACCACCGCGGAGGTGCCGCGATGGGAGATGTCGTCCAGCAGCGGCTGGATCTCCCGCAGGGCGGCGTTCACGTCGAACGCGGCGCGCGGCAGCAGTCCGCGCAGGGCGCGGACCGGGTAGTCGGCAACTTCTCCTGATAGATCAATGCGTCTGAGCACGGTACAAGCGTAATCGGCGCCGGATCGGGCGCGACGGGGATACCGCTATTCGGGAACGTCCGACCGAAGGTTGGGCCGACGTGACCAACCTGCGCAAATGGTGTAAGTGAAGACCGCCGCGAGGGCCATGACGGCCAGCCCGCCGAGCTGGAGCGAGGACAGGGCCTCTGTGAAATCCCCGACTCGCGCCGCGCCCCAGGCCGCCCCCGGGTCGAGATCGACGAAAAGGACCGCCGGAGGCCGCCACATGTGCACTCCCGGCGGGGCGGCCCGGACCGCCTCCCAGAACTGCTCCCATTCGTGGCGGCCGATGCGCCAGGCCACGACCTGGCAGGCGACCGAGCCGACCACGAGGCCGAGCAGGACGACCGGCCCGCGCCGCGCGCGCATGGCCGTCCAGGCCGCGATCGCGACCACGATCCCCAGGATCAGGCCGAGCCCGGCGAAGTAGAGGTCGCCGAGCACGAAGCCGTCGGAGTAGGTCTCGACCGAGTACCAGCCGCCGTCGACGGTGACGTACTCGACGCGCGGCGTGATCACCTGCCACAGCATCGCCAGCGGGAAGCCGAGCGCGGCCAGGACCACCGCGAGCGCACCGGCCGCGAGGAGGTCGCGTCCGAGGGTCCGCCTCTCAGGACCCGGCTCGGGCTCTGCTTCGGGCGTCTCGGGATCGGGAGCGGCCTTGAGGGGCACGGTCTCGTCGTCTGTCACGCCGACGATCCTGCCACAGGGTCACAACCCGTCGAAAATGGTGGCGGCGGCGTCGAACCAGGCGACGCGGGTGGCCGGGCGCAGCGCCGAGAACTCGATCTTGGCGCCGGGCTCCAGGGCCGGGTCGTAGGGGACGACGGATACGGCGCGGGTGCGCGAGGAGAAGTGCCTGCGCAGGTCCTCCAGCAGCGGCCCGGCGCCCGGGGTGGGCATCGACAGCAGCGTGACCGCGTCGCGCACCAGGTGCCCGTAGTTGTGCTCCTCGAGCAGGTCGAGCATCCAGTCGGCCGAGAACGCGGCGTCCTCGCGGGGCACGGTCGTGACCACGAGCCGGTCGGCGTTGGCCACGACGGTGCGCCAGTTCTGCGATTCGACGTTGTTGCCGGTGTCGATGCACACGACCTTGTGGGTGCGGGTGAGGATGTCGAGCACCCGCAGCACCGTGGTCGGGTCGAGCTGCCGCTGGAGCTTGGGATCCTCGTCCCCGGCCAGGACGTCGAAGGAGCCGTCGGCGGAGTGGCGGAGGAACTCGTCGAGGTGCTCGGGCAGGTGCACCCCGGCGGCCTCGACCTCGGCGAGGTGCTCGACCAGGTGCCTGATGGTGCGCCCGTGGCGGGCCGACCCGGCGCGCAGGCCCAGCGTGCCGCGCAGCTCGTTGTCGTCCCAGGCGATGACGCCGCCGCCGCGGGCCGAACCCATGGCGGCCGCGGAAAGGACCGTGGCGGTGGTCTTGTGGACCCCGCCCTTGGGGTTGATGAACGCGATGACCTGGCTGCGGCCCAGGTCGCGGCGGAGCGCTTCGATCGCGGCCGGATCGGGGGCCGCCTCGGTCTGCGGGGGCCGGGTCTGCTGGGGCGGCAGGCCGCGCTGCGGCGGCGTCTGCGGCGGCAGCTGCTGCGGCACCGGCCGCCTACCGGCCGCGGGCGCCGACACCGGTGCCACCGGAGGAGAGGCGTACGACTCGCGCGGAGGAGGCGAGGGCGTCTGCTGCGCGCCCCTGCCTCGGCCGCGTCCCAGCAGATTCCGCCAACGGGACCCGGGTTCCGGGCGCTCTCCGCTCCAAGCTTCGGGCGAGCCCACGCGCTTCCTCCTCTCGGCCAGGTTGAACTGTCATGCCTTTCCCAGCCTGACGACTTCCACCCGCGACCAAGTGTAGTGGTCGGTCACTGTTCGGCCCGCAACCGCGCCAGAGCGGTCTCAAGATCTGTGGGGTATTCACTCTCGAAGGTGACTGACCTTCCGGTTCCCGGGTGGACGAATCGGAGCCGATAGGCATGCAGCCATTGCCTATTCAGGCCGAGCTTCTCGGCCATGGTCGGGTCGGCGCCGTAAGTGGCGTCGCCGACCAGCGGATGCCCCAGGGCCGAGAAGTGCACCCGGATCTGGTGGGTCCTGCCTGTCTCCAACCCTACGTCCATCAGGGACGCGCCAGGGAACACCTCGAGCGTGTCGTAGTGGGTGACGCTGGGTTTTCCGTCGGCGACCACCGCCCACTTGTAGTCGTGCCGCGGGTGCCGCCCGATCGGGGCGTCGACGGTGCCCGAGAGCGGGTCGGGGTGACCCTGGGCGACCGCGCGGTAGCTCTTGGAGACGCGCCGCTCCTTGAAGGCGCGCTTGAGTTCGGAGTAGGCGAGCTCGCTCTTGGCGACGACCATGATCCCCGAGGTCCCCACGTCGAGGCGGTGCACGATCCCCTGCCGCTCCTCGGCGCCGTGGGTCGACAGCCGGTACCCGGCCGCGGCCAGCCCGCCGGTGACGGTCGGCCCGGTCCAGCCGGGGCTGGGGTGGGCGGCGACGCCGACCGGCTTGTCGACCACCACGATGTGGTCATCGGAGTGCAGCACCTCCAGGCCCTTGACCGGCTCCTCGCGGAAGGTGACGACGTCGTCCGGGGGCGGCGGGAGGGTGACCTCGAGCCAGGCCCCGACGCTGAGGCGCTCGGACTTGGTGCCGCAGGGCCGGCCGTCGATCGTGACGTCCCCGGCGGTGACCAGCTCGGCGGCCACGGTGCGGGACAGCCCCAGCATCCGGGAGACGACCTGGTCGACCCGGTCGCCCTCGAATCCCTCGGGCACCGGCATCGAGCGCACCGGCCTCGGGCCGGTCACTTCTCCTTCTCCTCGCGGTGGGCCCGGCGGGCCTCCGGCGAGAATCCGCGCCCGGTCAGCTCCAGCAGCACGATCAGGATCACGCCGCACACCAGCGAGGAGTCGGCGAAGTTGAAGATCGGGAACGCCTGGGCGTCGGGCTCGAAGACGCTGATGAAGTCGATGACGTGGCCCTGGCCGAAGCCCGGCTCCTGGAAGAGCCGGTCGATCAGGTTCCCGGCCGCGCCTCCCAGCACCATGCCCAGGGCGATCGCCCAGACCGGATAGACGATCTTCCGGGCCAGGAAGATCAGGAACCCGACCACCGCGGCGGCCACGATGGCCAGCGCCCACGTGTAGTCGGTGAACATGCTGAAGGCCGCGCCGGAGTTCCAGGTCAGGTCGAGGTAGACCAGGCCGCCGAGTATCCGCACCGGATCGGCCGGGTCGAGGTTCGCCAGCGCCAGCGCCTTGGTGACCTGGTCAAGGGAGATCACGGCGGCCGCGATCAGGTAGCAGGCCACCGTCAGGACGAGCCGGCGCCTCGGGGGGCCGTTCTCCATCGACTCGTCCCCGTCCGTGTCGGCGGTCTCGGGCTGTGTGTCCTCGCTCAGCGTCTCTCCTCCAACTGTTTGCAACTGACGCAGAGCGTAGCGGACGGGAAGGCGGCCAGCCGCGCCGCCGGGATGGGGTTGCCGCACCTCTCACAGATGCCGTAGTCTCCCTCGTTGAGCCGGTCCAGCGCGTGGCTGACCTGGCGGATCCGCTCGGAGATCGCGCCGGCCACGGCCACCTCGTGCTCGTGCTCGACGGTCTTGGAGCCCGAGTCGATCTGGTCGTCCCCGGCGGTGTCGGACAGGCGCTCGCGCTGGGCGGTGGCGATCGAGTCGATGTACCGCTGCTGCTCGTCGGTCAGCTCGTCCAAGCGCTCCTTGAGGGCCGCGCGCAGCTCCGCCTGCTCGGACTCCGAGCGCGCGGCGACCGCCTTCTTGGCGGCCTTCTTGGCCGGCGCCGGCTTCGCTGCCTGCTTGGCGGCGGGCTGTTTCTTGGCGGTCTTCTTCGCCGCCTTCTTGACCGCCTGCTTCTTGGCGGCCTGCTTCTGGGACTTCTTGGCAGCATTCATGACGGGCCTCTGGAGGGGTATGTCGGGATCGGTTCCGGACGGCTCGGGGCGAGGCGGAGCCGCGCACCGTTATCCGCGGATCGGGCGTTCAGCATCCTGGCTCCCCAAGTCGCGTACCTCATGACACCTCGTCAAGACGAGGACAATGCGCGGCCAGGTCCCCGAAAACTGGACGCACGCCGCGCAATTAAACTCACAGGATACGCAACAGCTGCAAGTAGGTCAATTACTTCGGGAACTTGGACCCCGACTGTCCGTGCCCTCTAGAGTCCGGCGACCGGTGCCATCAGCAGACGCGAGACCGGTTCGCACAGCGCGCACGGGGTGAATCCCAGATCCAGCGCCTCGGCCACCGGCAGCGGCTCGGGGTCGCGCCCGACCAGGTGCACGCAGCCGCCGTGGTGGAACCGCGGCCTGCCGTCGACGACGGCGACCTCGGCGTCGAGCCGCATCAGCGAGGCCTTCTCGACGCTGGTCAGCCGCTGCTCGAGCGGCTCGTCCCGCAGGTCGTCGTCGGCCTGATGGCGCCCGCCGACGGCGCGCTGACGCGGCGGGTCCTCGAAGCGGAGCTCCGGTTCCCGGTCGATCGCGTAGTCGGTCGGCTCGAAGATCCGGCCGCGCACGACCGGTATCTCGGTGGTAGGGGTGTCATCGACGATCCGGGTCAGTTCCTGGGTGTCGTCGGCGGCCGGACGCGGCCGCGGGCTCGGGCGGCGTCTGGCGCGCGAGACCGCGCCGACATAGAGCGCCGTCCCCGCGGCCAGACTGGCCGCGATCGACGAGATCAGTAGACCGTTGTTGCCGCTGACCATTCCTATGGCCAACAAGACCGTCGCGGTGACGAGTATCAGCAGGCTGCTGACGATCACGACGAGTCGCCTCCCCAGCACGAAGGGCGTGTTCCGTTCGTGCAGTCCCTTGCGGCCCCAAGCGGGCCGCGGCATCTGAACGCATGGGCAGCGGCGGGAACCTCCTCCGCTCGTGGGATTCACGGCCCGCGAGACCGTCCGAGGACGTTCGCGAGCCGAGAATCCGCAAGTCGCGGGCGGTTCCCTGCCGCTCAACCATGCTTAACGAGGCGACGCAGGTTCAGGTTATGGCCCCGGGGCCGAAAACCTTCGGGGCGCTCGTGATCTCAGTTCCGCGCGCTCGGGATGCCGGCGAAGCCGCCGGTCCGGGCGCCGGTGCGCTCGTTCTCGACCGGCTGCTCGGCCACGGCCTCTTCAGCCGAGTCCTCGACGCCCTGCTGGCCGTTGAGGTCGCGGAGCTGGCTCTCGAGGTACAGCTTCAGGCGGGTGCGGTACTCGCGCTCGAAGGTCTTGAGCTCCTCGATGTGCTTGAGCAGCGACCCGCGCTTCTCCTCGAGGGCCCCCATGACCTTCTGGCGCTCGGCCTCGGCCTCGAGCTCGAGGCGCTCGGCCTTGTCGCGGGCCTGACCGACCAGGTCCTCCGCCTGCGCACGGGCCTCGCCGACCATGTGCTCGGCCTCGCGCTGGGCCTGGGTCATCATCGTCTTCGACTCGTGCTGAGCCTCGGAGACCATGGTCTTGGCCTCGCGCTGGGCCTCGGTCACCAGGGTGTCGGCCTCGCGGCGCGAGTCCTCCAGGTGCTCGTCGGCGGTGCGCTGGGCGACCATCAGCAGCCGCAGGGCCTCCTGCTCCCCGCCCTGGCCGTCGCCGCCCTGCTGCGGCGCTCCGCCCTGCTGGAGCTGCTGCACCTGCTGCTGGAACTGCTGGGCCTGCTGCTGCGCCGCCACCATCTGCTGGTGGATCTCGTGCAGCTCGGCGTCCAGCTCCTGGAGCTGCTGCTCGGCGGCGTGCTTCTCCCGCTGCGCCCGGTCGAGCGCGGCGGCCATCTCGGCATGGTCGGCTGCTCCGGGGGGAGCACCGGCGCGGAGGCTCTCGAGTTGGGCCCGAAGCTCGCCGTTCTCGTCACTGAGACGGGCGAGCTCGCGTTCCACCTCGTCGAGGAAGCCGTCGACCTCGTCCTCGTCGTATCCGCGCTTTCCGAGCATGGGTTTCTTGAACGTGACGTTGTGAACGTCTGCTGGGGTCAGCGGCATTCGAAACTCCTTCTCGCTATCGCCTGGCGGCCAGGGCCACTCGACACCTTACGGGTCTCGCGCCACCCCCGGCACGGCTAGGAGATCGCGCGCCCGATGACGAAGTCCATCAGGATCCACACGATCAGCAGCAGCGCCAGGAACGCCAGATCAATCGATACAGTACCAAGCCTGAGAGGCGGGATCACTCTCCTCAACCCCTTCAGGGGAGGGTCGGTCACGCTGAACATGGTCTCTAGCAGGGCCGCGGCCCGGGGGCCCGGCTCCCATCTCCGGGAGAACTGGACGACCACGGAGCCGACCAGACGGCCGAGAAGAAATAGATAAAAGACGAAAAGCGCCAGATAGATCAGCTGCAATGCCAGGTTCACGTTCGGCAGTATCCCTCAGTCACGACTGGTTGAAGAAACCGCCCTCGGCGATCTTCGCCTTGTCCTCGGCGGTCACCTGAATGTGCGGCGGAGAGAGCAAGAACACTCGATTGGTGACTCGCTCGAAAGAGCCCCTCGTCCCGAAGATCAGCCCCGCGGCGAAGTCGACCAGCCGCTTGGCGTCGGCCTCCTCCATCTCCGAGAGGTTCATGATGACCGGGGTGCCTTCGCGGTAGCGCTCACCGATGGTGCGCGCCTCGTTGTAGGTCGTCGGGTGGAGGGTGGTGATCCGGTAGTTGGTGCTCGTCTGCTCGGGCTCGGGGACCGCGCGCACCGGAGCGGACTCGGCCAGGGCGAGGTTGTCGCGGTTCAGCGGGGTCACCGAACCGGAGCCGCGGTTGAGCTGGCGGACGGTGCCGCGCTCCTCGCGTCCCCCTTCGCGACCCAGCCTGCCGGTGGCGCGCTGGGTCTGACGACTGCGAACCGGCCGCTCCTCAGCGAACTCGTCGTTCTCCTCGTAAGCGTCCCCGTATCCGCGGTCCTCCTCGTCTTCGATGAGGCCGAGCCATACTCCTGCCTTCCGCATCGCGCCCATCGATCGTGCTCCCTCCTCGGGCCGCCCCTGTTGAGTCAGGTACGCGGTCTCATCCTAGCGCCGTCTCCTTACACGGATGTGGTTTTGGTGCGATATCCGGCCGTCACTGGCGGCTGAATTCCCGGTAGTCCAACACCTTACGTCATGGATTCACGTTCACCGAGCACGTTTCTCCCGAGTCTGACCATTGTGGCCCCGCATGCGATCGCCTCGGCGAAATCGCCGCTCATGCCCGCCGAGATCTCGGTCGCGGCCGCGTCGACCCCGCGCACGGCCTGGGAGCACTCGGCCAGCAGCTCGAATGCCTTGAGCGGCTCCCAGTCCAGGGGCGCGACGGCCATCACTCCGCGCAGCCGCAGCGAGGCGGACGCGGCGACCCGTTCGGCCAGAGCGGTCAGCTCCGGGACCGGCACGCCGCCGCGCGAGACGTCGCCGTCGAGGCTGACTTGGAGCAGCGCGCCCACCTCCCGGCCGCGGGCCTCGGCGGCCCGGTCGAGGGCGTCGACCAGACGGGCGCGGTCGACCGAGTGGATCCAGTCGGCGTACTCGGCCACCGAGCGGGCCTTGTTGCGCTGCAACCGGCCCACGAAGTGCCAGGTAGGTTCCAGGCCGTCCTCGGCGAGCGCGGCGGCCTTCGCCGCGGCCTCCTGGTCGCGGTTCTCCCCCAGGTCGGCCTGCCCGGCCTCGATCAGGATCCGGGCGTCGGAGGCGGGAAAGTTCTTGGTGACCACGATGAGCCGCACCGATCCCGGCTCGCGTCCGGCCGCGGCGCACGCGGCCGCGAGGTCTTCGCGGGTGCGCGACAGCGCGGCCAGAAGCCGTTCTCGGCGTCCGGGCTCAGGAGCCATTCTTGAGGAAGTCCGGGACGTCCACGTCGTCGAACAGGACCTTGCGCGGCTCGGGCGCGGCCGATTCGCGCGGCGGCTCCGGGTCGGCGGCCGGCTCGGGCTTCTTGTCCATCTCGGGGACGCTCGGCGAGATCCGGCTCGGCTGCGCCAGTTCGAACTCGGCCTGGTCCTGTTCGAACCCGGCGGCGATGACGGTCACGCGGGCCTCCTCGCCGAGGGCGTCGTCGATGACCGCGCCGAAGATGATGTTGGCGTCGGTGTGGGCGCAGTCGGAGACGAGTTCGGCGGCGTCGTTGATCTCGAACAGGCCGAGATCGGACCCGCCGGCGATGGACAGGAGCACCCCGCGCGCGCCCTCCATGCTCTGCTCCAGCAGCGGCGACTCGATCGCGGCCCTGGCCGCCTCGACCGCGCGGTTCTCACCTCTGGCCGAGCCTATGCCCATCAGCGCCGATCCGGCCCCGCTCATGACGCTCTTGACGTCGGCGAAGTCGAGGTTGATCAGTCCGGGCGTGGTGATCAGGTCGGTTATTCCCTGGACACCGGAGAGCAGCACCTGGTCGGCCAGGCGGAAGGCGTCCATCATGGAGATGTTGCGGTCGCCGAGGTGCAGCAGTCGGTCGTTGGGGATGACGATGAGCGTGTCGCACTCGTTGCGCAGATCCTCTATCCCCGAAACGGCCTGGGTCTGGCGGCGCTTGCCCTCGAAGGCGAAGGGGCGGGTGACCACCCCTATGGTGAGCGCACCGAGCTTGCGCGCGATGTTGGCGATGACGGGCGCGCCGCCGGTGCCGGTGCCGCCGCCCTCCCCGCAGGTGACGAACACCATGTCGGCGCCCTTGAGGACCTCTTCGATCTCGTCGCGGTGGTCCTCGCAGGCCCGGGCCCCGACATCCGGGTTGGCCCCGGCGCCGAGTCCACGGGTCAGTTCGCGGCCCACGTCCAGTTTCACGTCGGCGTCGCTCATCAGCAATGCCTGGGCGTCGGTGTTGATCGCGATGAACTCGACGCCCTTGAGTCCGGCCTCGATCATCCGGTTGACAGCATTGACTCCGCCGCCTCCGACTCCTACGACTTTGATGACGGCGAGGTAGTTGTGCGGTGGTGTCATCGCGGCTGCCTTCCTTCCCTGACCGGCCCCATGGTGCGACGAACGGGGTGTGCACGCACACCCGCTCCCCCTAACGCTAACTCACAGTGGGTGCATCTGGTGCGCTGACATCGACATGTCGGTACCCGCTCTCCAACAATCGCGTGGCGACCCGAGTCTTCTTGTCGTTCTCCGAGCCGTCGCCCCACGTGACCGTCCGTCCACCTTCGAGGTACAGGGTGACCGAGGCCGGGGACGGCGATTCGACCCGTTCGACCTCGTCCGAGAGGTCGGGCGGGAGTGCTTGCAGGACTTCGATGGTCTCGAGGGTGGCGAGGTCACCGGGTCCGGGATCGCCGAGCTCGACGATCCAAATTGAATCGGGAATATCGGCGACTTCGTCGAAGACGACGCCTTCGGAATCGACCATGAGAAATGTCTCGTCGTCGATCGGCACGGCCATGTACGGATCGCGCTCGGTCACCGCGATGAGTATCGCGGAAGGCCAGGATCGAGTGACGTCGACGGCCTTGACCGCCGGTAGCGAGGCGACCTCTCCGGCGATGTCATCGAGGTCGGCTCGGAGTATCGACCGGTCGAGGGAGTCCTCGGCCGCCTCGGCGACCTCGGCGGGGTCCAGGACCTCGGTCCCGGTCACCTCGATCTCCTTGACCGCGAACAGCGGCGTGGCCCAGACGATCCCGAAGGCCAGCACCGTGAGCGCCAGGGCGGCCGCGAGCCACGGCCAGGCCTTCCGGCCGGGCATCCGGCGGCGCATCACGTGTACGAGCCGCCAAGGCCCTTGGTCGGTCTGCTCCGATCGCCCCCGCATCGCTCGATGATGCCACGAGCGCACCATGAGGGCGGTGGCGACATGCCCGGATCCTCATATAAGGTTAGGCAAACCTTATCGTATTGGAGGCTTGTGTGGCGACGCAGACCGACGGACTCACCCTGAACACCGTGCGACCCTGGCGGCCCTTCCCCTGCCGGGTCAAGGAACTGCGACGGCTCAGCCCGTCGTTCCTGCGCGTCACGTTCGCCTCCGAGGATCTGAAGGACTTCGCCGACAACGGCTACGACCAGCGCTTCAAGCTCATCTTCCCGGCCCCGGCGTGCGGTTTCGACAAGCTCCCCGCAGGCGACCGCTGGTACTCGGACCTGCGGGCCCTGCCCGACGAGGACCAGTGCCGGGTGCGGACGTACACGGTCCGGGCGGTCCGCCGGGAGCTCGGCGAGGTCGATGTGGACATGGTGCTGCACGAGCCGCACCCCGGCTCGGCGGCCCCGGCGCTGCGCTGGGCGCTCGCCGCGACGGTGGGCGACGAGCTGGTCCTGCTGGGCCCGGACGCCCGCTTCGACGGCCCGCACGGCGGCATCGACTTCAACCCGCCGGAGGGCGCCGAACTCCTCCTGGCCGGCGACGAGACCGCCATGCCGGCGATCGCGGCGATCCTGGAGCGCCTGCCGATCACGGCCTTCGGCAAGGTCTTCATCGAGGTGCCCGCGGCCGCCGACACCCTGGCCCTGGACGCGCCGCCGGAGATCGAGGTCAACTGGCTGCCCCGCGAGGGGGCCGACTGGGGCGCCGAGCTGATCCCGGCCGTCTCCGAGGCCGCCGCGGCCCTGGACATCGAGGGCCGCGCCGAGGCCGTCGAAGACATCGACGTGGACACCGAGACCCTGTGGGACGCCCCCGAGCGGCCCGCGGCGTGCGAGGCGTACGCGTGGGTGGCCGCCGAGGCGGGCGTGGTCAAGACCCTCCGCCGCACCATCCGCGGCGACCTGGGCCTGCCGAAGGCGTGCGGCGCCTTCATGGGCTACTGGCGCAACGGCCGCGACGCCGACTAGGCGGAGCGCTTGAAAGCTGAGCTATCGAGCTCGAAGTCGAAGGGCGCGGGCACGTGCACCGGATCACCGAACTCAGCCGATGTCTGCGACTGGTAGCCGTGTTTGCGCGACGGGTCCGAATAAACGGTGACCATCTGCTCCTTCATGTCGAACAGCACGTACACGGATACTCCTGAGCGACCGTAGACCTCGACCTTGTCGTGGAGGTCCCGATCGCGGGTCGCGGGCGAGGTCAGTTCCGCCACCAGCGACAGGGCATCGCCAGGAAGGCGGTTCGAATCGGTATCGAACGCGTCTTCGTGCGCCACCCACACATCGGGGCCAAGGGCACCCGAACGCTCCGGAAATACGAACAGGAACGGTTCGGCACCGGCCTCATGGCCTTCCGGGGCCCGACGGTCGAGTTGGCGGACAAGCGACTTCATCGGCCTGAGGTAGGAGCCCTTGGACCAGGGTGACACGACGATGTTCCTCCCGAAGACCTCAGCGTCGAAGCCGACCATGTCCCAGTCGCTCGCAGTGTCCACGAGACGACTGAAGACTGCGCGCTCCTCATCAAATGAGTGCCCTGCGGTGTCTGGTTTCGGGAGGGTCATGGTCATCGTCGCCTCCTTGGCAGTGCCCGTCCGTCTTACCCAGCCTTGCACAACTCTAACCAGCTAGAGTTCGAGGCGTGACACAAGCATAAGTCAGCGGTCGGCGCTCCGCGCCGACCGCCGGACAGTAAACGCTATTGGCGGAGGAGGTCGTCGGGCATCAGGGAGACCGGTGGGGCTCCCATCGTGACCACGAGGTCGCCTTCGGCGGCCAGGGACCGGACGGCCGCGGGGACGTCGTCCCATTCGGGGACGAAGACCTTGTCGCCCTCCTGGAGTTCGACGGCATCGGTCAGGGCCCGTCCGCCCTCTCCTTCGGGGATCTCCTCGCCGGGGCCGAAGATCTCCATGATCACGGCCTTGTCGGCAATGGAGAGCGCCTCGGCGATCTCGGACCGCATCTCGACGGTCCGGTAGACCCGGTAGGGCATGAACACCACCACGAGCCTTCCGGGGGCCGCGACCGCCTTGAGGGTCTTGATGGCCTCGCGCATCGCGGTCGGATGATAGGCGTACTCGTCGAAGACGGCGTAGCCGTCCTTCTCTCCGCGCCTTTCGAATCTGCGCTTGACCCCGCCGAAGGCGGCCAGGCCCCCGGTGAGGGTCTCGGCGTCCAGGCCGAGGTGGAGGCCCACGGCGATCGCCGCGGCCGAGTTCAGGGCGATGTGCGCTCCCGGCATCGGCAGGTGGAAGCGGCCCAGTCGCTCGCCGTGCAGCAGCACCGTGTAGTCCACGCCGTCCTTATGGGACTCGACCTCGCCGACTTGGATGTCGGCGCCGTCGGCGAACCCGTAGGTCGCGACGGTGCGGCCCTCGGCGCGGAACTTCGCGGCCAGGGCGGCGGTGCCGGGGTTGTCGGCGCACAGGACCAGCAGGCCGTCCTTGGCGGTGTTGCGGCCGAACCGCTCGAAGGCCGCGGTCAGGGCCTCCATGTCGCCGTAGTTGTTGAGGTGGTCGAGGTCGATGTTGGTGATCACGCCGATCTCGGGGCGGTAGCGCAGGAATGACCGGTCGGACTCGTCGGCCTCGGCCACGAAGTGCTCGCCGGTGCCGTGCGCGCCGGTGTGGGCGCCGATGTTCTCGCCGCCGTTGACGTAGGAGGGATCGAGTCCGGCGTGCCGGAGCATCTGGACGATGATCGCGGTCGTGGTGGTCTTGCCGTGGGTGCCGGTGACGACGATCGACTGGCGGCCGGACATGGCCGCCGCCAGGGCCTCGGAGCGGTGGTAGACGCGGATGCCGCGGCGGCGCGCCTCGGCCACTTCGAGGTGGTCGTCGTTGTGGGCGGTGGAGCGGACCACGGTGTCGATGCCGTCGAGGTTGGACTCGGTGTGCTCGCGGTGCAGGGTCACGCCGAGGCGTTCGAGCTCGGGCAGGCTGGGCCAGTCCTTGAGCTCGGAGCCGGACACCGGCAGGCCGCGGGTGGCGTAGAGGCGGGTCAGGCCGTTCATGCCGACGCCGCCGACGCCGATGAAGAGGGTGCGGCCGAGGTCTTCGGCGGTGATCCCCTCGTCGATCGGGCTGCTCAGGTCGTTGGGGTCTTCGCTCATGCCTGCTCCACCGCTTTCACCGTGAACTGCCTCAGTGCCTCGTCGCCGTTGCGGATGCCGAACCGCTCGGAGGCGGCCGACATGGCGGCGAGCTTCTGGCGGTCGGTGATCAGCGGGATGAGGTTGGCCTCGATCCAGGACGGGTTGAGGTTCTCGTCGTCGCAGAAGACGGCGCCGCCGGCGGCCACGACGGGCCCGGCGTTGCGGTACTGCTCCTTGTTGCCCCAGGGCATGGGCACGAACACGGTCGGCAGGCCCAGGGCGGAGACCTCGGCGACGGTCATGGAGCCGCCGCGGGCCAGGACCATGTCGGCCGCGGCGTAGCCGAGGTCCATGCGGTCGAGGTACGGCAGGGTCCGGTAGGCGACCGGCAGGCCCTCGGGGACGTGGACCGGTTCCTCGCGGCGGGCGCCGATGATGTGCAGGACCTGGACGCCGCGGTGGGTCAGGGCCTGGGCGGCGCCGGAGACGGCGTTGTTGATCGAGGCGGCGCCCTGGGAGCCGCCGTAGACGAACAGGACCGGCCGGTTCGGGTCGAGTCCGAAGTAGCGGCAGGCGTCGGCGCGCATCCTGGACCGGTCGAGGTGGGAGATGGCCGGGCGCAGCGGGATGCCGGTGACGGTGCCGTCGGCCAGCAGCGGGGACGCCTGCGGGAGGTGCTGGAATCCCAGGGCGAGGTTGTCGGTGAACTTGAGGGCCAGCTTGTTGGCGACGCCGGGCGGGTCGTTGTACTCGAAGACGACCATCGGGGTCTTGCGGCGCCAGGCGGCCAGGTAGGCGGGGACGGCGACGTAGCCGCCGAATCCGACCACGGCGTCGGCGGCGACCTCGTCCATGATCTCGCGGGTGGCCCTCATGGCCTTGAGCATGCGCGGGGCCGTCAGCAGCAGGTCGACGTTGATCTTGCGCGGCAGCTGGTGCGCGGGGACGTTGCGCAGGTCGTAGCCGGCCTTGGGGATCAGCTCGTTCTCCAGGCCCTTCTCCGTGCCGAGGCACGTGATGCGGATGTGCGGATCGTGGCGGCGGAGGCAGTCGGCGTAGGCCAGGAGCGGGTAGATGTGGCCGCCGGTGCCGCCTCCGGCGAGGACGACCGATCGTAGCTGAGGCACTTCATGGCTTTCTGGTCGAAGGGACGGTATTCGATTCAGGAGTTTCGCGCGGTGCGGGCGGCAGGGGGGCCCACAGGAACCGCACGAGTCGGGACGGGTTGCGAGCCCGCAGCGCGGTGGCGGCGTCGGGTTCGGCGCGCGCGAAACCGGCGAGCATGCCGACCGCGGCGAGGACGACGACGAGCGCGGTGCCGCCGTCGGAGATGAACGGCAGCGGGACCCCGGTGATGGGGATGAGTCCGAGGACGCCGCCGATGTTGATGAACGCCTGGCCGGCCAGCCAGATCGTGACGCCGGCCGAGACGAGCCTGCGGAACGGGTCGGCCGAGCGCCGGGCGATGCGGAATCCGGTGTAGACCAGGACGCCGAACAGCGCCAGAATCACCAGGCAGCCGATGACGCCGAGCTCCTCGGCGATGAGCGCGAAGATGAAGTCGTTGTGGCCGTTGGGGAGCCATTCCCATTTCTGGCGGCTCTCGCCGAGGCCGACTCCGAACCAGCCGCCGTCGGCGATCGCGTAGTAGCCCTGGATGGCCTGGTAGCCCCAGCCTTGGGAGAAGTCCTCGGGGCGGGAGAAGGAGATGATGCGTTCGAGCCGGTAGGGCTGGAAGGCGACCAGGACGGCCGTTCCGGCCAGGGCGATGGAGAACAGGGCCCCGAGGATGCGCATCGGCACTCCGGCCGCCCACAGCAGGCCGATGAACATGGCGACGATGATGAGCATGGTGCCCAGGTCGGCGTAGCCGATGACGACCATGGTGACCCCGGCGATGGGGAACATGGGGATGGCCAGCTCGCGCCAGGAGGCGACGCGAGGGCCGAGCCTGACCAGCGAGTCGGCCACCCACAGCAGCAGCGCGAACTTGGCCAGTTCGGCGGGCTGGAACTGGACGGGTCCGACGTGGATCCACAGGTCGTCGGTGCCGACGACGGCGTTGCCGATGTCGGGCAGGAGCAGGACCACGCCGAGCAGGAGCGACAGGACCAGCAGGGGCCGGGCCAGGCCGCGGTAGGTGCGCACCGGCAGCCGCTGGGCGACCCAGAAGCCGAGCAGTCCGATCAGGGCCCACATGGCCTGTCGGACGACGACGGCGAAGGCCGACCCCTGTTCGGCGTAGGACTCGACCATGGTCGCGGAGAACACCATGACCAGGCCGACGGTGAGCAGGAGCGCCGCGGAGGACAGGAGCAGGTAGTACGAGGCCAGCGGCCTGTCGAGCAGGCCGCGCAGCATCTCGGTGAACCCGGTCCTCACGCATCACCGCCCGCTGTGTTCATACCGAGAGTCTGCCCGATCGCGGCCGCGAAGGCGCGGCCGCGGTGGGCGTAGGAGTCGAACATGTCGTAGGAGGCCGCGGCGGGCGACAGGAGGACGGTGTCCCCGGGTCGGGCGTGCGCGGCGGCCGCCGTGACGACGTCGGTCATGACCGAATCGTCCTCGCCGTCGAGGACCACGAGCGGGACGCTCGGGGCGTGTCGCGCGAACGCGTCGGCGATCTCGGCCCGGTCGACTCCGATGAGGACGGCCGCCCTCATGCGAGACGCGAAGCGCTCGACCAGGTCGGAGACGTCGACGCCCTTGAGCTGACCGCCGGCGATCCACACCACCGGGTCGTAGGCGGCGAGTGCGGCGGCGGCGGCGTGCGGGTTGCTGGCCTTGGAGTCGTCGACCCACCGGATGCCGGCGCCTTCTCCGGTCGGCACCGTGGCGACGACGACGTTGCGGTGGGGCTCGGGGCTGTAGTCGCGGACGGCCCGGGCCACCGCGTCGGGTCCGACGCCCACATGGGAGGCGAGGGCGGCGGCGGCCAGGGCGTTGGCGACGTTGTGCGCCCCGGCGGGGCGCACTTCGTCGACCGAGCAGATCGGGACCGGGCTGCCGCCGGTGTAGTCGACCAGGTGGCCCAGGGCCACGCCGAACGCGCCGGGCTCGGGCTCGCCCAGGGTGAAGGCGGTGGAGCGGGCGTTCGCGTGCTCGGCGAGGGCGGCCACGGCCGGGTCGTCGCGGTTGAACACGGCCGCCTGTCCGCGCCAGACGGCGGTCTTGGCTTTGGAGTAGGCGTCGAAGCCGCCGTGCCAGGACAGGTGGTCGGCGGCGAGGTTGAGCATGGCTCCCGCGGTCGGGGCGAGCAGGCGCGACCAGTGCAGCTGCTGGCTGGACAGTTCGACGGCGAGCACGTCGTAGGGGCCGTTCGCGGCGTGCACGAGCGGTTCGCCGATGTTGCCGAGCGCGGCGGTGCGCAGGCCCGCGGCCTTCAGCATCGCGGCGAGCATCGTGGTGGTGGTGGTCTTGCCGTTGGTGCCGGTGACGGCGAGCCAGCGGGGGGCTTCGGGGCCGCGCAGCCGCCAGGCCAGTTCGGGTTCGGAGTAGGTCTCGATGCCCCGTTCGGCGGCGGCCTTCGCGAGCGGGTGGCCGGGCGGGAAGCCCGGCGAGACCACGACCTGTTCGACGCCTTCGAGCAGGGACGGGTCGAACTCCTCGGCGGCGGCGACGCCGGCGCCCCTCGATTCCAGTTCGCGCAACCGCTCGGAGTCGGTGCGGTCGTAGACGACGACGGTGCGCCCGGTGTCCAGGAGCGCCTCGGCGCTGGCGGCGCCGGCGATGCCGGTCCCGGCGACGAGGACGCGGTCGGCGATCTGGTCCACGGCCTACCCCGCGATCCGCAGGAAGTCGGCGAAGAAGAAGCCCAGGCCGATCGCGACGCCGATCCCGGCGATGATCCAGAAGCGGACCACGATGGTCACCTCCGACCATCCGGCCAGTTCGAAGTGGTGTTGGAGGGGCGACATGCGGAAGACGCGGCGGCCGGTGAGCTTGAAGGAGGTTATCTGGATCATCACGCTGAAGGTGATGATGACGAACAGGCCGCCGATGATCGGCAGCAGCAGGACGGTCTTGGAGGCCAGGGCGAGGCCGCCGATGAGGCCGCCGAGTCCGAGCGCTCCGGAGTCGCCCATGAAGATCTTGGCCGGGTGGGTGTTCCACCACAGGAAGCCGAACATGGCTCCGGCGGCGGCCCCGGCGATGAGGGCGATCTCGAGGGGGTCGCGCACGTCGTAGCAGTAACTGGGCGAGAGGTTCTCTCCGGCGCCGCCGCACCAGTGGCGGTACTGCCAGAATCCGATGATGAGGTAGGCGACGAAGGCGAGCATGGAGGCGCCGGTGGCCAGGCCGTCGAGTCCGTCGGTGAGGTTGACGCCGTTGGCGGTGGCGTTGACGATGAACACGAACAGGACGACCGCGCCGATCTGTCCGACGTAGAGCCATTCGATGTCTTGGGTGAAGGACAGGTAGGGGGTCGCGACGGTCTCGGAGATGTCGGCGCTGTGGATCGAGCCGGTGTAGTAGACCGCGACCAGGCCGGCGGCGATCGCGGCGAGGGTGAGGCCGAGGATCTTGGCCTTGCCGGAGATGCCGCCGGAGTTCTTGCGGCGCAGTTTGAGCCAGTCGTCGATGAAGCCGACGAACCCGCAGAGGACGAACAGGCCGATCAGGACCAGGCCGGTGGCGGTGAAGTTGGTCGGCCGGGAGAACGCCTCGGTCTCGCCTTCGGGCAGGGCCATCAGGACCAGGTGGCCGACGATGTAGGCCACGACGGTGGCGAAGATGAAGACGACGCCGCCCATGGTGGGGGTGCCGGTCTTGGCCAGGTGGGTCTGGGGTCCGTCGGTGCGGATGGGCTGCCCGGCCTTGAGGCGTCGGAATGCCTTGGCTGCGACGGGGGTGAGCGCCATGGTGAGCGCGAACGCCACGAACGCGGCGATGATTACAGCTCTCACTGTCGGTTGTCCTCCTTGGCGCGCAGGAAGTCGGCGATGTCCCAGGTCCGGTAGCGGGAGCCTTTCACCAGGACGGTGTCGCCGGGGCGCAGCCTCTGCCGCAGCCGTTCTACGGCCGCGGTCTGGTCGGGTACGTGGACGGCCTCGGCGACCTCTTCGGCGCCGTCGACCATGGGTTCGGTGCCGTCGCCGACGGCGATGAGCTCGTCGACGCCCGCCTCGGCGGCCTGCGCGCCCGCGCGGCGGTGGCAGTCCTCGCTGAGTTCTTCGAGGTCGGCCATGAGGCCGAGGACGGCGATGCGGCGCCCGGCGGTGGGGACCTGGCCGAGGGCGGCGATCGCCGCGCCCATCGAGGCGGGGTTGGCGTTGTAGGAGTCGTCGATGACGGTGGTGCCGTCGGGGAGGGTGAACACGTCCATGCGGCGCTCGGACTGGCGTCCGGCCTCGGAGAGGCCCTCGGCGATCCGCTCGGGGCTCGCTCCGAGCACCCAGGCGGCCCCGGCCGCGGCGAGCGCGTTGTAGACGTGGTGTCGGCCCCACAGGCGCATGCGGACCGGCGCGGTCCCGTCGGGGGTGCGGAGGGTGAACAGGTGTCGGCCGTCGCCGGGGTCGAGGTCTTCGGCGGTGATGTCGGCGCCGTCGCCGAGCCCGAAGTAGAGGACCCCGGCCTCGGTCCGGGAGGCCATGGCCGCCACGCGCTCGTCGTCGGCGTTGAGGATGGCGTGGCCGGTGCTGTCGAGGAAGCGCGGCAGCTCGGACTTGGCGCGGGCGGTGGTCTCGATGTCGCCGAAGCCGTCGAGGTGGGAGATGCCGACGTTGAGGACCACGCCGATCTGCGGCGGGGCGATCTCGCACAGTTCGGTGATGTGCCCGAGGCCGCGGGCGGCCAGTTCGAGCACGAGGTATTCGGTGTCGGGCTCGACCCGGCAGACGGTGTAGGGGTGGCCGAGTTCGTTGTTGAAGTTGGCCTCGGTGCTGACGGTCGGTCCGAGCCGGGCGCACAACTGGCCGATGAGGTCCTTGGTGGAGGTCTTGCCGTTGGAGCCGGTCACTCCGATCACGGTGGCCTCGGAGCGGCGGACGACCTCGCGGGCGAGCGCGGCGACGGCCGCGAGTCCGTCCTCGACGTAGATCGCCGGGACGTTCACTTCACGGCCGGCGATGACGGCGACCGCGCCGCGGTCGCGGGCGACCGCCGCGAAGTCGTGCCCGTCGACCTTCTCCCCCGGCAGGGCCAGGAACAGCCCGCCGGGCCCGGCCTTGCGGGAGTCGTACTCGATGCCGCCGGTGACGATGGCCTCGGGATCGGCCGTCTCACTGAGCTTGCCTCCGGTGGCGGCGGCGATCTCGGCCAGGCTCATGGGGATCACGCGGCGGTCTCCTCCTGCTGATTCGATTCGATGTGCGGCGTCGGGTGGGACCGGTCTACGGTCGGGGGGTCGCGCCGTGGCCCGCCGGTTCGACCCAGCCGACCTCGCGGAGCGCCCTCGCCAGCAGTTCCCGGTCGTCGCTGGCGACCGGGCCGTCGGCGGTCTCGGTGACCGTCTCGTGGCCCTTGCCGAGCAGGGCGATGGTGTCGCCGGGGGCGGCCAGCGCGGCGGTCTGGCGCACCGCGGTCTCCCGCCCCGGAATATTACGGCAGGGAACGCCTTGCACGGCGGCGGCCACCTCCGTCCTGATGCGTGCGGGGTCCTCGGTGCGGGGGTTGTCGTCGGTGACGACGACCATGTCGGCCGCGGCGGCCGCGGCGGCCCCCATCAGGGACCGCTTGGAGCGGTCGCGGTCGCCTCCGGCGCCGAGGATCGCGATGACGCGGCCGGGGGTGGACTCGCGCAGCGCCTCCAGGACCGCGGAGATGGCCTCGGGTTTGTGGGCGTAGTCGACGACGCCGCGCACGGGGGCGGTGCCGGAGACCAGTTCCATGCGTCCGGGCACGCCGCGGCAGGAGGCGATCCCGGCCAGGGCCGTCGCGGCGTCGACGCCGACCGCTTCGAGCAGGGCCACGGCCAGGAGCGCGTTGGAGATGTTGTGGCGGCCGGGCATGTTGACCCGGCCTTCCAGGCCCCGCAGATTGCCGTGCTCTTGCTTCCTTGTGCTCCGCAGTCGGAAGGATTGGGTGAACCCGTCGGCGGTTACGTGCTCGGCGCAGTAGTCGGCGCGGGGGTCGCGCAGGGAGAAGGTGCGGGTGTCGGGGCCCGCCAGGGCGGCGACGCGCTCGTCGTCGATGTTGAGGATCTCGACGGCGGCGCGGCCGTCGAAGAGCTTGGCCTTGGCCCGGAAGTAGTCGTCCAGGTCGGTGTGGAAGTCCAGGTGGTCGGTGCCGAACATGGTGAATCCGGCGGCCGCGAAGCGGCATCCGGCGACCCGCCCGAGCGCGAGGGCGTGGCTGGAGACCTCCATGACCACGTCGGTGACGCCGCGTTCGACGGCCGCGGCCAGCAGCGCCTGGAGTTCGGGGGCCTCAGGGGTGGTGCGCTCGGAGTCGATCCGATCGCCGGCGATACGGGTCTCTACGGTGCCGATGATGCCGGTGGTGCGTCCGGCGCGCTCCAGGCCCGCCTCGACCAGGTAGGCGGTCGAGGTCTTGCCGTTGGTGCCGGTGATGCCGATGAGGTTGAGCCGCTCTGATGGGCGGCCCCAGACTCGGGCGGCGGCCTCGCCGGTGACCGATCGCGGATCGTCGACGACCAGGACCGGCAGCCGGTCGCCCACGAGCTCGGCGCCGCGGGCGTCGGTGAGGACGGCCACCGCTCCGCACTCGGCGGCCTGGGCGGCGAACTCGGCGCCGTGGCGCCGGGCGCCGGGCAGCGCGGCGTACAGGTCACCGGGCTCGACCAGGTTCGAGGCCAGGCTCACTCCGGTGGCCGACAGCGCGGAGCCGGCCGCGTCGGGCGCGAGGTCTGCGAGGTCGGCCAGCGGGAAGGGCCGGGTGTGCTGTGGTCGCGGAATTGTCGGCACGGCCTGACCCTACACCGGGCGGGAGCACCCGATCATGATCACTCGGACCGCGGTGCCCGATCGGAGGCGTCGTGGGCGTCGAGGTTGGCCGACCAGGTCTCCAGCAGCTTGGTCAGCTCGCGGGCCTGGTCGCAGTTGATCGAGTCCAGGAACAGCTCGCGCACCAGTGACAGGATGCAGGGCGCGGCCTGTTCGAGGCGCTCGCGGCCGGGCTCGGTGAGCGCGACCCAGGTGCCGCGGTTGTCGGAGTCGCACTTGTTGCGCTCGACCAGGCCCATGTCGGCCAGCTTGTTGACCTGGTAGGTGACCGCGCTCTTGGCGGTGACGATGCGCTCGGCCAGGTCGGACATGCGCAGGGCCGAGCGCTCGGCGTCGGCCAGGCGGACCAGGATCTCGTACTGGGTGTGGGTGATGCCGTGGTAGTCCTGGAGGCGGCGGTCGATGCGCTGCTCCAGCCGGTGGGTGACCGTCAGGAACTGGTTCCACACGCCGCTGACCTCCGGCGCGAGCCAGCGGCCCTCGAAACTGCCCTCTCCCATCATCGACCCCCTCTCGACCCGATGGATCGGTTCAATTTAGAACAACCTTAACAGGAGGTATGCCGTTCGACACGCCTTCGTAAGCCGGGCCACGCTTCGCACCCCGTGTCCGTAGCAACCGCGCTACCAGCGGTTACGTCGAGGACCCCCGCATTGACCGAGCAGCGCTCGCGTTCTAGGCTGTACGGCGACCCCGTCCACTCGGCCTCAAGCAACCGAAGGACCCTCCGGCTTTGAAATCCGATACCGCTGACCCGCGCCTCGCCAAGAGACTCCTCTCCATCCCGGTCCTGACGGTCGCCGCCGCCCTCTTCCTGGTCGCCCCCGCCTCCCAGTCGAGCGCGCAGGACGACGAGGGCGCCTCGGCGAACCTGAGCCAGGCCATCGAGGACTACCTCGACGCGCAGGACGAGCTCGCCGCGCTGCAGCAGGAGCAGGAGGACCTGGAGACCGAGCTGGTCGAGTCGCAGGAGGAGGTCGAGGTCCTCACCGAGGAGCTCGACGAGTTCGCCTACATCGCCTACACCCAGTCCGACCTCCAGTCCACGACCGCGCTCATGGCCTCCGGGGACCCGACCGAGGCCCTCAACGCCATGACCATGCTCGAATTCCTCGGCGAGTCCCGCGCCGACCGCCTCAACGAGCTGATCGACCGCCTCGCCGAGATCGAGGCCACCGAGGACACCCTCGCCGACAACATCTCCGAGCAGGAGGACCTCGCCGACGAGATGGAGCAGGCCCGCGACGACGCGGCCCGGGAGATGGCCGCCGCGGGCGGCGACGACGCGGTCGGCCCCTCGGCCAGCGACGCCCCGGCCGCCGAGGCGGTCCCCCGCAACTCCGACGGCACCCTCCCCTACGAGGGCTGCACCGAGAACGACCCGACCACCAGCGGCTGCCTGACCCCGCGCACCCTCCACGCCCTCGAACAGGCCCAGATCGTCCGGTTCAACCGGTTCGTCTCCTGCTACCGCGGCGGCTCCTGGGGCGAGCACCCCAAGGGCCGCGCCTGCGACTTCTCGGCCCAGGCCGACGGCTTCGGCGGCGTGGCCTACGGCGACGACAAGGCCTACGGCGACAACCTGGCTGCCTGGCTGGTCGAGAACGCCGACGCGCTCGGCGTGCAGTACGTCATCTGGTACAAGCAGATCTGGATGCCCTCCTCGGGCTGGAAGTCCTACTCCCTGGCCGGAGGCGACCCCTCCTCGGACCACACCAACCACGTGCACCTGTCTATTCGATAGGCCACTCGAAGCGGGCGAGGATCGCTCGCGCTGTGTACTGTGGGGCCATGACGATCGGAAGGTCCCCTCTGACCCGGCGCGGCGCTCTGGCCGCGGGACTCACGGTCGCCGGCACCGCCGGCCTCAGCGCCTGCACAGGCGACGAAGGCACCATAGGCGGCGACGGCGGCAGTGAGGAAACCACCGAGCCCGAGAGCGCCGCCAAGGTGACCATCACCCCCGAGGACGGCGCGAGCGACGCGACCGCCGCCACCGAGATCGCCTGGAGCGTCGAGAGCGGCGAGTACACCGGCTTCAGCCTCACCGACGCCGAGGGCAACGAGGTCGAGGGCGACATGCACCCCGACGGCACCACCTGGGTTCCGGCCGATCCTCTGGAGTGGGACGCGACCTACACGGCCGCCGTCACCGCCGAGGACGCCGACGGCATCTCGGTCACGGCCGAATCGACCTTCACGACCGTCTCCTCCCCCGGCAACCGCGTGGGCCTGGAGAACTACCTGCCCGGGGACGGCTCGACGGTCGGCCAGGCCGCGGTGCTGGCCATCCGCTTCGTCAACTACGAGATCCCCGAGGAGCTGCGCGAGTCGGTCGAGCGGCGCCTGTTCGTCTCCTCCGATCCGGAGCAGGAGGGCACCTGGCACTGGATCACCGGCCGCGCCCTCGAATACCGGCCCAAGGACTACTGGCAGCCCAACACCCAGGTCACCGTGCGGCTGGGCCTGGGAGGACTGTCGCTGGGAAACGACCGCTACGGCGAGTTCGACCAGTCGACGACCTTCACGATCGACGCCGAGACCCGGCTGCTGGAGGCCGACGACGAGACCAAGCAGCTGCGCGCCTACCAGGACGACACGATCGTCCAGACCATCCCGATCTCGCTGGGCGCCCGCGAGATCGACGGCAACGACGCCCGCTCCTTCTCCGGGCACATGATCATCATGAGCCGCGAGGAGGAGTCCACGTTCGTCTCCGACCTGTACGACTACGAGACCGACGTCGAGTGGGCGATGCGGCTGACCTTCTCGGGCCAGTACATCCACGGCGCGCCCTGGGCTGAGGACCGGCTCGGCAGGGAGAACGGCTCGCACGGCTGCATCAACGTCAGCAACGAGATGGGCGAGTGGATCTACAACTTCGTGCGCTGGGGCGACCCGGTCATCGTCAAGAACACCGGGCTCGGCCTCCCGCCGGGCGACGGCTTCACCAGCTGGGACGTGCCCTACGAGGAGCTGAACTCCTACCTCGGGCAGAGCGAGGCGGAGTAGTTCAGACCGGCTCTTCGGAGCGGACCTTCGGGTCGGCCGCCTGAGGGTGCTCGGCGAGGATCGTGCGGTGCGCCCAGCGCTCCACGAAGAACGAGGCCACCGGGACCGTCCCGCCCAGCAGCAGCCCGAGCGTGCGCGGCCAGAAGTCCCAACCGGCCTGCTGGGCCAGGTGGAAGCCGAGCACCAGGTAGACCATGTAGCAGAGGCCGTGGATCGGGCTGATGACGGTCACCAGCGTGTCGTCGCCCCCGAAGTACTTCACCGGCATCGCCACGAAGATCAGCGCGATCAGGAACGTGCCGACGATCCAGGCGACGATGCGGAATCGCTTCAGCGCGGCGTTCATGTACTGCTCCCTGGAATAGAGTCGCTGGACTTGAGGCTGAGCTCGGCGTCGTTCCGGCGGGCCCGCAGGATGTCCTCCTCGAACGGGGAGGTCATCGGCGGAGGCTCGGGCCTGTCGCGACGGGGCGGCGCGTCCTTGCGCAGTTCGAGGCGCATCTGGCGGATCCACAGCGCCACCGTGAACAGGGCGAACAGCGGCCACTCGAAGGCGTAGCCCCAGCTGATCGCGTTGCCGTGCTGGGCGCGGCCCAGCTGCCACCAGCCCAGCGCGCCGAAGCCGATCGTCAGCACCACCGCCAGGCAGTGGAGGACGATCCACGGAGCCGTGAACAACCGTCGCACGCCGCCAGACTAAGGTGACCGACCCGACCTTGCCGAGGCGGGGCCCGCCGTGGTGACATGGGTCGGTGACGATGCCCTCTCTGACACCCGAACAGGTGCGCCTGATGCTCCTGGAGCGCTGCGGCGCCGACCCCGACGACGCCGAGGCCGCCGCCGCGGCCCTCGACCAGGCGCCGCCGGACCTGCTCGAAGAGCTCTACCGGACCATCGAGTCCGACATGGGCGGCCTCAAGTGGCTGCAATGGCCGAAGCCGCCGCCCGAGCAGCCCCTGGCCGGCCTGTACCCGCTGCTGTCGGCCGTGCCGCTCATGGACGCCTTCCACCGCGAGCGGGGACTCGACCGGGCCGCCTCGGACCTGGTCCTGGCCGACATCGGCGAGAAGCTGCGGCTCAACCGGCGCATGCACGGCGGGGCCGGCCTCGACGTGGCCGGATGGTTCACCGGGCACCTCCGCGGATCGCTCTACCAGCTCGGCCGCCTCCAGTTCTGCGTCGAGGGCGCCGAGTCCAAGCCCCTGCTCGGCATGCACATCCGCGGCGAGGGCGGGCCGCTGAGCCCGGAGGCGGTGGCCGATTCGGTGTCTCAGGCGGTCGAATTCTTCCCCCGGGTCTTCCCCGAGCGGTTCGCGGGCCGCGAGGCGCCGACGTTCACCTGCACCTCCTGGCTGCTGGACCCGCAACTGCGCGACTGGCTGCCCGAGCGGTCCAACATCCTGCGGTTCGCCTCCCTGTTCGACCTGGTGGGGCCCGCCTCCCAGCCGGGCACCAACGGTCACGAGGACGTCTGGCGCTTCGCCTTCGCCGCCGTGCCCGCCACGCCCGCCGCCGACCTGCCCGAGGACAACACCCTCCAGCGCTCCCTGCTCAAAGGGATCAGGGCCGGCGTCGAATGGCAGGTCCCCATGGGCGTGCTCGCCCTCGACCGCCTCTGAGCGGGACGCGGAGCACGACTCCCCACCGAGGCAATACAGTGGGATCCATGCGGATCGTCATCGCCGGATCGAGCGGCTACCTCGGCACCGCCCTCATGGACGCCCTGGAGGGCCACGACATCGTCAGGCTGGTGCGGCACCGCCCCGACGAGGAGAACGAAATCCGGTGGGACCCCTACCGGGAAGCGCTCGACCCCGCCATCCTCGACGGCGCCGACGCCGTGGTGAACCTGTGCGGCGTGCCGATCGCCGGCAGGCGCTGGAACGAGGCGTACAAGAAGCGGATAGCGGCCTCCCGGGTCATCCCGACCCGCGTCCTGGCCGAGGCGGTCGCCGCCGCCGGAACCCCGGCGCTGCTCAACGCCTCGGCGATCGGCTGGTACGGCGACCGCGCGAACGTCCAGGTCGACGAGTCCACTCCCGCCGCCGCCGACTACCTCGGCAAGACCTGCCTGGCCTGGGAGACGGCCACCAAGGCCGCGCGGCAGGCCGGGGCCCGCGTGGTGCGCCTGCGCACCGGCCACGTGCTGGGCCCGGGCAGCCCGCTGCTGGCCAAGCTCGCCCCGGTGTTCAAGCTGTGCATCGGCGGCCGCTTCGGCGACGGCCGCCAGTACCTGCCGTGGATATCCCTGCGCGACTGGACCGCCGCCGCGGTCTTCCTGCTGGAGAGCGACGTCTCCGGCCCGGTCAACATGGTCGGCCCCACCCCGGCGACCAACCGCGAGTTCACCAAGTCCATGGCCGCGGTCCTGCACCGGCCCGCCCCGTGGGTCATCCCCGGCTGGGCCGCCCGCCTGGTCGCCGGCGAGGCCGCCGTCGAACTCCTGCGCGGAGCGAAGATCGACCCGGCCGTGCTGCGGGAGAACGGCTTCGCCCACCGGGACGCGACCGTGCTCGACGCCCTCGATCACGCGATGCGCCGGCCGCGGTAACGGCCGGATCAGCCGACGTCCCCCAGGGCTACGCCGAGCCTGCCGATGTTCTCGCGGACCGCCCCGGCCTCACCGAGCCCCTCGACCAGCAGCAGCTGCCGCGACACGCCGGTGGCCGCGGCCGAGGCGGCCAGGCGCTCGGCCACGTGCTCCGGGCCGCCGACGGCGTGCCGTCCGATCATCCAGTCCACGTAGGCCGCGTGGTCCCGCGCGCGCCCGGACGGTTTCAGACTCACGTACTGGCCGACGCCTCTCTCGAGCAGCTCGGTCAGCGAGGCCCGCAGCCGCTCGACCTCCGCGGGGGCGTCGGCGACCTGCGCCAGGTGGGCCGAGACGTGCTCGGCCGCGCCCGGATCGAACCCGGCCGCCTCGGCCTCCTCGCCCCAGGCCCGCAGCAGCGCCACGTGGTCGGTGTCGGAGGCGTGCATGCCCAGCAGCAGCGGCTGCCCGAGCCGCCCGGCCAACCGAGCCGTGCCCTCGCCGGTAGCCGCCACCCACACCGGGCGGCCCTGCCCCGGCGGCATGACCCGCACTGGCAGTAGGTCGAAGAACTCCCCGGCGTGCGCGACCTCCTTCTCCCCTGACAGCCACCGCAGCAGCAGCCGCAGGCCCTCCTCGAAGCCGCGCTCGAAGCGGTCCAGGCCGCCGCCGAAGACGTCCAGGTCGATCCAGGGCCCGCCCCGGCCGACCCCGAGCCGGAAGCGGCCCGGCGCGAGCGCGTCGAGGGTCGCCGCCTCCTCCCCCAGGGCCACCGGGTGCCGGTTGGACAGGACCGCCACCGACGTGCCGACCTGGATCCGCTCGGTCGCGGCCAGCAGGTGCGAGGCCATCAGCGTCGCCGAGGGATTGGCGCCGTACTCGATGAAGTGGTGCTCGGCGACCCAGGCGCCGTCCAGGCCCGCGGCCTCGGCCGTCCGGGCATAGGAGACGATTCGGCGGAGCGACTCCGCCGGCGTCGCGCCGGGGAACACTCCGCCGAGCAGGAACAGGTCGTGCGCGCTCATGCGCACGAGTCTATTTGTCTAGTGCCTCAACATCTCTGCGACCAGGAAGGCCAGCTCCAGCGACTGCTGGGTGTTCAGGCGCGGGTCGCAGGCGGTCTCGTAGCGGTGCGCGAGCTGGTCGTCGCGGATCTCCTGGGCGCCGCCGACGCACTCGGTGACGTCCTCACCGGTCAGTTCGATGTGGATGCCGCCGGGATGCGTGCCGGTCTCCCGGTGCACCTCGAAGAAGCCGAGGACCTCGTCGATGACCTGGTCGAACGCGCGGGTCTTGTACCCGGACTCGGACTCGTAGGTGTTGCCGTGCATCGGGTCGCACTGCCAGACGACCTTGCAGCCGGCGGCCCGGACCTTCTCGATGATCGGCGGCAGCACCGTGCGGACCTGCTTGTGGCCCATGCGGGAGATGACCACCAGCTTGCCGGGCACGTTGTCGGGGTTGAGCTTGCCGCACATCTCCACCACCCACTCGGGGCTGGCGGTCGGGCCGATCTTGCAGCCGACCGGGTTGGCCACGCGCGAGAGGAAGTCGATGTGGGCCCCGCCCAGCTGGCGGGTCCGCTCGCCGTTCCACAGCATGTGGCCCGACAGCGCATAGGCCCTGCCGTCGAAGATCCGGGTCATGGCCCGGTCGTACTCGATGGCGAGCATCTCGTGGGAGGCGAAGACCTCGGCGGTGTGCAGGGCGTCGTCCTCGACCCCGCAGGCGGCCATGAACCGCACCGCCCGGTCGATCTCGCGTCCGATCGCCTCGTAGCGCTCACCGGCCGCGGAGTTGCGGACGAAGTCCTTGTTCCAATCGTGGACGGCCTGGAGGTCGGCCAGTCCGCCGCGCAGGTAGGCGCGGAGCATGTTCATCGCCGCGGCCGCGTTGGCGTAGGCGCGGATCATCCGCTGCGGGTCGCACACCCGGGCCTCTTCGGTGGCCTCCAGGGAGTTGAACATGTCGCCGCGGTAGGTCGGCAGGCCGAGCGCGTCGACCGGTTTGGAGCGCGGCTTGGAGTACTGCCCGGCGACGCGCCCGATCTTGACCACAGGCATCGAGGCGCCGTAGGTGAGCACGACCGCCATCTGCAGCAGCGTGCGCATGTTGGCCAGCACGTGGTGCTCGGTGTTGTCGATGAAGGTCTCGGCGCAGTCGCCGCCCTGCATGAGGAACGCCCGGCCCTCGCAGACCTCGGCGAGGAGGCCGCGCAGGTGGTCGACCTCATAGGGGGCGACGATGGGGGGCACGGCGTTGAGCACGCCGGCCACGTCCTGGACCTCGTCGTAGTCGGGCCACGGCGGCATCTGCTCCCGGGGCAGTTCGCGCCAGGCGTCGAGCTGATAGCGTTCGGCCACCTCCGCGTCGGCGGCGACGGGGACGAGTCCGGGATTGCGCAGATCATGCCATTGACGTTTCACGCGCTTATCTTACGCGGGCATTTCGGTCCCCGATCACCGGATTTCCCGGAGGATGCTCGTGGCTTCAGGCCGGCATATCCGGAGTGATTGCTCGCTGTCTCGCAATCCCGCTGAGTGAGATTGGTACGAAGGAATTGTCCTACTCAGGCGTTATGTTTTCGGTGTGCATCTTCGTTACACTTACCGGGTCTATCCGACCGCGCCGCAGCGGGTCGCGTTGGCGCGGACGTTCGGGTGTGTACGGACGGTGTTCAATGATGCGGTCGCGGCACGCCGACGCGCCCATGCGGAGGGGCTGCCGTTCCCTTCGACGGCGGAGCTCGACAAACGGCTGATCACCGAGGCGAAACGGACTCCCGAGCGGATGTGGCTCGCGGGGGTGTCGACTGTGCCGTTGCAGCAGGCACTACGGGACTGCCACAGCGCCTACAGGAACTTCTTCGACTCGCTCAAACGTAAGCGGGTCGGAGCGAGGGTGGGGCCGCCCCGCTTCAAACGTCGATCGCACAGGCAGGCGGCCCGGTACACGCGCAACGGGTTCAGCCTCCGATCGAATGGTCGGCTGTTTGTGGCGAAGGTCGGGGAGCTGAAGGTCGCGTGGTCGCGCGAGCTGCCGTCGGCGCCGAGCTCTGTGACGGTCGTCAAAACCCCGACAGGGAAGTATTACGCCAGTTTCGTGGTCGTGGTCGATGCGGACACCGACCTGCTCGAACCGCTGCCGGACGCCGCATCGGAGACCGGGATCGACCTGGGGCTGAAGTCGTTCGCGGTGCTGCGCGGGGGTAAGGCCATCGAGTCTCCGAAGTTCTTCCGCAAGATGGAGCGGAAGCTGAAGAAAGCGCAGCGGGAGTTTTGTCGCAAGGAGAAAGGCTCGGCGAACCGGGCGAAGGCTCGTATCAAGGTCGCGCGGGCCCATGAGGACATCCGCAATCGCCGGGATGATTTCCTCCACAAACAGGTCAAGATGATCGTTGCCGAGAACCAAGGCATCTTTGTCGAAGACCTGAACGTGAAGGGCCTGGCCCGAGGCCGGGGCGCGAAGAGCGTGCATGATGCCGCGCTCGGCCGGTTCCTGACACTCCTCGAATCCAAGGCCGTGCGCACCGGCCGCACATTCGTGAAAGTCGACCGGTGCTTCCCGTCCACCCAGCTGTGCTCGGCGTGCAGTTCCCTGACAGGGCCGAAGGGCCTCGAAGGCCTCAAGGTCCGAGAGTGGGCGTGCGGGTGCGGCGCGGTGCATGACCGTGACGGCAACGCAGAACTCAATATCAGGCGTGAGGGCAGGCGCCTCGCACGAGACCACACGGTCGCCGCCGGGCAGGCGGAGACGGTAAACGCCTGTGGACAGGACGTAAGACCAGGCGTGCCTGGCGGATCTGGCAGCCCCCGTAAGGGACAGAAGCAGGAACCCACCCGTACCCTCACCGCTCACGCGGCGAGCTAGCCGGAAATCCCCCCTGAGGGAGGGCAGGATGTCAAGATGTTTCCCCGTCTCAATGGGTCAATGGGTGAACCCGGGCACGCCATCCGCGAACTGAGACATCCCACCTTTGGCGACGAGTCTAGGCTGAGCCGGTGCGCAAGACGACTATTGAGGAATGGCTGGCCGACCTGGCGTCGGCCAAGCCCGCCCCGGGCGGCGGCGCCGCCGCGGGACTGAACGCGGCCACCGGCGCGGCGCTGGTGTCCATGGTGTGCAACCTGACCATCGGGAAACCGAAGTTCGCCGAGCACGAAGCGGTCATGCGGGAGGCCCTGGCCGAGGCCGAGCGGCTCCGCGGCGAGGCGCTCGCTCTGGCCGAGGACGACGCCGAGGCGTTCTCGGGGGTCATGGCCGCCTACAAGCTGCCCAAGGGCACCGACGAGGAGAAGGCCGCCCGCACCGAGGCGATCCAGCGGGGCCTGGTCGAGGCCGCCGAGGTGCCGCTGGCGATCGCCGCCAACGCCGCCGCGGTCATCAAGGTGGCCGGGCGAGTCCTGGACGGGTCGAACCCGAACGTGCTCTCCGACGTGGCCGTGGCCGCCTCCAGCGCCAGGTCCGCGCTCGAGTCGGCGGCGCTGAACGTCGACATCAACCTCGCTTCCATCAAGGACGCCGGCCAGCGCGAGCGCCTCGCCGGCGCGCTCAACGAGGCGCTCCAGACCAAGGCGCAGGCCGAGGCGATCATGCAGACCGTGGCGAAGAGGATCCGGCAATGAGCGACATCGACGGCCGCGCGGTCGCAAAGCACCTGCGCGAGGAGGTCGCCGCGGCGGCCGAGAAACTGCGGGGGCGCGGTGTGGTCCCGGCGCTGGCGGTGGTCGTGCCCACCGACGACGAGGGCACGGCCTGGTACGTGCGCTCGATCGCGAAGGCCGCCCGGAAGGAGGGGCTGGAGTGCCGCGTCGAGCAGCTCCAGGACCCGGGCCGGGACGAGATCGTCGCCAAGCTCCAGGAGCTGTCGGCCGACCCGGCCGTCCACGGCGTCATCTGCCAGACCCCGCTGCCGGAGGGCGTGACCCTCGCCGAGGTCGGCGGCCACATCGACCCGTACAAGGACATCGACGGGGCCAACCCGCACAGTCTCGGCCGCCTCGCCGCGGGCCTGCGGACCTGGGCCCCGGCCACCAGCGCGGCCGTGCTGGAGCTGCTGCGGCGCGAGGGCGCGCCGCTGGAGGGGGCCCGCGCGGTGGTGGTGGGCCGCTCGACGGTGGTCGGCAAGCCCGCGGCGCTGCTGCTGCTGGCCGAGTCGGCGACGGTCACGGTCTGCCATTCGCGCACCGAGGACCTGGCCTCGGTCTGCCGCGAGGCCGACATCCTGGTGGCGGCGGTCGGGCGGCCGCGGATGATCGGCCCGGACCACGTGAAGCCCGGCGCGACCGTGATCGACGTCGGCACCAACCCGACCGAAGACGGCGGGCTGGTCGGCGACGTGGACTACGAGCGGGTCGCGGCGGTGGCGGGGCGGCTGACGCCGGTGCCCGGCGGCGTCGGCCCGGTGACGACGGCGCTACTGCTCAAGCACACCGTGGAAGCGGCCGAACTGCAAAATACCTGACAGACATCGCCGACTACCGGGAGTAGCGTCAAGGACTCGCTACTCCTAGGAGGTCTGGCATGACTCGTCGTCTCGCCTTCGTAACGACAGTCGCCGCCGTTCTCGTCGCCACGGCGAGCCCGGCGATGGCGTTCCAACACGACCGGGTCGCCAATCCGGTGCTCCACGCGTTCCTGGACATTGCCAGCATCGCGATCGTGGCGGCCCCGATCTGGACCGCGCTGCTGTGGGGGGCCGGGCGCAGCAAGTGGCTGCTGGCGGGCCTGATCGGCCTGGTGCAGGTGCCGGTGGCGATCCTGGCGTTCGTCCCGGCGGCCTCACACACGTTCAAGGGCTACGGGCTGGCGATCGGCCTCGCGATCACCGTCTCGGCCATCGCGTACACGCGCCTGGCGGCCCGCTCCGACAAGATGGCGGCGGCGCAGGCGTCCCGAACCTAGCTCGAAGGCGTACACCTTCCCGTCCGCGTGCAGTGGACGCAGCTCGGGGCAGCCGGGGAAGGGGCCGTCGAAGCGCCCCGCCTCGGGGTTCCAGTAGGCGTGCCAGGAGCAGTGCGGCTCGCCCACCCAGCCCCAGGCCCGATGGGTCTCGGCGCCGGCCAGCCGGTACACGCCGACGCTGAGCAGCCGGTCGCCGACCGGTCGGCGGTAGAAGTCGGCGTCGAGGCCCGTCACCGGGAGTCCGTCGAAGTCGACGTCGAGCAGGGTCTTGTGAAACGAGAAATCGGTCAGCTGCGGGAGCTTTCCGATTTCCACTATGAATGCCGCGGGCACGTCCCACCAACGAGTGAGACGTGCCCGCGGTTGTGGCTTTCGCGCCGGTTTTCCGCCGAACGGGGCCTAGGCGCCGAAGAACACCTCGGCCTCGGCGTAGCGCTCGACCGGGACGGTCTTGAGCACGTCGGTGCCCTCGTGGATCGGGATTCGCACGATGTCGGTGCCGCGCAGCGCCATCATCTTGCCGAAGTCGCCCTCCTGGACGGCCGAGGCCGCCTCCAGGCCGAGGCGGGTGGCCAGGACGCGGTCGAACGCGGTCGGGGCGCCGCCGCGCTGGAGGTGGCCGAGGATGATCGCGCGGGTCTCGGAGCCGGTGCGCTTCTTGATCTCGTCGGCGACCCAGTCGCCGACGCCGCCGAGCTTGACGTGGCCGAAGGCGTCGACCTCGCCGTCCTTGAGCTGCATCTCGCCGCCCTTGGCGACCGCGCCCTCGGAGACGGCCACGATCGAGGACTTGCCGGCGTCCATGCGGTCCTTGATGAAGTCGGCGACCTTCTGCATGTCGAACTCGACCTCGGGGATGAGCACCGCGTTGGCGCCGCCGGCGAGGCCGGCGTGCAGGGTCATCCAGCCGGCGTGGCGGCCCATGACCTCCACGACGATGCAGCGGTCGTGGGACTCGGCGGTCGTCCACAGCCGGTCGATCGCCTCGGTGGCGATGTTGACGGCGGTGTCGAAGCCGAAGGTGTAGTCGGTGCCGGACAGGTCGTTGTCGATCGTCTTCGGCACGCCCACGCAGTTGACGCCGTCGGCGGTCAGCTTGGTGGCCACGCCGAGCGTGTCCTCGCCGCCGATGGCGATCAGGGCGTCGACGCCGAGCTCGGCCATGTTCTTCTTGATGGCCTCGACGCCGCCCTCGATCTTGTAGGGGTTGGTGCGCGAGGAGTGGAGAATGGTGCCGCCCTGGTCGAGGATGTTCTCGACGGTGTCCCAGTTCAGCTCCTGGGTGATGCCCTCGATCGGGCCCTTCCATCCGTAGCGGAAGCCCACGAATTCGTGGCCGTATTCGTTGGTGCCTTTGCGGACCGCGGCACGGATGACCGCGTTGAGACCGGGGCAGTCTCCGCCGCCGGTGAGCACGCCAATGCGCATGCGTCGTACTCCCTAGAAATGAGAACTTTTAACTGGGCGGCCTCATTGCCGAAACTCAGGTCACTTTATCTCGGCAGTTGCAGGTCACTGCGGGCCGCCTCCAGCGCCCGCCACCGGTCGAGATTGAGCCTGGCGTCGCCGAGGGCGTCGTGGAGGTCGGCGTCGTCGGCCACCGGCAGCGCCGGGCGGCCCAGGTCGTCCCAGCGTTGCCGCAGGTCCTTGGTCATGCGCGGCAGCACCCGCGGCAGGTCCGGCATCGTGCCCCACAACTGGGCGAACACGACGTGGTCGTAGGCGCCGTACCAGGCCCACAGCTCGATCCGCTCCCCCGGGTGCGAGCCGGTCTTCTTGCGGACCGGCGCGACCAGGAACTCGTAGAGCTCGTCGCGGATCGCGGCGCGGTCCTTCCACAGGGAACTGGCCGGGGCCGGGAGTTTGTCGAGCACGTTCCGGCGCACCCATTCGATCGCCCGCGACGGGTCGAACTCCGTTGAGACGGCGTAGTATTCCCGACCGTGCTCGTCTACGACCGCGATGGAGACCAGGTCGATGACGCGACCGTCCTCGATGAACTCGCAGTCGTAGAAGTATCGGTACGCCACACTCGGCCTTTCGTAGGATCACGGGCGGTTCGTTCGGCCCTTCTCGGCCCGCGCCCGTATGTCGCCGGTCTGAGCTCGACGCTACGCCATACGATCTGTGAGCCGGTATCCGACCACGCATTCGAGCGTCATGAACCCCGATACCGGACATTGGACTATAAAATTCGTAGAGTCGATCGTACATCCGGGCGAGCGACACGAAGCGCGAGCGGACACACGCGCCAACGGAGCGTGAAGTTTCCGACACCAAGCCCTTCACAACGACGGAAAAGACAGCGATCATCGGAGGGAACCCGCGGATCGGTCCCACCGAAGGGGGAAGAACTATGGGTGCAAACCCATCTGAAGACCCGCTTGCAGGCGTCGCCATGTTCGCCGGCCTCGACCCACAGGCCCGGCGCAGGATCGCGGACGTGGCGGTACCCCGCCACTACCGCCGCGGCCGCCTGCTGTTCTTCGAGGGGGAACCGGGCGAGTCGCTGATCATGATCCGCTCGGGGGCGGTCAGCGTCTTCCGCACCGCCGCCACCGGCGAGCGCGCGATGCTGCACGTCGCCCGCGCGCCCGAGGTGCTCGGCGAGGTATCGCTGCTTGACGGGTCTCCCCGTTCGGCCTCGGCCGAGGCCCTGGAGGACACCACCGCGCTGGCGCTGGCCCGCTCGTCGTTCCTCGAGCTGGTCCACGGCAGCCCCAAGATGCTGGACTCGGTGATGCGCTCGATGGGCGTCATCGTCCGGCGGCTCACCGAGCAGTCCTCCGACCACGTCTTCCTGGACCTGCCCGGGAGGGTCGCCAAGACTCTGGTGCGCCTGGCCGAGCAGCACTCCTCCCCCATGACCACGATCGAACTCAACCAGACCCAGCTGGCCGAGATGGCCGGCGGCTCGCGCCAGAGCGTCAACCAGGCGATCGGGATCTTCGCCAACCGCGGCTGGCTGCGCACCGAGGGCCGCAAGATCGTGGTGGTCGACCTCCCGGCGCTGCGCCGCCGCGCAGGATTCGGCGGAGCCGAACAATGAGCGCAGCGGCGGAGCCGAACCATGCGCGCGTTCATGGGCCGAACGCTGAGCACCGAGGCAAACGCTTGAACGGACCCTAGGCTTCCCGGTCCTTGACCTTCGCTGCGTACTCGTCGACGTAGTCCTGCCCGGACAGCTCCCGCAGCGCGTCCATGACCTCGTCGGTCACCGCGCGCTCGACCGTGCGGTCGCCCACCAGCCCTTTGAAGCGGGCGAAGTCCAACGGCGGCCCGATGCGGATGCGCACCCGCCCGATCTTCGGCAGCCGCCTGCCGATCGGCTGCAACCGGCCGGTGTTGAGCATCGCCACCGGGATCACCGGCGCCCCGGTCTGGAGCGACAAACGCGCCACCCCGGTCTTGCCGCGGTACAGCCGCCCGTCCGGCGAACGCGTCCCCTCCGGGTAGATCCCGAACAGGCGCCCCTCCTTCAGCACCCGCAGCCCGGTCAGCAGCGCCAAGTTCGCCGCGTCCCCGCCGGTGCGGTCGACCGGGATCGCCCCGACCCCGGTGAAGAAGGCCCGGCTGAGCCGGCCCTTGAGGCCCGTCCCGGTGAAGTACTCCTCCTTGGCGATGAAGGTGATCGGCCGCTTCCGGATCACCAGCGGCAGGAAGAACGAGTCCGAGAACGACAGATGGTTGCTGGCGAGGATCGCCGCCCCCTGGTCGGGCACGTAGTGCAGGCCCTCGACGCGGGGGCGCCAGATAACCCACAGCAACGGCCCCAGCGTGTAGCGCAACACCGTATAGAACACAGCCACAAGCGTATCGGTAGTACTCAATACCCCTGCGGGCGTCGGGTGCGCATTCGCCGCCGCGGGGTCGGACGTGCGAGAATTGGCGGGCGGCATCCGCACGGACAGGAGGCGCAGTGGCAGAACAATCCGAGGCGTTCACCTTCGACCTCGGCCCCGACGCCGAGGCCACGATGCTGCTGTGCCACGGCTTCACCAGCGATCCCGACAGCATGCGCCCCTGGGGCGAGCACCTGCGCGACGCCGGATTCAACGTCGTCGCCCCGCTGCTGCCCGGTCACGGCCTGCCGTGGCGCGAACTGGCCAAGACCCGCTGGCCGCAGTGGTACGGCGAGGTCGAACGCCACCTGGACAAGGCCCTCGCGTTCGGCAGGCCCGTCTTCGCCGGCGGCCTGTCGATGGGCGGCTCGCTCGTGCTGCGCCTGGCCGAGCTGCGCGGCGCCGACCTGGGCGGACTGGTCCTGGTCAACCCGGCGATCTACGACAGCAACCCGCGCGGCTTCCTGGCCCCCGCGCTCCGCTACGTGCTTCCGGCGGTCGGCTCGATCGGCTCTGACCTGGCCAAGCCCGACGTGCGCGAGAAGACCAGCGACCGGACCCCGCTGGCCGCGTTCGCCTCGGCGAGGCAGCTGTGGAAGACCACCCGCGCCGACCTGCCGCGCGTCACCGTCCCCATCCGCATCTTCACCAGCGCCGTCGACCACGTCGTCGACCCGCGCAACAGCGCCGTCGTCCGCGCCGGGGTGCGCTCCAAGGACGTCGAGTCGACCGTCCTGCAGCGCAGCTACCACGTCGCGACCCTCGACTACGACGCCGAGATTGTGTTCTCCGGAAGCGTCGAGTTCATGAACAGGCAGTTGGCGAACACCCGAGGTGCCGAATGACCGAACGCGGACACGAGGAAGATCCGGAGCCCGACGGCGGCGAGATGCGCCCCGAGGACGTCGACCGGCGGTTCAACGAGCTCATCCGCGACCTCGACACCGGGCAGTCCGCCGAGATCCCCGAGCCGGCGTCACCGCCGCCGCCCAAGGACGAACAGGACGAACCGACCCTCCTCGAACTGTGGGACGCCGAACTGCCCGAGGACGAGGACGAAGAGGACTACGTCCCGCCCGACCCGCCGCCGCTGCCCTGGCCGAGTCTGCAGGCCGTCGGCGGCGTGCTGTTCCTCCTCGGCGGGCTGCTCCTGTTCGTCCGCCCCGGCATCGCGCCGCTGGGCGACGGCACCGGCCGCGCTCTCGGAATCGTCGTGTTCGTCCTCGGCGTGTGGCTCCTGATCAGCCGCCTGCGGCCCGACCAGTCCGAGGACGACGGCGACGGCGCGATCGTCTAATCCTCCTTGCGGTTCAGCCAGGACAGGATCGCGTCCAGCAGGCCCTCGGCGTTCTGGCCCTTGAAGACCTCGTCGGCACCGCCGGGGAAGGTCAGCGGCGAGATCCCGTAGGCGGCGGTCACGGCCTGAGCCTCTTTGGACTGCGCCTCGGCCTCGGTGACCGCGAACATCACCGGCGGCTCCCCCACCGGCCGCGGCAGTCGCTTGGGGAGCTTCCGGGGCGCCACCAGCACCAGCGCCGCGGCCGGATACCGCGCCGCGGCCAGCGCGCACCAGCCGGCGCCCGTCCCGTGGCCGATCAGCACGGCCTGCCGCGGCATCCCGATCGCGGCCTGCACCACGTCGTGCGCATACGCTTCGGCACCGCCAGGCGCGGCGGGCGTGCCGCCCTGGCCGCGGACGCTGACCGCAGCCGCGCAGCGGCCCGAGGCGGCGATGCGCTTGAGCCACAGCGGCCCGAACGCGGCCGCGCCGGTCGGCTCGCCCGAGCAGCACAGCACCGGCGAGGCGTCCGGGTCGTCCTTGGCGTCCACATCGAGCAGATCGGCCGGCTCGAGCACGTTCACCTCGCGCTTGACGGCGGCGGGCTCGGGGGAACGGGTGCGGCGGACCCAGACTTGCAGGCTCACTTGACAGGCTCCTGTTCGAGAGTGTCGATGATGCGGCCCAGGCCGGCCAGGTACTCCTGGGCGTCGACGGCCAGGCGGTGGCGCGGCGAGATCCCGCTGGAGGAGACCGCGTACTGGTCGGACTCGCTGATCACCTGCTGGCGGAAGTTCGCGGCGCGCTCGGGGTCGCCCTTGCGGATGGTGAGCCAGTGGGAGATCGCGTGGGTCTGCCAGTGCACGATCGGCAGCACGCCCACCCCCGACTCGACGAGACCGGCGACCGCGAGCGTCTCGGCCTTCGGGGAGAACATGCGGGCCATCAGGCGCGGGTAGGGCGAATCATCGTCGACTCCCAGCAGTTCGGCGGGCACGCAGGCGAGCTTGGGCCGGAAGCCGGTGGCGAGCACGACCACATCGGGCCGCATCTCGGTGCCGTCGACGAACACGACCTCGCCGCCCTCGAAGCGGGCGATCTCGGGGCGGCGCTCGATCGAGCCGTCCCCGACGTGCTCGAGGTAGCGGCCGTTGCGGACCGGCTCCTCATCGGTGTGGGCGTGGTCGGGCTCGTCCATGCCCATGCGCGCCGCCAGTCGGCGCGGGCCCTTCAGCAGCCGGTCGGTCAGGAACCGCCGCATCCACTTCGGCCGCGAATGCAGCCGCGCCAGGGCGTAGTCCGAGGGCTCCCCGCCGAGGTACTTGGGCAGGTACCAGTATCCGCGGCGCGCCGAGTGGGCGCAGCGCGAGGCGCTGACGGCGGCCTCGCAGGCGATGTCGACGCCGGAGTTCCCGCCGCCGACGACCAGCACCGACTTGCCGCGCAGGCGCGAGCCGTCCCCCAGCTGCGAGGAGTGCAGCACCGTGCCGCGGAACAGGTCCTGCCCCGGGTAGGAGGGCAGGTTCGGCACCCAGTGGTGGCCGGTGGCGACGATGACGGCCGCGTAGCGCAGCCGCCGCGCCGCCGAACCGGCGGCGGGCTTGACCACGACCTCGAAGCGCGCGCCGTCGACCGACTCGATGTGCGAGATCTCCGAGCCGTACCAGATGTGCTCGGCGAGGCCGAAATGCGAGGCATAGCTCTGGAGGTACTCGAGCATCTGCGCGGACGAGGGGTAGTCGGGCCAGTGGTCCGGCATCGGGAAGTCTGGGATCTCCGTCTGCGAACGCGAGGTCACCAGGTGCGTGTTCGGGTACAGCGGACTGTGCTGGTTCGAGGGGTTCCACAGGCCGCCCAGCACGGTGTCGCGCTCGTAGCAGTCGACCTCGAAGCCGTTCTCGCGCAAGTTCTTGACCGCGATGAGGCCGGAGGCTCCGGCACCGATGACGCACACGGCCTCGCCCCGGTCGTAAGCGGCTTGGGAGGAGAACTCCTGCAAGGGACTGGCTCCTTCTGTGCGGGCTCGTCGGGAGGCTGATTGCAGATTACCGTGAGCGAGGCTCGCGCTCGCGGGCGAGGTACGCTGCGCGCGTGCTGTTCGAGCTGTGGAAACATTCCCACCCCGCCTCGGGCGTGTTCCGCCAGGATGGGCAGGTGGTGGTCGCCGAGCACCGGTTGGCGAAGCGGGTACTGGCCGATGCCGAGCGGTTCTCCCCGGCCAACGCCCTGGACGCGATAACGCCGATACCGGCGGCGGCGCTGCGGGAGCTGACCCGGCACCGCTTCCGGCTGCCGCCGACGCTGGCGAACAACGGCTCCGACAGCCACGAGCGCATCCGGTCGCTCTTCGGCGAGGTCTTCGAGCCGTCCAAGGTGGAGGCGCTGCGGCCGTGGCTGACGGGCCTGGTGCGTCGGACGGTCGGCGCGGTGGCCTGGCGGCTGCGGCAGGGCGAGCCGGTGGACCTGGACTCGGCGGTCTCCTCGCAGATCCCCCTGGCGGCGCTGTCGAGGCTGATGGGCCTCGAACTCGGGGAGGCCGGTGAGGTGAAGCGGTTCTCAAGGGCGGCGCTGGAACTCTTCTGGGGCCGACCGGGACCGGAGCGCCAGCTCGAGCTCGCCGGGATCGTGGGCCCCTACCACCGGCTGCTGCGTTCTTACACGGCGAACGCGAGCAGCACGTTGGGGGCGGTGCGCGACCGGGAGGGCGAGGAGGCCGCGACGGCGGCGCTGTTCTTCCTGCTGGTGGCCGGGCAGGAGACGACCTCGCAGTTCCTCACGGTCTTGGCGCACCAGCTCATCGAACGCCCCGAGCTCCTGGACGCCCGCCCCGCGGCGGTAGTCGAGGAGGGGCTGCGGCTCCATTCCTCGATCACCTCCTGGCGCAGGGTCGCGGCGGTGGACACCGAGATCGGCGGGCTCCCGGTGAAGGCCGGGGAATCGATCCTGGTCTGGCTGACGGCGGCGGGCGCGGACGAGGGCGTGGCCGAATGCCCGCACCGGATGGTCCCCGGGCAGAAGGGCTCGCGCAGGCACCTGGCCTTCGGCGCGGGCGCGCACCGGTGCCTGGGCAGTCAGCTGTCCCGGATGGAGTCCGAAGTGGTGATCGCCGAGCTGGGCCCGCTGCTGCGGCGCTGCGAAGTGGTGAAGCCGCCGGTGAGCGACGACAACCTTTCGTTCCGGATGCCGAGCCCGCTGCTGGTCGCTATTCGATTATGGAGCTGCGGTGGGTGTATTCCGGCGGTTGAGGCCAGATCGATGCCGCCCAATCCCGCAGTCTGGCCCAGTCTTGTGAGTTCACCCATCGCGGGTCGACGTCGACTTGCTTATAACGCTTGCCCCAGAACCACCAGATGAACAATGCTTCGCTCGTCACCACCAACGCATCACCCGGAGCCAGCGGATACCGCCAACGGGGAGGCACGAACGAGTTCAAGAGGATCGAATAGTTCGCCACTTCCCAGGCCGTGACGACCAGGCACGGAAGCACACCGCCGGTCAGCAGAGCCCAGATCACGATGCTGGCGATCAGCAGCGGCGCCGAGAGGATGTACACCGGAGTTCTGCTGGCCAATCCTATGATCAGCATCGTCACGGCAAGCCCCATCGGCACCCCGGCGACGAGATTGATCACCCGGGGCGCGAACCGCACGCGCACCGCGAAGGCGTTCACGCCCTGATTGTCCCCCGTCCCCGCGGCACGATGGGGACAGGCTGGTGCTTACCGGAAGCTGAGCTCGGGCCCGACCGGCCCAGCCTTCAATCGAGCGACGACACCGCTCGGGCACTCTTTCCGTGGCCGGGACGGCAGAGGGCCCGACTTCAGGCGATCAGCGACGGTGAGGTGTGTGGAGGGCTGGTGTCTGCGGCGTGTCTCGGGCCGAGTGACCCCGGGTTGCCGCGAGGGAGGTTCGTCTTCTGTCGGGCGTGTGCGGCGTCGGGCGTGGATCGCTTGGGACGCCACCGGTCCCGGGCGGTGAACATGAGTCTTCTCCAACCCTGCGGGTGATGGCAAGCGCTGGTTCGGCTGTCACCATTGATGTAGCACAACCGGACGGAAACAGACCAGGCGATCGAAGGATCGGATCGGGGAGGTGTGGACATGGCAGCGAAGCTGAACCCGGTAGAGCGGAGTGAGACCGCCAGGGAGATCCGCACCGACCTGGATGCGGCGGCTGCGGCCATCAACGCCTTCCACGCCCGAGTGCTCGCCCAAGTCATCAAGGCCCAGGCCTGGAAGATCCATCGTGATGTCGACGGGTTCTCGGCCCTGCGGGACTGGCTGGTCGCCAAGTTCGACTTCCACCACAAGACCGCCGCCGACCTGGCCGCGATTGCCCGAGGCGCCCGCAAGTTCCGTGTCCTCACCGAAGCCGCCGTGTCGGGGGCGGCGCGGATCGATCAGGTCGCGTTCGCGGTCCGGGCCCTGGGCCGGACGGCGGCGATGCGGCTGTACGCGGCCACTCCCTACCGGAAGCCGGTGGCCTCACCGTACGACCCTGAGGTGCAGTGTGTGACGCCGGAGGATCTGATCGCCCAGTA
>NZ_JAELXW010000073.1 GCF_016428645.1 Glycomyces salinus | reverse complement strand
AGCGCGCGCACCGGTCCCACCGGAGCGCGGGGACGGTGCACGCACCCGGCGGCCCCACGCCGAACGACCCGGTCACGGGCACCGCGTGCCACACCGCCACCACCAGCGCCCGGCCCCCGGTGGCCGCTGCCCGCACACGGGCGGCACGACCATTGTGTCCGGGACCAGCACCGAAAGGAGAGCGAACAACCCGGCGATGAACCACCAAGCGAAACCTGCACCGGATCTGGCCACACAATCGATTCGAGCGACCGTCAAGGCGATGCCTCCGACCGGAGGTCACCTTGGCGACTCCGGCGGAACGCCGAACCCGTTCTTGCGGGAGTGCTCGTTCGCGACTCGGAGGATCAGGAGGACGAGGATCAGCAGCGAGCCGCCCGTGAGCATCAGGACCGAGAGCCAGTCCAGGGCGGTCACCCAGACGGGAGTCGCCTCGCGGACCAGCTCGTCGGCTTCGCCGCGGTAGTCCAGGCCCCCTTGGTCCTTGGGAATGAGCGACCTGCCGGTGCCGATCGCGGTCAGTCTGCTCAGCAGGCTGGCCGGGGTGCAGCAGAACAGTCCGAACCCGGCCAGGTACCAGGTGAGGACGCGGCCGGTCCGGTCGTCCCTGCGGTTGAGCAGGCCCAGGGCCACATAGATCAGCGCCAGGATGACGTAGAAGCCCGCCATGGCCTCGAACGAAGCCCGGATGATCCAGCCGATCTCGGAGGCGACCACATCGGAGTCGGACCGCAGACCGGGGTGGTTCAGGATCTGCCTCTCGGCCTCGGTCCGCACCGTCTCCTTGACGATGAGGAAGCCGAGCGCAGCCAGGATCACGGAGACGGCGGTGAGGTGCTGCGGCCACATCACGGCCGTGATCGTCCCTGGTCTGGGCCGCTTTCGGTCTGCCATGGGGCCTCCGTTTCGTCGCCTGACCCGCCCGTCGAGTCGCCGCAATGAATAGGACGCCTCATTGAGCGCGCCGGGTTGTGGCCGCTTGCCGGGAATGCGGCCACAACCCGGATCTCTCGTGTCCGGCGTCAGCTCCTCTTCTCGGCGACGGCGATGAGCGGGTGGCGGCCCGAGACGCTCACCTGGACGGTCTTTTCCACCGTCCAGCCCGCGTCTTCCACCCAGGACGGGAGTTCCGGAGGCAGCAGGCACACCAGGCGCCCGCCGGGGGTCAGGACGCGCTTCCACTCGTCCAGGAGCGCCTGGAACGGTGTGTCGGCGCGGACCTGGCGGCCCCAGGCCGGATTCGTGACCATCCGGTCCACCGAGCCTGTCGGCAGCGGCAACTCGGCCGCGTCGGCTCGCTGCCATTCGATCTGCCGGCGGCCGTCGGCGTTGCGGGCTGCGGCGTCCAGCGCCTCCGGGTCCCGGTCGGAGCCGAGGTAGCGGACGCTCGGCTCGGCTTCGGCGGCCTCGATGAGGATCGTGCCCGCCCCGCAGCACGGATCGAGCACCGTCATCCCCGGCTCGACCTCGGCCAGGCGGGCCATCGCCGCCGCGACCGGCGGATGGAGGCTGCCCGGAATCGTCGCCTTCCTCCACTCTCGGCGGTGCAGCGGCGCTCGTCTCCCGCGCAGGCCCAGCAGCAGGCCCTCCGGTGAGAGGGTCGCGCGCAGCTCGACCGCGCCTTCAGGCGGGCGCGCTCCGCCGCGCCGCGAGGCGAGGCGGGCTCCCAGGCGCCGAGCCAGGTGCGTGCCGATCGCCTCCTCAAGGTCGTAGCGGTTGTAGGTGCGGCGGCCGATCATCGAGGCCGAGACGCTGAGCGTCGCCTCGCCGCCGTCGAGGGCGGCCCGGATCGGTTCCAGCTCCACGTCGAGCCGGAGCGCGGCCAGGTCGGCCTTCACCGGTCCGGGATCGGGTGCGCTCGCGAGCTGGATCAGCAGGTCGTCGATGGTGCGCGGGCGGTCGTCGGCCAGTTCGGGCGGCGAGGACACCAGGACCTGGCGTTTGCGGATGCCCAGCACCCGGTGGCCTCGCGCGGTCAGTTCGGCGGCGGCGATCGGTTCGAGGCCGTGGACGGTGCTGGCGAAGAGATGGAGTTCGGGCAGGGCGTAGCCCACCGCCTTCTGGCGGTTTCGTGACATGACTTGACTTCCCCGGTGAGCGACTTGGCGCGCCGGTCTGCGCGCGCCACATCGCCAGCCGCGGGCGTGGCCTCGGGTCGGCTGGCGGAGCGCTAGCCGAGCAGGAAGAAGAATGTGTATGTCACATGGGCAAGGTTAACGCACCGGGTCAGGCCCGCTCGATGTCGGCGACCACCCCGGCACACGAGTCGTGGTACTCGCCCGGGCCCGCCTCGGCGGCTTCGGCGAGGGCGCGGACCGCGGCCCATGCCTTGACCCGCTCGCGGTCGGCCCCCAGATTCTCGGCCACGATCCGCACCAGTTCGGGTGTGCCGAGGGCGATGCCGTACTCGAGTTGCCGGAACACGAAATAGCCTGCGTCGAAGGCGCGTTCTGCCAGGTACGGCTTGGGATCGATCAGCAGCCAGGGTTCGCGGTCGGAGGCGATGATGTTGCCCAGGTGCGTGTCGCGGTTGGCGATGCCGACCTCGCCGGGGTCGGCCAGGGTCCGGCACAGGTCCTGGCCTCGTTCACGCCACGGCGATTCCAGCTTTTCGAAGTGGCGCTCCAGGTCTGCCAACAGGTCGGTCGCCAGCGGGTAGGCGGGGAATCCGTCCGACTGGCCGGGGGCGCGCCACAGCCGCCGGTACAGGCCGCAGGCGGACTCGACGCGACGCCGCCAGGTGGCCCGATCGTCCTCGGGGCCGAAGTCGTGTTCGAGCAGCTCAGTGCCGGGCATGACCCGCTCCAGGAGCATCGCGCCGGTCTCTGCCTCGTACTCGTAGAGTCGGACCGCGCCGTCGCCGTCATAGTCGCGCAGCGCGGTCGGTTCGGCGGCGTTCTCCTCATCGCGGTAGATCACCTTGAGCACCGCGTCTTCGCCGTCGCGATCGACGGGGAGGACGTACGAGTGGGTGCCGCCCTCGAACGGCCCGCCGGTGGGGGCGAGTCCCCACTGGTCGACCAGCCGCTCCGCGGTGCCGGGAACCGAGTCCAGCCATTGCCGACCGTCGTCACCCGACCATTCGAGGACTTGCCTGCGGATGTCGTCGGGTATCGGCGGTAGCTGCATCGATCGAGTATCGGCGGCCGCCCCTGTGACCGCAATCCGTTTACGCTTCGAAGGAGAAGGACTCCAGGTGGTCGAGGAGGATGAATTCGGTGTCCGGGCTCAGGTCGGCTATGCGTTCTGCCAGGTCGTGGGCGCCTAGCCAGTCTACGGCCGGTTCGGTCAGGGGTTCCTCGTAGTCGTCCCAGTGGGTCGGGACGATGTAGCGCGGGTGGCCGGTGACGTCGAGGAGGCGTTCTTCGTAGCCGCTGCCGGGGGCCACTCCGGCCTGCATGAACAGCAGTGTCGGTTCGAGTCCGGCGAGATCGCGTTCTTGGAAGACGCCGGTGATGCCGATGAGCAGGGTCGCCTCGCCCATGGTGATCAGGTAGGCCAGGCTGCCGCCCTCGACCAGGTCCTTCACTACCTTGGGGCGCTTCGGGACCTCGCCTACGCGGCTGCCGGCGAACAGGAGCGTCTTGTGTCGGCCGCTGACGTTGTGGTGGGCCTCCAGGACTTCGACGGTGAAGCCGTCGAACCGGTACAGCTCGCCGCCCTCGACCTGTCCGAGCTGTTCTTCGGGGGTGTCCATGGCGCGCAGGAGGTTCAGGTGGGTCTCGGTGCCCAGCACGGTCGCACCGGTCTTGGCGGCGACGTACGGGATGTCGGT
>NZ_JAELXW010000072.1 GCF_016428645.1 Glycomyces salinus | reverse complement strand
TCCGAGCTGTTCTTCGGGGGTGTCCATGGCGCGCAGGAGGTTCAGGTGGGTCTCGGTGCCCAGCACGGTCGCACCGGTCTTGGCGGCGACGTACGGGATGTCGGTGATGTGGTCCCAGTGGCCGTGGGTGACCAGGATGCAGTCGGCCGCGCCGATGTGCTCGTCCACGGCCTCCTCGTCGATGACCAGGGGCGCCTCCCGGTTCCAGTCCGAGCCCTTCGGCGCGCCGGTCTCGAAGCGGGTCACCCACGGGTCGACCAGGACGGTCGCGCCGTCCCGCTCGATCTCCCAGGCGTTGGTCCCCAGCCAGCGGACGGTGATCTCAGAAGTCATGGCTCTCCAGGTGGTCGATGACGATGAACTCCGAGTCGGGGCTGGCCTCGGCCACGCGGTCGCGCACGGGCTCCCAGTCCAGGCCGGGCACGGCCGGCTCGGTCAGGGGCTCGTCGAAGTCGTCCCAGTGGGTCAGGACCACATAGGGCGGATGGCCGGTGGCCTCCAGCATCCGTCCGACGTAGTCGGGGGTGTGGCCGCCGCCGGGCTGCACGAACAGGACCGTGGGGCGGATGCCCTCGATCTCACGGTCGAGGAAGTTCGCCGAGCCGGCGTTGAAGAAGGAGACGCCGCCGAAGTCGATCAGGTAGGTCAGGCTTCCGCCCTCGATGAGGTCCTTGATCCTCTTGGGGCGCTTCGGAGCCTCGGTGGTGGTGCCGCCGAAGACGATCCGCTTGTGCTCGCCGCCGGCCGAGTGGGTGGAGCGGAACACCTCGACGGTGAACCCGTCGAACTGGTAGTACTCGCCTCCCTTGACTTGGCCGAGCTGTTCTTCGGGCGCGTCCATGGCGCGCATCAGGTTCAGATGCGTCTCGGTGCCCAGCACGGTAGCGCCGGTCCGCCTGGCGAGGTAGGGGACGTCGGCGATGTGGTCCCAGTGGCCGTGGGTGACCAGGATGCAGTCGGCCTCGGGAAGGTGCTCGTCGATCACGTCCTCGTGGACCTCGATCCGGGTGTCGGGATCGGCGCCGCCGGAGGAGTAGGCGCCGGTCGGGAACCGGCTGACCCACGGGTCGATGAGCACGGTGGCCGTCTCGGTCTTGAACTCCCAGGCGTTGGTGCCGAGCCAGCGGAGGCGGACGCCGCCGGTGGGGTTCTCGGTGTCCGAGTCGGCGAAGGCCGCGTCGACCGCGACCTTGCCTCCGGCCGCGGCCGCGACGCCGGCCCCGGCGGTGATGCCCAGCCGCCGCCTGGTGAGGCGGCCCGGTGTCCGCCGCCGTTGTTCCTCGTGTTCGGTCATGGGCTCAGTCAAGCCGCGGAGACCCGGTTTCGTCCAATATCAACGCTGACCGGGGTCCATATGGGGATTGATATCGTCCCCGCATGGACATCATGCGGCACTTGGAGTGCTTCCTGGCGGTTGGTGAGGAACGTCACTTCGGCAGGGCGGCAGAGCGTCTGGGCATGGAGCAGCCGCCGCTGAGCCAGCGCATCAAGCGGCTGGAGAAGGAGCTCGGGGCCGAGCTGTTCGACCGCGGCGGCAAGCAGGTGTCCCTGACCGCGGCCGGGCACACGCTCATGCGCGAGGCCCCCGAGCTGCTCAAACGCTACCGGCGGATGCGGGTGCTGGTGGCCCGGGCCGCCTCCGAGGAGCGCCCGGAGCCGCCGCGGCCCTGGTCGGAGATCTACTGACCGAGCCGCTCGGTCAGCAGCAGCGCGGCCCGGCTCATGGCCCGCTCGACCTCGCGGAAGTTGCGGCGGCCGGTCTTGGCGAACACGGCGAGCGCGTGGCGGCGGCCGTCGGGCCATTCCCAGACGGCGATCTCGTTGAGCCATCCGGGCAGGGTGCCCGAGCGGCCGAAGGTCACGACCTCGCTGGGCGCGAGGCGGGCGAGCCGCCCGCCGGTGAGCTGGCGGCCCATCCAGTGCCGCATCTCGCCGCGGGTCGGTTCGGGGCCGTTCCAGATCATGTCGAGGAACGCGGTCAGGTCGGCGGGGGTGGAGACGTTGGTGCGGTCGGTGTCCCAGGCGCTGGTCCGCCGCAGCTCCTCGGAGGTGACCGCACCGCCGGCGAGGACGTGGGCGAGCGCTTCGAGGTCGGCGATGTCGAGGTCGCGGGCCACTTCCTCCAGAATGGTCCTGGGGCTGCCGACCAGGCGGGTGCCGTCGAGTCCGAGGCCGGCCGGCAGGCGCCGGATCGATCCGGCGCCGAGGTGCCTCACGACCAGGTCGGCGGCGGTGTTGTCCGAGACCTCCATCATCAGCTGCACCAGGTCGCCGAGGCTGAGGACCGCGTCGTGCCGGAACCCGGACAGTCCGGTCCCGCCGAGCCGGTCGGCGGCGGTGGCCTTGACCGTCTGGGCGGGGTCGACCAGGCCCTGCTCGACCTGGCGGCTGAACTCCCAGGCGATGAAGATCTTGATGACCGAGACGAGGATGACCGGCTCGTGTTCGCGCTCTCCCAGGCTCCGGCCGTCGTCGAGGTCCCTGATGTGGGCGTGGACGGTGGCGCCGAGGGGTTCGAAGAGCTGGTCGAGCACCTGTCGGCCTCCGTTCTGTGCTCGGGCGCGGCCGAATGGACCCTAGCGGATCTCCACCCGCCCGACCACGGCGATCCGATGGGTCGGTATCGGTGACGGTAGGCTCGATCTGCAGGGTGTTAACAGGCTGGAGGATGAGACGTGGGGCGCGGCACGGTGACGATGAGCGATGTCGCCCAATTGGCCGGAGTGTCGAAGATGACGGTCTCCAACGTCGTCAACAACCGGGGAGGGGTGAGCGACCGGGTCCGCAAGCGCGTCCTGGAGGCCATCCGCGACTCCGGTTACCGCCTCAACGTCTCGGCGCGGGTGCTCAAGTCCGGGCGCACCGGCGTCATCGGCCTGGCCGTCCCCGAGATCGCCCCGCCGTATTTCAGCCAGCTCGCCGCCCACGTGATCGAGGCGGCCGACCGGCACGGCTTCCACGTCGCCGTCGAGCAGACCGGCGCGATCGCGGCCGGGGAGCGCGACGTGATCTCCCAGTCCCACAAGCTCCAGTTCGACGGCCTGATCCTCAGCGCGGTCGGTCTCGATTTGGAGCGGTACCGTCCGCCCGAGGGCGATTTCCCGATCGTGCTGCTGGGCGAGCAGGAGTTCGGCAAGAAGTTCGACCACGTGCTGATGGCCAACGAGGAGGGCTCGAAGGCCGCCACGCTGCACCTGATGGACCGCGGCTGCGAGCGGATCGCGATCGTGACCGGCTCGGTGTTCGACCGGATCAACATCGAGACCCGCCGCCACCGGGGCTACCTGGAGGCGCACGAGGAGCAGGGCATGGTCGCCGACCCGGACCTGCGGCTGACGCTGGCGGCGATGGACCTGGAGTCGGGGCGGGCCGCGGCGCACCGGCTGGCCGACTCGGGCCTGGACTTCGACGGGGTGGTCGCGGTGACCGACACCGTCGCGCAGGGGGTGCTGCGGGGCCTGTTCGACCGCGGGATCCGCGTGCCCGGGGACGTGCGCCTGATCGGCTTCGACGACATCCTGGAGTCGCGCTACATGGTGCCGGCGCTGTCGACGGTGGCTCCCGATCACCGGTGGATGGCCGACAGGGCCGTGGAGCTGGTGATCGCCCGCATCGGCGAGCCCGGCCGCCCCACTGGAGAGTACTTCGCGCCGTTCGAGTTGCGGGTGCGCGAGTCGACCTGCTGATCGTCGTCGGCTAGGTTCGTGGGTGTGGAGACCCTCGAGACTTCCAAGGCCGCACTGCTGGAGCGGGTCGGGGCCCTGCGCGGCGGCGGCCGCGTCCTGATCGGCATCGCCGGGTGCCCGGGGGCGGGCAAGTCGACCGTGGCCCGCTGGCTGGCGGCCGCGCTCGACCCGGGCGGGCGGCGGGCGGTGCAGGTGCCGATGGACGGCTTCCACCTCGCCGACGCGGCGCTGCGGCGGCTCGGCCGCCTGGACCGCAAGGGCGCCATCGACACCTTCGACGGCCGCGGCTATCTGTCCCTGCTGCGCCGCGCGGCCGCCGAGACCGGTGCGACCGTCTACGCCCCCGAGTTCGACCGGCGGCTCGAGGAGCCGGTGGCCGGGTCGATCCCGATCGGGCCGGAGGCCGAGGTCGTGGTGACCGAGGGGAACTACCTGCTGGACTCGGGCGAGCCGTGGCCGGCGGTGCGCGAGGCGCTCACCGAGGTCTGGTACTGCGAGACCGACGACGGTCCGCGCCTGGAGCGGCTGTCGGCCCGCCATCGGGCCTTCGGGAAGTCGGCAGAGGAGACCCGGGCCTGGATCGAGGCGGTCGACGAGCCGAACGCCCGCCGCATCCGCAAGTCGCGCGACCGCGCCGACCTCGTTTTCGACTACGACGCACTCGGACTTGGAGCCGCTGAATGAAACCGATCGACCCGGGAGTGCGCCGCCGCACCGTCCTCGGCGGGCTGCTGGCCCTCACCGCCGCCGGATGCGCCGATGACGACCAGGGCGGGGCCGAGCCGACCAGCAGCCCCACGCCGGTCGAGCCGTCCCCGAGCGCGAGCGACCCGACCGGCGCGCCGGACCTCGACGGCGGGCAGGAGCTGGTCCGGGGGCTGGCCGTGCCGTGGGGGCTGGCGTTCCTGCCCGACGGCTCGGCGCTGGTGTCCGAGCGCGGCACCGCCGACATCCTGCGCGTCGGCCTCGACGGTTCCGGTCCCGAGCAGGTGCAGCGGATCGAGGGTGTGCGCGCCGAGGGCGAGGGCGGCCTGCTCGGTCTGGCGGTCTCGCCGGACTACGAGGCGGACGAGCTGGTCTACGCCTATTTCGCCTCCGACGAGGGCGACAACCGGATCGTGCGGTTCCGGCTCGGCGAGGAGCAGGAGTCGGTGTTCACCGGCATCGCTGCGGCCGGGAACCACAACGGCGGCCGGATCGCCTTCGGTCCCGACTCGATGCTCTACGCCGCCACCGGCGACGCCGGGGACACCTCGCTCTCGCAGGACGAGAACAGCCCCAACGGCAAGATCCTGCGTCTGACCTCCGAAGGCGACGCCGCCGAGGGGAACCCGACCGAGGGTTCTCCGGTGTGGACGCTGGGGCACCGCAACGTCCAGGGGCTGGCCTGGGACGCCGACGGGCGACTGTACGCCAGCGAGTTCGGGCAGAACGCCCTCGACGAGCTGAACCTGATCGAGGCGGGGAACAACTACGGCTGGCCCGAGGTCGAAGGCGAGGGCGGCACCGACGACGGGCGGTTCACCGATCCGCTGCTGACCTGGCCGGTCGAGGAGGCATCGCCGTCGGGGATCGCGATCGCCGGGGACGTGCTCTACATGGCGGCGCTGCGCGGGGCCCGACTGTGGACGGTCCCGCTGAACGGCGACGGCACGGTCGGCGAGCCCGCGTCCAGGTTCGAGGGCGAGTACGGGCGGCTGCGGACCGTGGCGGTCGCGCCCGACGGGGCGCTGTGGCTGACCACGTCCAACACGGACGGACGCGGCGAGGTGCGCGACGGCGACGACAGGATCATCCGCTTCCCGGCGGGGTGATTCGCCCGGACCGGGTACTCCACTTTATGTCGCCAGGCGGTAACCTCCTGTTAAGGGCGGCTCAGCCCGTGTGCCGCCGGCCCCATCTCCGGGAGGCACCCCCATGGCGAGCAGACGACTGGTGACGCTTCGCGATCGCGGCCAGACCGCGGTCGTTCGGGACATCGGGGCCGAGGTCCTGGCCGAGTATCCGGACACGATGCTGGTGCGCTGCACCGACGCTCAGGCCGCGCGCCTGGTCGAGCAGGGCATCGAGTCCTCTCCTGTCGAGGATTCGCCGGTGCAGGTCACCGGCGCGAGGTTCGCGTTCGGCGCGGCCGTGGCCGCGCAGCAGTCGGCGCCGGTCGAGCCGCCGCCCGGGCGCACCGCGTACTTCCTGGTCAAGCTGGCCGGTCCGCCCGCTCCGGAGTGGATGCGCGAGCTGGCCGAGTCCGGTGCGACCGTCCACGGCACCCTGCGCGGCTTCACGCTGCTGGTCGGGGCGCTGCCCGAGCGGATCGAGTCGGTCAGGTCGCGGCCGTGGGTCGAGGACGTCACCCCGTTCCGCCCGGTCATGAAGGTCTCGCCGAAGCTGCGGCGCGGGGCGCGGCGGGAACTGGACGCCCGGGCCCTGGCCGCGCCCGCCGCCGACGAGATCGAGGACGGCGATGCGCGGCTGGTCGAGATCTCGGTCTTCCCCGGGGAGACCACCGACGAGGCCGTCGAGCGCATCGAGGGCGCCGGCGGGCTGATCATGACCCGGCTCCCGGACTCGCTGGTCGCGTCCGTCCCGGCCGGGACCGTGGCCGCGCTGGCGGACCTCCAGGGCATCCAGGCGATCATCCCGTTCTCCTACTCGCAGATGACCAACGACCGGGCCCGGGAGATCATGCGGGTGCCCTCCGAGACCGGAGGCTCGGGGACGGTCCCGGCCGGGGAGGGCCAGATCGTCGGCGTGGCCGACACCGGACTGGACTCCGGTGACGCCGCGACCATCCACCCCGACCTGCGCGGCCGCATCGCCGGGCTGGTCAGCTGGCCGGTCCGCCGGGTGCTGGCCCAATACACCAACGACCCGCCCGAGAGCGACGACGGCCCGGCCGACATCGCCTCGGGTCACGGCACCCACGTCACCGGCTCGGTCGCCGGGGACGGCTCGGCCGCGGCCGCGGCCGGAGGGAGCGCGGTCCCGGTCGGGGTGGCGACCGCCGCGGAGGTCTTCTTCCAGGCCATCGGGCAGCGCCTCCGGTGGAAGACCGAGGCCGAGCTGGCAGAGGAGGGGTTGCGGCCGTTCGAGCGGCCGTGGCCGCCGCCCGAGTACAGCCTCTACGGCATCCCGCACGACATCGGCGACCTGTTCTCCCAGGCGTACGAGGCCGGGGCGAGGATCCACACCAACTCCTGGGGCGCCGACGTGGCGGGGGTCTACAACCGCAATTCGTTCGCGGTCGACCGGTTCATGTGGGACCACCCGGACATGCTGATCCTGTTCGCGGCGGGCAATTCCGGGATCGACGCGGACGCCGACGGGACGATCGACCCCGACTCGATGGGCGCGCCGGGGACGGCCAAGAACTGCCTGACCGTCGGGGCCGGCGAGAACGCCCGCCCGGCCGAGTCTGATCCGCCGCCGGGAGTCGACAAGCAGTGGAAGGACCTGCGCTGGCCGAAGCTGGGCCCGGCCGGGCACGTCTCGGACGACCCGGACGGCATGGCCGCGTTCTCCTCGCGGGGTCCGACCGACGACCTGCGGGTCAAGCCGGACGTGGTCGCGCCGGGCACGAACGTGCTCTCGCTGCTGTCATCGGTGTTCCCCGAGAACGACGAGCCGCTGTGGGGCCGCCTCCCTGAGGGCCATCCGCTGCGGGACCGCTACTGCTGGAGCGGCGGGACGAGCATGTCGACCCCGCTGGTGGCGGGGGCGGCCGCGCTGGTGCGGCAGCGTCTGCTGGACACCGGCGGGTTCGACCAGCGCGGTCCGTCTGCGGCGCTGCTCAAGGCACTCCTGGTCGCCGGGGCCGCGCCGATGGCCGGGCAGTTCCCCGGGGAGATCCCCGAGGGCACCAACGACGTCAGCGGGTTCGGCCGCGTGGACGTGACCGGGACGCTGGCCGCGGGCACGCTCCACACCGACGATCCGGCCGACGCGGTGGCCACCGGCGAGGTCCGCAGGTACCGGGTCGAGGCCGGTCCCGGGCCGCTCAAGGTCGCGCTCGCGTGGACCGACGCGCCGTCGCCGATCGGCGCCGACGGCCTGGAGAACCGGCTCTATCTGCGGGTTCGCGCGCCCGGCGGCGAGGTGCTGGACGGCGACACGAGCGCCTTCCCCGATCCGCTGAACAACGTGCAGCAGGTGGTGGTCGACGATCCGGCCGAGGGCGGGTACGAGGTGCTCGTCCACGGCGTCGCGGTGGTGCACGCCGCCCCGGCGGCCGGTGCCGAGGAGGGCGGTCCCCGCCAGGACTTCGCGCTCGCGGTGGTGAACGCCTCCGGCGGGGACCTGGTTCGGGTTCCTAGCGCAGGATCGGGAGGCTCCTGACCGGGGCGAGCCGGCTCCATCGGCGTCCGAGCCCCCAGGTGTCGCCCGCGGAGGCCGCGGCCAGGGCGATCATGGTGAGCGCGTAGAACAGGTGGACGTCGAGGAACGGGTTCGACTCGAGCGGCAGCATCGAGGCCCACATGGTGACCATGAGGATCGAGCCGCCGATGGCGGCCGGGCGCAGCGCGATGCCGAGGGTGAGGGCGATCCCGAGTCCGGCCATGCCGATCATGAATCCCCAGTCGGCCCAGGCGCTGCCGGCCATGGCCTGGAACAGGTCGCCGAGCGCACCGTCGCGGCTGGCCAGGAAGCCGGAGGTCGGGCTCGCGCCGTCGATCCAGCCCTGTCCGGCGGGCGAGCTGTAGCCGAGGCCGAAGGTCTTGTCCAGGAAGGCCCACAGGAAGACCCAGCCGAGCGCTATGCGGACGAGGGCCAGCGCGCGGTCGACCGTCGCCGAGGCGCGGCCTTCGACCCGTTCTGGAGTGCGGATGGAGGTGGTTGAGGCCATGAGTTATCCCCTTTGTGCGTGTCGGGCGACGGCGGGGATCGGCGGCGGTCGACTTCCCTGTCCGTCTTGCGCCAAGGGTTGGCCGTCGTCGACTCACGAATGGAAGCGTTCCCACGATAACATAGATGCGCATCTATATCAAGTTGGCGGCCTATATACCGAGATGCGCCCCGAGGACCCCTCCCCTTGCAGGACCCCAGGGTTTCCTTCCCTCTTTATATGGATTTGGCACTGTGCCTGACCGATGGTGGGACCGTCCGTTCCGGGGGGCAATGAGCCAAACGATTTTGGCAAAACTTTTTCAGTGTTTGGCGTTGACAGTCGCTGATCCGGGGCAGCACACTCGTGCCAAGACGTTTTGTCAAAACGTTTTGTCACCGCTTCGACGGTGACCCCTCGCGCGTAGCAGTGCTGCTACAAGAATGGAGTCGAAGTCATGACGCTTCGCGATACCAGCGGTCGTGCCCGAACCGCATCCCTCGGAACCGCCGCGGCGATGGCGGGCGTGCTCGCGCTCTCGGGCTGTGGCGCAGGCGGCGACGCCGCGGCGGACGAGCTCACCGTCGTCGTCGAGGGCGGCGGACTGGCGGAACTGCAGCCGATCGCCGACCTCTACAAGAGCGAGACGGGAACGACGGTCACACTCGTCGAACTTCCGTATGACGGCCTCTACGACCGCGTCCAGTCCGAGCTCGGATCGGGCAGCGTGTCCTTCGACGTCGCCGCTCTCGACGCGATCTGGCTGAGCGCGTTCTCCGACGGCGTCTCGCCCCTCGACGACCTGTTCACCGAAGACGTGAAGGCGGATCTGTTCCCGGGCCTCGTGAGCGAGGCGCAGATCGACGGCGAGTACGTCGGCATGCCGATCTTCACCAACTCCGAGATCCTCTACTACCGCACCGACCTGTTCGAGGACCCGCAGAACCAGACCGACTTCGAGGCGAAGTACGGCTACCCGCTCGCGCCGCCGACGAACTGGGAGCAGTACCGCGACGCCGCGGAGTTCTTCACGCGCGACACCGACGGCGACGGTCAGATCGACCTCTACGGCACCGATGTCAAGGGCGCCGTCGAGACCGAGTGGCTCGCCACGGTCTCGCAGACGGGCGAGGAGCACATGGTCCTCGACCCGGAGACCGGCGAGGTCACCATCGACGACGCCGAGCACCTGGAGGCGCTCGACTACTACACGAGTCTGCTGCCGTACGCCCCCGCCGGGTCGGCGCAACTGGACTGGGCCGGAGCGCAGAACCTCTTCTACCAGGGGCAGCTCGCCATGATGCGGTTCTGGGGCCACGCCTACACCCAGACACCTGACGACTCGCCCGTCGCGGGCGAGATCGGTGCGGCTCCCATGATCGCGGGCGCGGGCGGCGTCGCGGGGGTGCCCGGCGCCTGGTACCTCTCGGTGCCCGCGGCGGGAACGAAGCAGGATCTGGCGAAGGACTTCATCGCCTTCGCGTACGAGCACAACGACCTCTCGATCGACACGTCGCTGGGTCTGGTCGCGCGCATCTCGGCGTTCGAGTCGCAGGCGGAAGTCGCCGGCAGGGAGAACTACCCCGCGATCCTCGAGACGCTCAACGCCCCGGCCACCCGCCCCCGCCCGGCGACACCGCAGTGGCAGGAGATCGTCGACACCGTACTCACGCCCATGCTGCAGAAGGCCGTCGAACCCGGGGCGGACAACGCCGCCCTGCTGCAGGAGGCGGAGGCGCAGATCGAGGCGATCCTCCAATAGCCGCCGACCGCTCCGCACCGGTGGCCGACCGCATCGCAGCCGTCGGCCACCCCGTCCGATCAGAAAGACCTTCCACGTTGCGTGTCACCGATCGCCGTTTCGCCTTGTTGCTCATGGCGCCGGCAGCCCTCTTCCTCGCGGCCTTCGTGCTCTGGCCGCTCGTCCGGTTCGTCTCGAACGCCTTCTACGACATCTCGCCGATCGCGGGCGGACCCCGCACCCCGGTCGGCCTGCAGAACTTCATCGACGCGTTCGCCTCGGCCTCGTTCCAGGGCGCGTCGGTCCGCACGGTCGTCTACACCTTCGTCGTCGTCTCGCTCGAGTTCGCGATCGGACTCGTCGTCGCGCTGATCTTCGCGGCGCTGGGTCGGCGCTCGGCGGTGTTCCGCACGGTCTTCATGTACCCGCTCATGATCGCGCCGGTCGTGGCCGGGTTGCTGTGGCGCTTCCTGCTCGTCGACAATTTCGGCATCGTCAACGAGATCCTCGTCCGGGCCGGCATCCTGGAGAGTTCAAGCCAGGTCGGCTGGCTGAGCGACCCGAAGATCGCGCTCTTCTCGGTCGCCCTCCCGGATATCTGGCTGACGACCTCGTTCATCACCCTCGTGCTCTTCGCCGGGCTGCAGACCATCCCGGGCGAGATCCTGGAGGCCGCCCGCATCGACGGAGCGCGATTCCCCACGATGCTGTTCCGGGTGATCATCCCGCTGCTGCGTCCCGTGATCGCCGTCGCGCTCATCGTGCGCGGCATCGACGCGGCCCGCGCGTTCGACATCATCCTGATCCAGACGAACGGCGGTCCGCAGGAGAGCACGACCACGCTCAGTCTGCTCATCTACCGCACCATGACCCGCTACGGCGACATCGGACTGGCGAGTGCGATGGGGACGATCTACCTGATCGGGATGCTCCTGGTCGCGTCGGTGGCCGTCACCGCGATCTGGCGTCCGGGGGAGGCCCGATGAACGGCATCGAAACCCGCCGCAGGTCGACGAAGGCGATCCTCTACGTCCTGCTCGCCGTGATCCTGGTGCTGTACGGCTTCCCGTTCGTCTACCTCCTGCTCACCTCCTTCAAGACCCCGAGTGAAGCGATCGCGGTGCCCCCGTCGGTGGTCCCGGACGTGTGGACGCTGGAGAACTACGTGGCGGCCCTGGCGAAGGAAGGCGTCGTTCCAGCGCTCGTCAACAGTGTCGTGACGGCCGTGCTCAGCACGTTGTTCTCCCTGGTGCTCGCGGTTCCGGCCGCCTATGCGGTCACCAGGTACCGCACGCCGAGCGGGCGGGTGTTCGTGCTCGCGGCGCTCGTCACCCGGATGGTGCCGACGATCGCGATCGGAGCCCCGCTGGTGGAGACGATGCGCGCCCTGGGGATCAGCGACACCTCGTTCGCCCTCGCGATCGCCCATACGACGATCTCGCTTCCACTCTCGATCTGGCTCATGGCGAGCTTCTTCGAGGCCATTCCCGACGAGCTCGAGGAGGCCGCGAAGATGGACGGGGCGTCGCGGCTCGGAGCCCTCTGGCGGGTCGTCCTGCCGGTGGTGTCCGGCGGTCTGGCGGTGACGGCGATCTTCGCGTTCCTCGCTTCGTGGAACGAGTTCCTGTTCGCGCTGCTGCTCACCTCGGTGCGCGCGCAGACGACTCCCATCGTGATCGCGAACTTCCAGACGCAATTCGGGCTCGACTGGGGCGCCATGACGGCACTCGCCGCCGTCTACTCGCTCCCGGTCATCCTGCTCACCCTCGCGCTCCAGCGCCACATCGTCGCGGGCCTCACCCTCGGCGCGGTGAAAGGATGAAGGGACCCAATCTGATGCAGGAAGGCAGGAGACGACAGTGGCGGTGAACGGAGTCGGCATCCGAGACGTGGCCCGGTTGGCCGGCGTCTCCATCACCACGGTGTCCCACGTACTCAACGACACGCCGCAGACGCGGGTCTCCGCGGAGACGCGAGCGCGCGTCCGCGAAGCGGCGGCGACGCTCGGCTACGGCCCCAACCGGGCAGCGCGTGCGCTGCGCACCAACCGGTCCGGACTGATCGGACTGCTCAGCGAGGAGATCGCGACCACCCCGCACGCGGGCCGGATCATCCTCGGCGCGCAGGACGCGGCCCGCGTCCACGACCTGACCCTGGTCATCGTCAACGCCGAACGTGAATCCAGCGGCAGTTCGCACGAGGACGACGTCCAGACACTGATCGACCGGCAAGTGGAGGCGATTCTCTACGCGACGATGTACCACCGCCAGATATCCGTGCCCGCGAATCTGCGGGGCGTGCCGGCCGTGCTGATCGACTCGACCGACCGGGACGGCGTCCTCCCCGCGGCCGTCCCCGACGAGGTGGGCGGCGCGGTCGCCGCCGTCGCCCACCTCGTCGAGGCCGGTCACCGGCGGATCGGCTTCCTCAACAACGACGACGACGTGCCGGCCACGCACGAACGCCTGATCGGCTTCAGGCAGGTGCTGCACCGGCACGGCATCCCGATCGACGAACGCCTGATCCTCCAGGCGCCGTCGGAGACCCTGCCCGGTTACGCGCTCGCGCGGGAGGTACTCGCCAGGCACGACCGGCCGACCGCCCTGTTCTGCTACAACGACCGGATGGCGATGGGCGCCTATAGGGCCGCAGCCGAGCTGGGCCTCGACATCCCGCGAGACCTGTCCATTGTCGGCTTCGACGATCAGGAGCTCATCTCCGCGAACCTGTTCCCCGGCCTCACTACGGTGGCACTCCCGCACTACGAGATGGGCGAGTGGGCCGTCTCGACGCTCGTGCGCCTGCTCAGCGGGGACACCGAGCACCGGCTCCCCCGCAACGGTCCGACCCGCCTCCACTGCCCACTGGTCACCCGCGGTTCAGTCGCCGCCCCCCAAGAGCACCGAAAGGCCTGAAATCATGCTTCGACTTGCCGCATCGTGGGTGTGGGACTTCTGGATCGCCGACGACGGCGATCGCTACCACCTGTTCTTCCTGAAAGCACCCCGGGCGCTCCTCGATTCCGACCGACGGCACTGGCGCGCGACGATCGGCCACGCGACCTCCACCGATCTGACGACGTGGACCGAGCACGCCGACGCGGTCGTCCCGGACGACGCCCCCGCATTCGACGACCTCGCGACCTGGACGGGGTCCGTCGTCCGCGGTGACGACGGCCGGTGGCGGATGTTCTACACGGCGGTCAGCCGCGCCGAAGGCGGGCTCGAACAGCGGATCAGCTCTGTCGTCTCCGATGACCTCTTCACATGGCGTCGCGAGCCCGAGCGGCAGGTGCTCGAACCGGACGCCCGCTGGTACGAGACGGCCGCGACGCGGCAGTGGCCGGACCAGGCATGGCGCGACCCGTGGGTGTTCCGCGACCAGGACGGCTGGCACATGCTGGTCACCGCGCGCGCGAACCGCGGCGCGTCCGACGACCGTGGCGTGATCGGGCACGCGACCTCACAGGACCTGGTCCACTGGACCGTTCAGCCCCCGTTGTCCGAGCCGGGCGCCGGATTCGGGCACATCGAGGTGGTCCAGGTCGCCGTCGTCGACGGCACACCGGTCGGGCTGTTCTCCTGCCTCGGCTCCGAACTGGCCCGCGGCCGCCGGGACGGGGACCCCGCGGGCGGCGTCTGGGCCTTCCCGATCGACTCCATGACGGGGCCGTTCCCGCTGGAGGAGGCGTACCGCATCACCGACGAGCGTCTCTACGTCGGCAGGCTGGTGCAGGACCGCGCGGGACAGTGGTGCTTCCTGGCGTTCCGCAACGACGACGAGCAGGGGAACTGGATCGGCGAGATCACCGATCCGCAACCGGTCCAATGGGTCGACGGCCGACTCGCAGTCGACGGGACAGGCCGGTCCGAAGTGCTGCGGACACGAAGGAGAACCTCGATGTCGACCGCCAACTACTACGATGTCACGCAGTGGCCCGTCGGCAATGCGGCCGAGGACATCGGCGAGGTGTTCAACAGCATCATCGCGGATATCAAGAGCCGGCAGAAGGCCACCGACGAACACGACGGCGGCAAGCCCGGGGCGGTGATCCACGTGCCTCCCGGGGACTACCGTCTTCGCACGCAGGTGCTGATCGACATCAGCTTTCTGCGGATCGAAGGCGCCGGACACGGATTCACGTCGTCGAGCATCCGCTTCAACGTTCCCGAGGACGAGTGGCCGGATCTGCACGAGCTGTGGCCCGGCGGCAGCCGCATCCTCGTCGACCTGCCCCCGGGAGACGAGGAGACCGCGGGCGCGGCCTTCTACGTCGCACGAAGCGGGAACCCGCGGATCAGTTCGGTCGAATTCGTGGACTTCTGCATCGACGGGTTGCATTTCAACTCGGACGGGTCGGGGCTCCACTCGGAGAACACCTACGTCAACGGCAAGAGCGGCATCCACGTCGCGGACGCCAATGATTCGTTCCGCGTCAACGGCATGGGCTTCATCTACCTCGAGCATGCGCTCACCGTCTGCAACGCGGACGCGCTTTCAGTCCATGACAACTTCATCGCCGAATGCGGCAACTGCATCGAATTGCGCGGATGGGGCCAGGCCTCCAAGATCACCGACAACCTGATCGGGGCCGGTTTCAACGGCCACTCGATCTACGCGGAGCACCATGGTGGGCTGCTGATCACCGCGAACAACGTCTTTCCCCGCGGAGCGAGCAGCGTCCGCCTCAACGGCGTCACGAGATCGAGCGTCACCAACAACCGGCTGCACTCGTTCTACCCCGGAATGGTCGTACTGGAGGCGAGTTCGGAGAACCTGGTCGGTTCGAACCACTTCCTGCGAGACCACGAACCCTGGTCCCCCTTCTTCGGCGTCGACAACGGACTCGACGACGGCTTCGGGTTGCTCACCGTCAGCGGCAGCGGCAACTCCGTCATCGGGAACCACTTCTCCGCGATCGTCGACGCTGACAGGATCCGCCCGGCGGGGGCGGCGCCTGTCATCATCCGTCTGAGGGCGGGAGGGGGGGAACTACGTCGCCACCAACCACGTCGTGTCGATGGACGTCCGCGGCAAGTCGAGCGGCTCCGCCTACGCGGCGCAAGTCGACGCCCTGCTCTCGACCGATGCCGCGGACGTCCTCGCCGTCACGACCGTCATGGTCGACCCGGAGTCGAAGCGGAACACGATCCTCGATTCGGGGACCGAAGGCCAAGTCGACATCGATGTCGCGGCGAATGCTTTTCGGGCCAGCCCTGCCGTCCCCTCTCAAGACGTCAGCGCAAGCGGATCTGTCTAGGTGAACGACCCACACATCGCTGCGAAGAGCCCTTATGAGCCGATGCTCGCCACGGCGAAGATCCCGGCGGCCAGCGCGAAGCCGACCAGGCCGATGAGGGTCTCCATGACCGTCCAGGTCTTGAGGGTGGTCTTGACGTCCATCTCCAGGAAGCGGCCGACCAGCCAGAACCCGGAGTCGTTGACGTGGCTGGCCATCACCGACCCGGCCCCGATCGCGATCACGATCGCGGCGAGCTGGACGCCGTTGTAGTCGCCGCCGGCGACGATCGGCTGGACCAGTCCGGCAGTGGCCGTCAGCGCCACCGTGGCCGAGCCCTGGGCGATGCGCAGGACCGTGGCGATGATGAACGCCGCCACGATGACCGGCAGGCCGATGTCGGACATGGCGTCGGAGAGCGCGTCGCCGATGCCGCTGGCGCGCAGGACGCCGCCGAACATGCCGCCCGCGCCGGTGATCAGGATGATCGCGGCGACCGGGCCGAGCGCGGAGTTGACCAGGTCCTCGATCATGGCGCGGGTCTTGCCGCGCCGGGTGCCGAGCACGTACGAGGCCACGAACACGGTCGCCAGCAGGGCGATCGTGGTCGAGCCGAGGGTGCGCAGGACGTTGAACCAGGTGGCCTCGCCGTCGACCCAACCGGCCTCGCCGGCGGTGTTGAGGCCGGTGTCCATGAAGATCAGGACCAGCGGCAGCAGCATGATGCCGATGACCGTGGCGGCCTTCGGCGGGTTCTCCTGGCGCTCGGCCTCGGGCCCGCCGCTGAGGATCTCGGGGACGGGCAGGTCGAACTTCCGGCCGGCCCACAGCCCGTACAGGTAGCCGGTGACGTACCAGGTGGGGATCGCGACCAGGAGGCCGAGGGCGACGACCAGGCCGACGTCGGCCCCGAGCAGGGCACTGGCGGCGACCGGGCCGGGGTGCGGCGGCAGGTAGATGTGCATGATCGAGAACGCGCCGGCCGCGGGCAGCGCGTACAGCAGGACGCTGCCGCCCAGCCGCCTGGCGACGGCGAAGATGATCGGCAGCATGACCACGAAGCCGGCGTCGAAGAAGATCGGGAAGCCGAAGATCATGGAGGCCACGCCGAGGGCGAAGGGCGCGCGTTTCTCTCCGAAGCGGCGCAGGAGCGCGTCGGTGAGCGACTGCGCGCCGCCGGAGACCTCGACCAGGCGCCCGAGCATGGCGCCGAGGCCGACCAGCAGTGCGACCGCGGCCAGGGTCGAGCCGAAGCCTTCGGTGAGGGTGGGGATGACGTTCTCGGCGGGTATGCCTGTGGCGAACGCGGTCGCGACGCTGACGGTGACCAGCGCCAGGAAGGCGTGCACCCGGAATTGGATGATCAGCAGCAGCAGTACCGCGATCGCCGCGGCGGCGATCAGCAGGAGCGGTCCGGCTCCTAGCGTCTGTGTCCACTCGGTTTCCATGGGCTAAAGCTCCTTTGCTTTGCGGGGGACGGCGTTTCACCCGGGTCAGGCGGTCACGCCGGGAGTTCGAGTTCGTTGAGGGCGGTCTGGACGATCTGCTCGGGGGTCGCGGCGACGTCGACGGTGACGCCGTCTTCGTCGGGGCGCAGCGGTTCGAGGTCGCCGAACTGCGAGTCGAGCAGGCTGGGCGGCATGAAGTGGCCGGAGCGGGCGGCGATCCGCCCGCCGATGACCTCGCGGCTGCCGCTCAGGTGGACGAACCGGACTCGCGCGGCGGCGCCGCCGAGGATGTCGCGGTAGGAACGTTTCAATGCCGAGCAGGTCACGACGGTGCTCTGGCCGTCGGCGGCGCGCTCGCTGATCCAGTCGCGCAGGCTCCGCAGCCACGGGGCCCGGTCGTCGTCGGTGAGGGGGTCGCCCGACTCCATCTTGGCGATGTTGGACTCCGGGTGGAACTCGTCGCCCTCGGCCATGGGCCACCCGAGGCGCTCGGCCAGCTCCCGGGCGACCGTGGTCTTCCCGGCGCCGGATACGCCCATCACCACCAGACTGGTCGCGCTCACGACCCCTCCTCATCGAAAGGTACTATCTTTGGAACGAAAAGATAGCACCATTGAACCCCGGCGGCAAGTGGTCCCGGATAGACTCTTGACATGGATTTGAGGGCCAGGACGAACGGGACCGCGCTGCACGACCCCGTGCTCGACGCCATCGGCCTGGAGATCGCCTGCGGCGAGCTGCCTTCGGGCCACGTTCTGACCCTCGACGGCATACAGGAGCGCTTCGAGGTCTCCCGCACCGTCGCCCGCGAGACCATGCGCATCCTCGAGTCGATGGGCCTGGTGCGGTCGCGCCGCCGCGTCGGCATCACCGTCCAGCCGCGCGAGTCGTGGAACCTGTTCGACCCCCGCGTGATCTGGTGGCGGTTGTCGGGATCCGGCCGCGACGCCCAGCTGCGGTCCCTGACCGAGCTGCGCATCGCCGTCGAGCCCCTGGCGGCCGGCGCCGCGGCCCGCAACGCCTCGGGCGACCAGCGCGCCCGCGCCGTCGAACTGGCCGCCGAGCTGCGCAAGCTCGGCGAGGCCGGGGATCTCGACGAGTTCATGGAGTGCGACGTCGAATTCCACACCCTGCTGCTGCGGGCCAGCGCCAACGAGATGTTCGCCGCGCTCGCGGACGTGGTCGGCGCGGTCCTGCGCGGCCGCACCCAGCTCGGGCTGATGCCCCACCATCCGGTGCCCGAGGCGCTCGACCTGCACGAGGCGGTCGCCGCCTCGGTCTCGGCCGGACGCGGCGGCCCCGCCGAGGAGGCCATGCGCGAGCTGCTGGCCGAGGTCCGCTCCGCGGTCCTGCACCCGTGAAGATCCGATTATTCTGACGGGATGTCCTATCCCGAACCGAAGTACCACGGCGAGGACGGCGAGGTCAGTGCCGTCTTCCGTCCCGCCGGAACCCCTGCCGACCTGCTGTTCCACCGGAGCGGCGGCTCCGCCGACTACCTCGCCACCGGCGCCACGACCGGCGGCAAGTTCGGCCTGTACCAATGGAACATGGGTCCGGGCCGCTCGGGCCCGGACCCGCACTTCCACAAGACGATCACCGAGTCGTTCTACATCCTCAGCGGCACCGTCAAGATCTACGACGGCACCAAATGGGTCGAGACCCACCCGGGCGACTTCGTGCACGTGCCCGAGGGCGGCGTCCACGGCTTCCGCAACGAGTCCGGCGAACCGGCCTCAATGCTGCTGCTGTTCGCCCCCGGCGCACCCCGCGAGGGCTACTTCGAGGGCCTGGCGACGCTCGGCGAGATGAGCGACGCCGAGCGCCGGGAGTTCTTCGAGTACCACGACAACTACTGGGTCGAAGAGTAGAAGATCCGCGCGGCCGGTCCGGCCGGGACGCGCACGGTCGGCACGCCGTCGGCGTCGGCGACCTCCCACTCGGGGAGCGCGGCCGGGTAGCGCTGCTCGAGCTCTCGGCCGCGCAGGCCCGGCAGCGGCACCTCGGTCGCCTCGCCGCGCGACCAGACGGCCAGCAGGGTCTCGCCTTCGGTTTCGAAGGCCAGCGCGATCACGTCGTCGTCCCAGCCGGGCAGGCCCAGCGGCCAGGCCGGGTGGGAGGCGGCGATGCGGCCGCGCCAGTCCTTGTGGAGCGCGACCGCCTCGTGGACCAGCGCGCGCTGCTCGGCGCCGAGTTCGTAGAGGAAGCCGGAGAGGTACAGGCGGCCCATGACGCCGGCGACCATGGCGAAGGCGGTCTCCTCTTCGGACATGCCCGGGGCCGGGTAAGCCCAGTTCCCGGCCTGCTCGGGCACGAGGCCGGCCGGGGCAGCGGCGGCGACGGCCGGGTAGCGGCGGAAGTCCTCCTGGTCGCTGGTGGACTGCATGTGGACCGCCGAGAGCAGGCCGTAGTCCATGCGCATCGCCCCCGACGAGCAGGCCTCGATAACCAAGTCCGGGTGGCGGTCCTGGACGTCGAGGAGCCACTGCCGGTAGGCGCGGGAGTGGTCGAGCAGTCCGGCCCCTGGAGAGGTCGCGTCGGTCTCGGTGCCGGCGCCGGGGTTGATGTTGTAGTCGAGTTTGAAGAACCCGGTCCCGTGTTCGGCGATGAGCCGGTCGACGGTCTCGTCCAGGTGGGCGCGCGCGGCCGGGTGCCGGAAGTCCAGGTGGTAGCGGCCGCCTTCGGCCAGGCGGGTGCCGAAGCGGCGGAAGAACGCCTCCTCGGGGAGCAGGTCGGCGACGGGCGAGTCGATGCCGACGACCTCGGGTTCGAGCCACAGTCCCGGCGTCATGCCCGCGGCCCGGATCGCGTCGATGACCTCCTTGAGGCCGCCGGGGAACCGGTGGGCGGCCTCGCGCCAGGCGCCGACGCCGCTCCACCAGCCCTCGAAGCCCTCGCCTTCGGCGAACCAGCCCGCGTCGATGCAGAAGTACTCGGCTCCGGCCGCCGAGGCCGATTCGACCAGCGGCAGGAGCTTCTCGGTCGTGGGGCTGCCCATGAGGGTGTTCATGTAGTCGTTGTAGACGACCGGGAGGGCGTCGTCGGCGCGGTGGCGGACGCGGATGGCGCGGCGGTAGTCGGTCAGGGCCGCGAAGGCCGCGTCCGGGCCGCCCGCGGCGACCACCAGACCGGCCGGGACGGTGGTGAACTCCTCCCCCGGCGCCAGCCGCCGGGCCGCCTGGTGCTCGGTGTCGGTCGGCCCGAGCACGGCCACCCGCACCGACTCCTCGGTCCGCACGGCCTCCCAGTGCCATCCAGCGCTGGTCTCGACCTGCCAGGCGATCGACGGGCCGCCGTCGGAGGCGAGCGCGCCGGTCGGCAGGTGGTCGCCGGTCGACCAGGAGCCGCGGCTGGTCAGCGCGAACCGGTCCTTGCCTTCGCCGCCGCGGTGCTCGAAGTGGAGATCGGGAAGGACTTCGGCGACCGGGGCGCGGTGCCAGCGGCCCTCGGCGATCCAGGCGCTGTCGCCCCACAGCAGGTCGTGCTCGCCCGACGCGGTCGCGAAGGCCAGGGAGGTGACCGCGGTCAGGACCACGTCGCCCGCTCCGGTGTTGCGGACGGCGCTGGCGACCTGGAGTCCGGGGCCGGCGGCGCGGATGGCGGTCTCGACCTCGATGCCGGTGGTCTCGTCGCGCTGGCGCACCCGCAGTTCGTCGGCGGTCGCCGAGTGGTCGGCGTAGCGGAGCCGGCCGCCGACCGTGGAGTGCGAGTAGGACTGGGTCGGGATGGTGTGCATTTCGGCCGAGGTGAAGACCTCCACCAGCATGTGATCGCTAACAATGTTAGGGGAGTCGGCGTCGGCGGCCAGGAAGTCCCACTGGACCGGGTGGTCGCCGTGGGCGAGCCGGAGGTGCAGGTCCTGGGGGTTCCATTCGATGAGGGACATGCGGTTGCGCTTCCTTCTCTCGGTCGGCGGCGAGCACCGGTGCCGGAGTCCGAGTCGGGATCGTCCTCCGGCACCGGTGTGCCGTCTTTCACGGTGGTCACCTTACGCCGCTCGCACCCGCAAACGCACCTCGACTGCGGGAGCGGCGGCCCCGCGCGCCAGCGCTCCGGGGTCGACCACCGCCGGACGGCGGTTCCCGTCCGGCCCGATCAGCACAGGTAGCGCGCGTAGGCCGGCAGGGTCAGGAACGTCGGGTAGTCCTCGCCGAGCGCGCATTCGGTGAAGATCTCCAGGGCGTCGTCGAAGCGGTCGCCGTCGAACCGCTCCAGGGCCCCGAACTCCTCACGCACCAGCTTGTCGACCCAGTCGCGGGTGACCAGGCGCCCGGCGTCGGTGACGGCCTCGCCGTGGATCCACTGCCAGATCTGGGAGCGGGAGATCTCGGCGGTGGCCGCGTCCTCCATCAGGTTGTTGATGGCCGCCGCGCCGTTGCCGCGCAGCCAGGACTCGACGTAGCGGATGCCGACCTCGATGTTGCCCCTGATGCCGTCCTCGGTGATGTCGCCTTCGGTCGAGGCCACGTCGAGCAGCGCCCGGTCGTCGGGGACCACGTCGTCGCGGAGCCGGTCGATCTGGTTGGGCAGGCCGCCGAGGGTCTCGTCGAAGACCTCCATGGCGACCGGCACCAGGTCGGGGTGGGCCACCCAGGAGCCGTCGAAGCCGTCGTCGGCCTCGCGGGTCTTGTCGGCGCGGACCTTCTCGAAGGCGGCGGCATTGGCCTCGGGGTCGCGGCGGTCGGGGATGAACGCGGCCATCCCGCCGATCGCCGAGGCGCTGCGCCGGTGGCAGGTGCGCACCAGCAGCTCGGTGTAGGCGCGCATGAACGGCTGGGTCATGGTCACCTGCCCGCGGTCGGGCAGGATGAACCTGGTGCCCCGCTCGCGGAAGTTCTTGATGACCGAGAATATGTAGTCCCAGCGTCCGGCGTTGAGCCCCGAGGAGTGGCGGCGCAGCTCGTAGAGGATCTCCTCCATCTCGAAGGCCGCGGTGATCGTCTCGATGAGGACGGTGGCCCTGATGGTCCCCTGCGGAATGCCGAGCAGGTCCTGGGCGAGGACGAACACGTCGTTCCACAGCCGCGCCTCGAGGTGGGACTCGAGTTTGGGCAGGTAGAAGTAGGGTCCGCGTCCCAGTTCGAGGAGCCGGTGCGCGTTGTGGAAGAAGTAGAGCCCGAAGTCGACCAGGCCGCCGCTCATGGGGACGCCGTCGACGGTCAGGTGCCGCTCGGCCAGGTGCCAGCCGCGGGGCCGGACGATGATCGTCGGAAGGTCGGTGAGCGTCCGCCCGGTCAGCGCGTAGCGCTTGCCGCCCGCACCGGTGAACTCGATGCGGCCCTCGATGGCGTCGATCAGGTTCGCCTGCGAGGCGATGACGTTCTCCCAGCTGGGCGTGGAGGAGTCCTCCATGTCGGCCAGCCAGCACTTGGCGCCGGAGTTGAGGGCGTTGATCGTCATCTTGCGCTCGCACGGCCCGGTGATCTCGACGCGCCGGTCCTCCAGGCCCGGGGCGAGCGGGGCCACCGTCCAGGAGATGTCCTCGCGGATCTCGGCGGTCTCGGGCAGGAAGCGCGGGTCGTGGCCGTTGGCGATGGCGGTCCGGCAGTGCTGTCGGCGCTGCAGCAGCTCCTGGCGCCTTCCGGCGAAGGCGCGGTGCAGCCGGGCCAGGAACTCCAGGGCCTCGGGCGTCAGGATCTCGTCCTGTCGGTCGACGCGCGGACCGGCGGCGGTCGCCGGTTCGGGTCGGGTCTCGGTGGCGGTGATCATTGCGTTCTCCTCGGTGTGCGGCGGTGTCCTGGTGTCATTCGAACTGGCCGGTCTCGGTGGAGCCGACCAGCGCGAGCGTCGAGCCGCTGGGGTTGAGCGCGCTGGTGACGTGGTCGAAGTAGCCGGTGCCGACCTCGCGTTGGTGCTTGGTGGCGGTGTATCCGCGGTCCTCGGCGGCGAACTCGCGTTCCTGGAGGTCCACGTAGGCGCTCATGCCCTCGCGGGCGTAGCCGTGGGCCAGGTCGAACATCGAGTAGTTGAGGGCGTGGAAGCCGGCCAGGGTGATGAACTGGAAGGTGTAGCCCATCGCGCCCAGTTCGCGCTGGAACTTGGCGATCGTGTCGTCGTCGAGGTGCCGCTTCCAGTTGAAGGACGGCGAGCAGTTGTAGGCGAGCATCTGCTCGGGGTGGTCGGCCTTGACCCGCTCGGCGAAGGCGCGCGCCAGTTCGAGGTCGGGCGTGCCGGTCTCCATCCACAGCAGGTCGGCGTACGGCGCGTAGGCCTTGGCGCGTTCGACGCAGGCGTCGAGGCCCGCCCGGACCCGGTGGTAGCCCTCGGCGGTGCGCTCGCCGGTCAGGAACGGCCGGTCGCGCTCGTCGATGTCGGAGGTCAGCAGCGTGGCGGCCTCGGCGTCGGTGCGGGCGACGATGACGGTCGGCACGCCTTCGACGTCGGCGGCGAGCCTGGCGGCGTTGAGGGTGCGGATGTGCTGGGTGGTCGGGATGAGGACCTTGCCGCCCAGGTGGCCGCACTTCTTCTCGGAGGCGAGCTGGTCCTCCCAGTGGACGCCCGCGGCGCCGGCGGTGATCATGCCCTTCATCAGCTCGTAGGCGTTGAGCGGGCCGCCGAATCCGGCTTCGGCGTCGGCCACGATGGGCGCCAGCCAGTCCTCGACGCTGCGCTCGCCTTCGGCGTGCTCGATCTGGTCGGCGCGCATCAGGGCGTTGTTGATGCGGCGCACGACCTGCGGGACGGAGTTGGCCGGGTACAGCGACTGGTCGGGGTAGGTGTGCCCGGACAGGTTGGCGTCGGCGGCGACCTGCCAGCCGGACAGGTAGATGGCGCGCAGGCCGGCCTTGACCTGCTCGACGGCCTGGTTGCCGGTGAGGGCCCCGAGCGCGGCGGTGTAGCCGCCGGTGGCGGCGTCGTCGTTCAGGCGGTCCCAGAGGCGCTCGGCCCCGCGGCGGGCGAGGGTGTGCTCCTCGGTGACGGTGCCGCGCAGGCGCACGACGTCGGCGGGCCGGTAGTCGCGGACGACGCTCCGCCAGCGCGGGTCGGAGGCCCACTCGAGGGCCAGCCGCTCGGCGGTGAGGTCCTGGTCGCGTGCTTGATCGGACATCGTCTTCTCCACTCGGCTTCTGTGGCGGCTCCAGGAGCGGCCATTACTTGCAGGTAACAGAATTCTTCCGCCGTGTGGACCCGAAATACAGCGGAACGGACTGGAAAGATCGGCAGTTCTTCGCTAATAATGAAGAAGTGGCAAAGAATTTTCCGAGCGAGCGCTCCCAACCGCGCGAGCATCGCCCCTGGGGCGCGGCCGAGGCCGCCGAGCTGGCCGCCGACGACGACGCCCTGGACCTCATCAGCCTCGGCAAGCAGATCCGGCACCTGCGCAAGCAGAGCGAGCTGAGCCTCGACGAGCTGGGCGAGGCGGTCGGCACCGCCCCGTCGCAACTGTCGCTGATCGAGAACGGCAAGAAGGAGCCGAAGCTCTCGCTGCTGCGGTCCCTCGCCCGGGCGCTGGGGGTGTCCTCGGACGAGCTGCTGGGCGCGAAGCCGCCGAACCGCCGCGTGGCCCTGGAGATCGAGCTCGAACGCGCCCAGCGCGGCAAGCAGTACCGGGACCTGGGACTGCCGAGCGTCAAGCCCTCCTCGCGCATCCCCACCGAGTTCCTGGAGGCCCTCGTCGGGCTGCACCGCGAACTGGAGCACCAGGTGAACCTGCACACGGCCACTCCCGAGGAGGCCCGCCGCGCCAACACCGAACTGCGCCGCCGGATGCGGGAGAAGGACAACTACTTCGGCGACATCGAGGCCGAGGCCAGGCAGCTGCTGGGGCACGTCGGCTACCGCAGCGGCCCGCTCTCGCAGCACCAGATCTCCGACCTGGCCTCGTACCTGCGGTTCTCGCTGCACCACGTGGACGACCTGCCGCATTCGACCAGGTCGGTCACCGATCTGCGCAACCGGCGGATCTACCTGACCCCCAACAAGGACTCCTCGCACGACCCTCGCACCGTGCTGCTCCAGGCCCTGGCCAGCCACGTGCTCCAGCACGAGGTGCCGCGGACCTATCTGGAGTTCCTCGGCCAGCGGGTCGCGACGAACTACCTGGCGGCGGCGCTGCTGATCCCCGAGGCCAGCGCGGTGAAGTTCCTGCGGAAGGCCATGGACGAGAAGGAGATCGCGATCGAGGACCTGCGGGACCTGTTCGCGGTGTCCTATGAGGCCGCGGCCCACCGGTTCACGAACCTGGCCACCCGGCATCTGGACATCCGCACCCACTTCCAGAAGGTCCACAAGTCCGGGATCATCTTCAAGGCCTACGAGAACGACGACGTGACCTTCCCGGCCGACCCGACCGGCGCGATCGAGGGCCAGCCGGTGTGCCGGTACTGGACCAGCCGCGAGGTCTTCGACGTGCCCGACAAGTTCAACGCGTTCAACCAGTACACCGACACCCCCAGCGGCACCTACTGGTGCACCGCCCGCACCGAGCGCGGCCCCGACGGCGAGTTCTCGCTGAGCATCGGCGTGCCGTACGAGTCGGCCAAGTGGTTCCGCGGCAAGGAGACCACCGCCAGGTCGATCTCCCGCTGCCCGGACCCCGACTGCTGCCGCAACCCGCCGAGCGCCCTGGCCGAGACGTGGGCCGGACACGCCTGGCCGACCGCCAGGGCCGCGTCGTCCCAGTTCGCGGCGATGCCGATGGGCTCCTTCCCGGGCGTGGACGAGACCGAGGTCTACCAGTTCCTGGAGCGCCACTCCCTCCGCTGACGCGGCGGGCGGTACGGGAGGGGCGGGTGGGAGAATCCCCGCATGACGCCTACATACGTCCTCATCCACGGCTCGAACGCGAACTCCTTCACTTGGGCGCCCCTGCAAAGGGAGTTGGCGCTTCGCGGCCACCGGTCGCTCGCGGTCGACCTGCCGGGCCACGGCTTCGAGGCGGGTTTCCCGGAGTCCTTCCACTCGCAGGACGCGGCCGCACTCGCGAAGGCACCGTCCAACATGTCCGGTAAGACTTTCGCGGAGACCGTGGAGCGAGTGGCCGAGGACGTGCGGCGGGCCCGCGAGCACGGCCCGGTGATCGCGGTGGCGCACAGCCGCGGCGGGCTCACCCTCACCGCGCTCGCGAACCGGCACCCCGAGCTGCTGGACCGGATCGTCTACTTCTCGGCCTGGTGCTGCGTCGACCGGACTCCGGGCGAGTACATGCAGCTGCCCGAGTACCAGGAGGGGAGCGTGCTGGAAGAGACGATGGGAGTGCTCGCGGCGGACCCGGCCGAGCTGGGGGCGATCCGCATGAACTGGCGCACCACCGATCCGGGTCTGCTGGCGGCGCTGAAGAAGTCGATGTTCGAGGACGGGACCGACGACGAGTTCCTGATCTTCCTGAACTCGCTGCAACCGGACGAGGCCCTGGACGGAGGCGGCCCAGACGACCGGGCCGAGGCCGAGACCTGGGGCAGGGTCGACCGCACCTACATCCGGCTCGCCAAGGACACCTCGATCCCGGTCGCGTTGCAGGATCTGTTCATCTCCGAGGCGGACACGCTGGTCCCGGACAACAAGTTCGACGTCCGGACCCTTGAGGCGGCCCACATCGAACCCCTGGTCCGCCCCGCTCGGCTCGCCGAGCTCCTGGCGGACCTCTAGGGCCCGAGATCCTGCGCCCCGCAGTCTGGACGGAAGGTCATGGTGGAGTTTCGGATCCTCGGGCCGGTCGAGGTCGTCCGCGACGGCCGCGAGATCCGGTTCCCTCGAAGGGCCGCGGTCAGGCTCCTGGCCGCGCTGCTGATCAGGCCGGGATGGAGGGCCCCGGCCGACGAACTGGCCGAGACGATATGGAACGACGCCCCGCCCCGGACCGCCCGCCGCCAGATCCAGAACGCGGCCGCGCTCATCCGGCGGGAACTCGGAGACGACGGCCGGATCCTGTCGGGCGACGGCGACGGCTACGCGATCGAGGCCGACGAATCGGTCTCCGACTCGATGCGCTTCAGATCGCAGGTCGGCCTCGCGCGCGCCGCCCGCGCCCGCGGCGACCTGGCGGCATCGCTGTCCCACCTCCGCGCCGCGCTGGAGCTCTGGCGGGGACCGGCCCTGGCGGGCCTGGAGGGCCCCCGCTTCGAGGCCGCGGCGCAGGCCCTCGACGAGGAGCGCCGGCGCGCCGTCGAGGAACGCCTCGATCTGGAGATGCGCGTCGAGGGCGATTTCGAGGGCGCGCTGCCGGAGCTGCGGCGCCGGTGCGCCGAGCACCCGCACCGGCAGCGGCTGTGGGCGCTGCTGATGACCGCGCTGCACCGCCTCGGCCGCACCCCCGAGGCGCTCGACGCCTACCAGTCGCTGCGGCGGTCCCTCGTCGAGGACCTCGGCATCGACCCGGCGACCGAGCTGCGGGAACTGCACGCGGCGATCCTGCGCGACGACCTGCCCGTCGAGGCCCCGCCCCCGGCCGAAGCGAGACCGCGGCCCTCCCAGCTCCCCTCGGACACCGCGACCTTCACCGGGAGACCGGACGAACTGGACCGACTCGAACGGTCCCTGCGCGACGAGCCCACCCGGCCGATCGTGGTCACCGGCCTGGCCGGCTCCGGCAAGACCGCCTCGGCGATCCGCGCGGCGCACCGCGTCCGGGACCGGTTCCCGGACGGGCAGCTGTTCATCGACCTGCACGGAGAGGACCGGGAGAGCGCGGTCGGGCCCCGCGAAGCGCTGGCCCACCTCCTCGACGCCCTCGGCACCGCCGCCGTGCCCGAATCGACCGACTCGGCCGCCGGGCTGTACCGCTCGACGACCGCGGGCAGGCGCGTCCTGGTGGTGCTCGACAACGCGCTCGACGCCGCGCAGGTCCGGCCGCTGCTGCCCGCGGAGGGCTGCGCCGCCGTGGTCACCAGCCGGAACCGGCTCTCCGGGCTCGCGGTCCGCGACGACGCCAGGTCGGTCAGGCTCGAACCTCTCGGGCCCGAGGCTTCGCTCGACCTGCTCGCCGCGCTCGTGGGCGCCGAACGGATCGCGGCCGCGCCCGAGGCCGCCCGCGAACTGTGCGCCCGCTGCGCCGGGCTGCCGCTGGCGCTGCGCATCGCCGCCGCGCGCCTGAACGAGGACGGCGGCCCCACCGTCGCCGAGCTCTGCGAAGAACTCCGGACGCACCGCCTGGAGGCGCTGGCGATCGACGACGATCCGGCCGCGGCCGTCGAGGCCGCCTTCGACACCTCGCTGAAGGCCCTCGACGCGGACGCCCGGGACCTCTTCCTGCGCCTGGGGCTGCTGCCGGGGAACGACTTCGCCCACGAGACGGCCGCCGCGGTCGCCGGGTCCGACCTGGCCGCGGCGGCCCGTCTCGTGCGGCGCATCGAGGGCGCCTCGCTGCTCGACCCGAGCGGCAAGGGCCGCAGCCGGTTCCACGACCTGGTGAAGGAGCACGCCCGGGTCCGGGCCGAAGCGGAGCTGGACGGGAGCGTCCAGCAGCTGATGCACGACCGCCACGCCCAGTGGTGCCACTCGATGTCCGGACGCCTTCCCGCCGCCGAGTTCCCGAACGTCCGGTCGGCGCTCCAGCGGTGGCGCGGCCACCGCCGCGGCCCGCTGCTGGCCCAGGCGCTCGGCGGTTTCGTGCTCCTCGGCTTCGACGCCGAGCGGATCCGCCGGGACGTCGAGGCCGCGATCGCCGCCGACGGCGGCGATGCCGACGCCTCGAGCCGACATGAAGCCTATTTCGCGCTGTACCAGGTGCATTGGACCGCGGGCCACCCGGCCCGGGCGCTCGAATACGCGCGCGCGGCCGCCTCGATGGCCGAGGGGCTCCCCCCGGAGGAGGACGCGGCGGCTCACTACAACCTCAGCGCCAGCCTGTACGTCACCGGGAACTACGCCGAGTCCGAGACCCATCTGCGCCGCGCGGAGCTGCTGGCGCGGAAGACCGGCAGCCCTAGGTTGAGCGACTACCTCGGGAGCCTCGGCCACCTGACGCGCGCGCTCGGCGACTATCCGCGGGCGGAGGCCCTGTGCCGGGAGGCGATCGACCTCGCGGTGAGCGGCGGGAAGGAGACCGTCGCCCCCGAGTACCGGATCTCGTACGCCGTGGTGCTGATCGACCTCGGGCGGCACCGGGAGGCGGCGGAGGTGATCGACGAGGTGGAACGGCAGGCCGAGGCCGACGGGGCGACCCGGTTCACGATGATGGCCCGCTGGTGGCGCGGGGAGTCCCACCGGCTCCAAGGCAGGTACGACCGGGCCCGCCCGCAGCTGGAGTCGGCGCTGGCCGAAGCGGTCGAGACCGGTCGGCACGCCATGGCCCGGGGCATACGGATGTTCCTGGCCGACGCGCTCAACGACGCGGGCCTGCCCGAGCGGGCGCTCGAACTCGCGCGCTCGGCCGTCGAAGGGCAGGAATCGCGGCTCGCCGAGCTCGAACGGGCCCGCCTGGACCTGCTGCTGTGCAAGATCCACCACCGCTCTGGCGAGCACCGCCTCGCCGTCGAGCACGGAGAGCGGGCCCGCGAGCGGTACGGCCGCATGCCCGACCGGCTGCGCCACGCCCGCTCGCTGGCGGCCCTCGCCGAGGCGCACGCCGGCGCCGGTGAAACGTCGGCGGCCGAAGCCCTGCGCCGGGAGGCCGACGACGCCTTCGCCGCGCTCGGCGTCCCGCGCGCCTGAGGCTCACCGGTCCTGCACCGGATCCGCACCGGAGGCTCCGCGGCCGTGGCGGGGGCGGCGAACCGCGGGGCATCCTGGTACCCCCGTTCCGATCCCGGTGTCCCGACAGAAAGACGCTTCGTGCCTCCCGCTACCGTTCCGACGATCCCCGGCTACCGCGACCTCACGGCGGTCGCAGGCGGGTCGACCGCCGTGGTCTACCGCGCCGTCCAGGAACGCCTCGACCGGGTCGTCGCCGTCAAGGTGCTGGTCGACGGCGAGATGAACACCACCGACTCGATGGCGAAGGAGCTGGAGACGACCGTCCTGGTGTCGGGACACCCCCACATCGTCTCGATCATCGACACCGGCTCGACCGGGGACGGACGCCCCTACATCGTCATGGAGTACTGCGAGGGCGGCTCCTACTCGTCGATCCTGAAGGACCGGGGGCCACTGGGCGTCGAACAGGTCGTCGAGGTCGGCGTCAAGATCGGGCAGGCGCTTCAGGCCGCGCACGAGGCCGGGATCATCCACCGGGACGTCAAGCCGCAGAACATCCTGCGCGGCCAGTACGGCCCGGCGCTGGCCGACTTCGGGATCGCCCGCGCCCCCGAGGCGCTGTCGGCCACCCAGGCGATCGACATGCTCACGCCGCTCCACGCCTCCCCCGAGGCGCTGCTGCGCCGGGCCCAGTCTCCGGCCAGCGACCTCTACAGCCTGGCCTCGTCGATGTGGCACCTGCTGGCCGGGCACGCCCCGTTCGCCGACCCCGAGGGCGGCACCGACCCCGACGCGCACCGGCGGCGCGTCACCTCCGCCGTGCCGCCACCAGCGCTGCCGCGCGAGGACGTCCCCGAATGGCTCGAGCGGCTCCTGGTCCGCTCGCTCGACCGCGACCCGGCCCGGCGCCCCGAGTCCTGCCGCGCCTTCGCCGAGTCCCTCCAGATGGCCGACGTCAGCGACCGCATGGAAGCCAAGGAGGCGGCCGAGCGAACCGTCGTCCTCCCCTCCGAGAACGGTGCGGCCGCTCCGCCCGCACCGGACCGCGCGGCCTCTGGTCCGCCGTTCGAGTCGACCCCGGCGGACCGGGCCGCGCCGTTCACGCCGCCGGCCCCGCCCGGTCCGGCGCACCGGTCCCGGTTCCGCACCCGGCGGGTCGGCCCCGGGCTCTACCCGGTGCTGACGGCGCTGGTGGTCACCGTCGTCATGGTCCTCGGCGGCGTCGGCATCGTCTGGGCGGTCGCCTCCGGCGTCGACCGGGACGAGCCCGCCTCCCAGTCGTCGGCCGCGCCCGACGACGGCCACGGCACCGAGACCGGACGGCCGACCGACGCCGCCGCGGAGGAGATCGAGATCAGCCTGGTCGACCCGTCCTACTCGTCGTTCACCGTCTACACCAGCGCCGAACCGGACACGCTGCGGTGCACGGCGACGGTCAAGGAGACCGATGTGGAGGCGGCGGGCGACTGCAACGAGCTCACCGTCGACGGACTCCGCGCGGGAGTCCCGTACGTCTTCGTGCTCGAAGTCGAGGGCTCGGACCAGGCGCCGCTGACCGAGTGGGTCTCGACCACGCCGGTCCTCGGCAAGGTCCGCTTCGAATGCCCCTCGCCGCTGGAGCACTGCGGGAGCGGCGGCGCCCGCGTCGATGTCGGCGCCGACCCCGACCGGAACGAGTCCATCGGGGACGCCTATTCGGGCGACCAGTACTACCTCTACTGCTACACGGAGACCGACCGGAGGATCGACCCGCGAGGCGAGGAGGGCGGCGTCTCCTGGGACTCCCACCCGGGCAAGGCCGCCTCGAACCTCGTCGTCGAGTTCGACCATCACGGCCAGGTCGGATACCTCCCCTTCGTCTGGTTCGAGCTCGACCCGGACGACCCCGACTCGACCGGGCCGCTCGCCGAGTGCTGACGGCCGCTCGTCCCCCGCATTTTCCCGTTCTGAAAGAGGTCCCATGCGACACAAGGCCATCCTCCTGGGCATCGCCGTGGCGCTCATCGCGCTCCCGGCGGCCGCCTGCGACGCCGACGGCACCACCGACATCGGCGACGGCACCGAGGCCGCGACGACGGAGGAGGCGACCGAGTCCCCCACCGCCGCCGAGTCCGCCTCCGAGTCCCCCACCGCCGCGGACCCGACGACGAGCGACGACGGCCTGCCGCCATACGACCGGTGCGGCGCCCGCATCGTGGAGCTGCGAGAGTTCTCCACCATCGCCGAACAGGAATCGGACGACCTCCGGGCCCTGGCCGAGGAGTGGGACGAGCACGCCGAGACCACGATCGACGAGGGCCTGGCGCTGACGGCCCGGGACGTCGCCGACCAGCTCCAGCACGCCGTGGAGAACCAGGACCTGTACTACCCCGGCACACCGGAGTCCCTCGAACTCGCATCGCTGCTGGAGGACTACGCCACGGCCTGCGACAACGTGGGCCGGTAGCCGCGGCGCACCGCACGGCCCGGGTGGCGTGGAGCCCACGTGATGGGATGATCCGATGAGCCGATTGATTCAAGTCGGTTCGTAGACCTTGCGGTGAGATGTCGGAGGCTGCGATCGTGAATCGAGCCGGCCGCCACGCCGTGGCGCCGCCGGGACACGGTCATCGGCGCTTGGGAGCCAGAACATTGCAACGCCTCGACGACGGTCGCGCGACGGAATCCGCCGCGCGGAGCACCGAGTACCCACCGACGTGCACCGATCAGCACACCTGCGAGGCCCCTCCGTGGGCTCACGCAGCAGATACGTCCACTTTAACTTTCCGAGAACGCGAGATAATGATCGCGCTCGGAGACTGCCTGTCGAACGCGGAGATCGCTTCGGCACTGTTCATATCCGAGCGGACGGTCCGCAAGCACATTGCCAGCGTCTTCACGAAGCTGGGTATATCCTCGCGCGCGGAGGCGGCGGTGATCGCTTCTCACCAACGGCGCTCGCTGCTTTCAAAGAGTGGCGTTTCCGACACTTTCTAAGTCCTTTCAGAAGCGGCACCATTAATGGCGTATCCCACATCCGAAAGGAGGAAGAACATGTCTATCGCTACTCTCGCGGCCAAGCCGGTCGTCATGGCTCAGAACGGTACCGCTCGGGCCGTCGAGTCCATGAAGGAGAAGCTCGACAGCGCCCTCGTCCGGTATGACGCCTGGTACGTGGTGCTGCTCGCGGTGATCCTCGCCCTTGGTGTCACGATTCTCGCCGGTCTGTCGATCTGGTGCGTCGTCTACAAGGACCGGACGTTCACCGGCAGCTGGAACTGGAGCTGGTCCGGCGTCTCGATCAACGTCGAGTGCGTCTAGCCTCTTACGGGTCGGCTCAATCAGACCCACTATAAAAGTGACGATCACGGTGACCCAGGACGCCTCAATTCCTGGGCCGCCGTGACTCGTCGCATTGCAATTGCGGCAGGCGGGAAGGAAACCATGGCACTCCTGGAAATTGAGGACCTGTCCTATTCGTACGACAGCCTGGTGAAGGCCGTAGCGGATGTGTCGTTCGAAGTGCCCCAAGGGACCATTGTCGGCCTCATCGGACCGAACGGCTCCGGCAAATCGACTCTGATCAAGAACGTCTTCGACCTGCTGCGGCTGCAGGCCGGCAACGTGCGGATCGACGGGCACCGGCACGACCACCCGCGCGCGCGGGCCCAGGGCATGTACCTCTCCAGCAACGACTACCTTCCCGAATTCCTCACCGCGCGCGAGTACATAGCGATGATGGCCTCGCTATACGGGGTCGACGCGGACCACGCCGAGGCCGAGGAGCTGTTCCGGCGGTTCGCGATGGCCGAGCGCTACGACCACCTCATCGAGGACTACTCGCACGGCATGCGCAAGAAGACCCAGCTGGTCTCGGCCCTGGTCATGCGGCGTCCGCTGACCGTGATCGACGAGACGCTGAACGGCATCGACCTGGAGGCGCTGCGACTGGCGGAGGCCGAGTTCGCGCGCCTCCGCGAGGAGGGGCGCTCCCTCCTGCTGTGCACACACGACTTCGCCGTCCTGGAGCGGCTGGCCGACCGGATCGTCCTGCTGGACTTCGGGCAGGTCATCTACGACGCGCCCGCCGGCGACCTCGTCGATGAGCACGGCTCGCTCTCCGAGCTGGTGTTCGACTACCTCGAGTCGGACGAGCGCTAGTCATGCGCCTGCGACAATCGATCGTCCTCGCGAGGATGCTGCTGGTGTTCTTCCGCCGCCGCGTCCTCAGCGTCGGGGCCCTGAAATCCACTCCGGTGCGCGTCTTCGCGGTCGTCGGCACCGTGATCTTCGTCGGCGTCCTCACCGTCGCCGCCTACTTCTTCCTCAAGGAGCTCACCGACCGGCGCGAAGTGTGGGACCTGCTGTTCGACACCACGACGGTCTCGGTGCTCCTGTGGGTCCAGGTCGCGTTCCTGATCGTGAAGGTGCTGTTCGTCAACGCCGACGGGATGCTCGAACTGAGCTTCCAGATGCCGGTGACCAACCGGGAGCGCTCGCTCGCGTTCCTCCTCTACGAGGCCGCCATGACCGGCGTCGTCACCGTGGCCGGAGTGTTCGCCCTGGTCGCCAACTCGATCCTGCTGCTGGGGCCGGACGCGCTCATCCCGATCTGCGTCTCGGTGGTGCTGCCGGGGATCCTCGCCTACTTGGCGCTGTCGGTGGTCCACCAGCTGCTCACCCGACTGTGGACGGTCGTCCGCCTCGAACGCGTCTCCGGCATCCTCAACATCCTGGTCCTGTTCGTGCTCGTAGCGGTGTACGCCTCCGTCTCCAACTCGATGATCGTCGACATCACCGACGCCTACCTGAACGAGGAGCCGGCCGGGACTTGGGCCACCGCGATCGCGGACAGCGCGGACCGCTACGGCGCGCTCGGGGTGATCGCCGCCGCCCTGGCCGCGGCGGCCGTCCTCGCCCTGCTCACGGTTGCGCTCTCCCCCAACCGGCACGTCCGGCAGTCGCGGTACCTGAACATCCGCGCCGGCTCGTGGGCCCGCAGGTTCCTTACCCCCTACGACTGGTGCCAGATCCGCAGCTCCCACACCGCCACGGCCGCCGTCCTCGCCGTCGCACTGTTCGTGTACCTGCTGCTGAACGGGGGCACCAATCCGATCTGGGCGCTCTCACTGCTCACCGTCGGCGGCCTGTACCAGTTCACCGCCACCGCGGTGCTGCGGTCGATTCCCGGCACGCGGGTGCCGCCCTGGCGGGTGTTCGCCCGGATGCTGCGCGCCCAGTGCGTCCTCATCGGCGTCTTCGCGGTCCCGTTCACGCTCGCGGCCGCGGTCGTCCGCCTCGACTGGGTCGGGGACTCGTGGCTGGCGATCGCCGCCGCCGTCGCGGCCGCGGTCATGACCACCGGCATCGGCGTGATCTTCCCGGCCGAGAAGGACAACCCGCTCTCGGTGTTCCTCGGCCTGTCCGCCGTCGCGATCGTCGCGGGCCTGGTCGTCGTCGGCCTCGGAGTGCTCAACCTCTCCCCGTGGACGCTGGGCGCGGTCTTCACCGCGGCCACCGCATTGTTCGCCGCATACGCGATCCAAGGTATCCACCTCGACGAATCAAGGAGGCGCAATGAAAAAGGCGCTGCTGGTCATCAACTCCGTGGTAGGAGCGGGACTCCTCACACTCGCGATAACGGTCTTCGCCATGCTGGTGCTGATGTTCACGGGTGACAACGAGGGCGACGTCCACAAGACCGGCCTGTTCGGGGCCCTGGAGTTCGACGCCGTCGAACGCCCCGACGGGGTCGTGGACGTCACCGCGGGGCTGGGCAATCCGGTGCCCATCCTCATCATCTTCCTGGTGCTGGTCGTTCAGATGGCCCTGATCCAGGTCATGTTCCGGCGGTTGAAGCGGCGGCGCGAGCAGCTGCTCGAGGAGATGCGGGCGCGTGAAGCGGACGACGTACCGGCGGGATGAACTCCGGGTGGCCCGGGTCGCCTGGACCGTGGCCGCCTCGGTCTGGCCGCTGCCGGCGTTCCTCGCACTGCCCACGCTCGCCGCGCTGGCGTGGTGGGCGCACTCGGGCGATTCCGGATTCGTCCTGCTGGCCCTCCTGTGCGGCAAGGCGGCCGTGCTCGGACTGATCTGCTCGTTCGCGCTGCACGAGTCGGCCCACGCCGCGGTCCTCAAGGCGCTCCCGGGCATCACCGCAGTCACGATCGAGACCGGCGCCCTGCGAACCTCGCTCGTCCCCGAGGGCACGCTCACCCGCGGCGAGAACGCCCTGGTCGCGCTGGCGGGCCCGCTCTCCTGCGCGGCCGTCGGCGCGGGCCTGTGGCTGACCGGCCTCGACCGCTCTCTGGCCTGGTGGTATCTGCTCCACCTGGCGTTCCTCCTGCCCGTGTTCGGCGACGGGCAGGCGCTCTGGCGCAGCCTCCGCGGCGCAGTCGGGCACCGACAACACCCCTAGCGACGAAGCCCTGCCGGGTCCGGACGGACCCGGCAGGGCTCGGCTCGTTCCGGCTTCCCCACCCAGCGTGCCTCGAGCCGTCAGCGGACTTCAGATTCGCACCGGGACCGCCTCGACGGCTTCCCCGAAGTGCTCCTCGACGATCAGCCCCGCGCGATACGCCAGTGCTCCCAGCGCTTCCGGGGACGAGGCCCCGAGGCAGCGGGTCATGTCTCGGATGTCGCGGTTGACGGTGCTGCGCGAGAGGTAGAGGTTTCTCGCAATGGCTTCCCTGGTCTTGCCGTGCACCAAATGTATGAGGATCTGGCGTTGGCGCGGAGTCACGTGGTCGAGGGGATCGAGATCCGGGTATCGACTGCCGGGCACGGATGGTTCTCCTTTCTCCACAAGCGGCTCGCCGCGTGCCGGACGCCGCGGCGGTGGGATGGCCGGCGGTACGTCCTGATTCGCGATCGGCTCGACGGCGGGCCGAAGGCTCATTGTCTCTCCAGGATGCCCAGTGCCGCTTACAGTTCCCTTACACTCAGCCCGCGCGCGGTTACCGGGTACTGCGGTGCGAAAATCGGATAACTGGGCCGAAGGGCCCGACCGTACTATTCTGGACAGGCCCCGTAGCTCCTCGCAAGGCCGGTGACACGTGCAGACCATGTCAGACGAGCTTCAGATCAGAGTCCTCGGTCCAATGTCGGTCACTCTCGGCGGTGAACCGCTGCTCGGCCGCGCCCCGTTGCAGCGTCGCCTCCTCGCGACCCTGCTGGCGGGTTCGGGCAAGGTGATGACCGTCGAAGCGCTCGCCGAAGAGATGTGGGCCGGGTCGCCACCGCGCAACGCCAGGAACACCGTGCAGGTCTACCTGTACCGGGTGCGGCGGTCCCTCGGGAGCGAACACCGCATCGTCCGCGAGTCGACCGGATACCGCATCCAGGTGTCGGCCGACGACTTCGACGCGAAGGCGTTCGAGGAGCTGGCGGCCGCCGCCGGCGAGGACCGCCGCAAGGGCCGACTCGAGCGGGCGGCCGAACGATACGCGAGCGCCCTGGGGCTCTGGCGCGGCGAGCCCTACACCGACGTGCCGTCGACCGGGATGATCGCCGCCGAGGCCCAGAGGCTGAGCGAACGGCGGTCGCTGGTCCACCAGGAGTCGCTCGAGATACGCCTCGACCTGGGCTCGCACGCCTCGGTGATCGGCGAGCTCGAGGTCCTGGCGCGCGAGCACCCGTTCCGCGAGCGGCTCACCGCCCTGCGGGCGGTGGCGCTGTACCGGTCCGGACGCCAGGCCGAGGCCCTCCAGGTGCTCCGGGAGAACCGCCGGGTACTGCGCGAGGAGTTGGGCATCGATCCCGGACCGCTGCTCCAGCGCGTCCACGACGCCGTCCTGCATCGCGACGAGCGGCTCCACTCGGTGTCGACCGGCAGCATCGAGGGCGACTGGACCGCGCCGCCGGAGTCGCGGATCGAGCTCGGGTCCCCCGCCGCGACGACCCCGCGCGAGCTGCCCCCGGACGTCGGCGGGTTCACCGGCCGCGCAAGCGAGCTGCGCGCGTTCGAGGCCGCGCGGCTCGGCGACGAGGCCGAGGGCATCCCGCCCTCGCCGATCATCGTGATCTCCGGCATGGCGGGGGTCGGCAAGACCTCCTCGGCGATCCACTGGGCGCGCCGCATCGCCGACGAGTTCCCGGACGGGCAGATCTTCTCGGACCTGCGCGGATACTCGGGACTGCCCGCGCTGCGGCCGATCGAGGCGCTCGCGGCGATGCTGCGTTCGCTCGGCCTGACCGACGACCAGATCCCCGCGGACGCGGACCACGCCGCCGCGCGGCTGCGCACCGAGACGGCGAACCGGCGGATGCTCGTCCTGCTCGACAACGCCAAATCGGCCGAGCAGGTGGTGCCGCTGCTGCCCAGCGGTCCCGGGTCGCTGGTGATCGTCACCAGCCGCAACCGCCTGGGCGACCTGCTCGCGCGCCACGGGGGCGTCCACCTCACGCTCGCGCCGCTCACCACCGACGAAGCGGTCTCATTGCTCAAGTCCCTGCTGCGGCTGCCCCGTTCGGCGCGGGACCCCGAGATCGTCGATCTCGCCCGCAGGTGCGGCCACCTGCCGCTCGCGCTGCGGATCGCGGCCGCGAACCTCACCGACCGCCCGCAGGGGCTCAGCGAGTACACCGACCGGCTCTCGACCGGAGACGCCCTGGCGGCCCTGGAGATCGGCGCCAGCCCGGAGGCCGCCGTCAGGGCCACCTTCGACCGCTCCTACGTGGCACAGTCCGACGACGCCCGGCGCCTGTTCCGCATGCTCGGACGCGCACCGGTCGTCTCCCTCCCGGTCGAGGCGCTCGCCGCCGTCACGGGCAGCGACGCGGAGACGGCCGAACGGGCCGCGGCGCGGCTGGCGAACGCCAATATGGCCGTCCGCGACGGCAGCGGTCGGCTCTCACTCCACGATCTGCTGCGCGACTACGCGAACGGCCTCACCGACGTCACCGACCCGCCGCAGGAGGAGATCCTGGAGCGCCTCTTCACCTGGTACCTCGAGACCGCCGAGGCGGCCGGCGAGCGCCTGTACCCCGCCAACGCCCGTCTCTCGCAGCGCGAACCGGCCGACGGCCCGCCCCGCTTCGACGCCCCTGATGCCGCCGCGCGGTGGCTGGACGACGAGCGCGGACCGCTCATCGAGCTGGCCCGGTTCGCGGCCGAGCACGGCCGGGGCTCGGTGTCGTGGCGGCTGGCGGACGCCCTCCGCGCCCACGCGTGGGCGACGATGGACAGCGTCGACTTCCTGGCACTGGCCGACGCGGCCCTCGAAGGCGCCCGCCAGGATCGCAGCGAGTGCGGGGAGGCCGTGGCCGAACTCTGCGTCTCGACCGCGTACGCCAAGGCCCGCGAATTCATGAAGGTGGTCGACCACGCCGAGCGCGCCGCCGAGCTCTCCCGCCGCATCGGCTGGACCTCGGGGCAGGCGTCGGCCCACCACAACATGACGCTCGCGTGCTGGCTGATCGGACGGCTCCAGGCCGCGCTGGAGCACGGGAAGGCGGCGCTCGAGATCAACCGCCAGCAGGGCAGGCTGCGCGGCCAGAGCGTCAATCTCGGCGCGCTCAGCTCGGTCTACGGCTCGCTGGGAGACCTGCGCCGGAAGGTGCGCCTGCGCCGGGAAGGGCTCGGCATCGCCGACCGGATCGGCGACGCGCGGCTGCGGAAGTCGCACCTGTGCGGCATCCTGTCGGCCTCCGTCGAGCTGGGCGACATGGAGACGGCCGAGCACTGCATGGACCAGGCGATGCGGATCGAGACCGGTTCCGGGAAGGGCACGTTCACTCCGGTCGAGGCGGGCAGCCTCGCGGAGCTCTACGCGGGTCTCGGCAAGCACCAGGACGCCCTGCCGTACGCCGAGGCGGTCGCGCGGGTCGGGAAGGCGAGCGGGGACCGGCGGCACGAGGCCGACGGCCTGGTGGCCATGGCCTTCTCGCTCAACCTGCTCGGACGCCACTCGGAGGCGGTGGACGCGGTCGACCGGGCCCTGCGCTCGGTGCGGGACGACCTCAGGGGCACCGAGATCAGTGCCCTCATCGAACGCGGCGTCGGCCTGATCGGGCTGGGGAGGTTCGAGGCCGGGCTGGCGGACGCGGAATCGGCGCTCGGCATGGCCCGGGACTGCGGCTACCGCGTCAGCGAGGGTCTGGCGCTGGACGTCCTCGCCGAGGGGTCGCTGCGCCTCGGCGACACGGGCCGGGCCCGCGGGCATGCCGAGCAGGCGGAGGAGCTCCTGCGCCCGGTCGGGCATCGCGCCGGAGAGGCGTGGGCGCTGTGGGTCCTGGCATCGGTGGCCCGCGCCGAAGGCGACGCGGTAGCGGCCGACCGGTACCGGCAGCGGGTCGAGGACGCGCACGCGCAGATGGGCTCGCCGGTGCCGTGCCGGTTCGACTTCGAGTCGAATTAGGTCCGCCATGGAGCACTGATCCGGGGTGTCCTCAGCGCTCGGTGAGTGCTGCCAGGAGCTCGTCGCCGGGCCACCGGCGGCGGCCTCCGTTCTCGGCGTCGTGGACGAGTTCGACCAGGCGCGCGTTGGCCGGAGCGGCCGTGCCGTGGCGTTCGGCCAGGGCCGTGATCTCCCCGTTGAGATAGTCCACTTCGGTGGGCCGCCCGTCGCGCAGGTCCTCGGACATGCTGGTCCGCGCGAGCGGGTCGATGGCCAGCATCCGGGCGGCCGCGCGGGTGAAGACCGCGTCGGGGGCGGTGAGGAGCGCGGGCATCCAGCGCGGGGGCAGCGGCAGGATCTTGGCCGGGGCGATCCCGGCCGCGGCGAACGCGGCCAGGCCCTCGCGCTGGGTCAGCGCCCAGCAGCGGCGGTAGTCGCGCTGCCCGAGTTCGGCCTTCAGCGGCAGGCCCGAGAGCGCGTTGATGGCGTTGTTGAGGTTGAGCAGCAGTTTGGCGGACTGGACTCCGGTCAGGTCGGCGTGCAGGGAGAAGTCCAGCCCGGCCCGCTCGAAGACCGGCGCGAGCGCGGCCAGCGCCCGGTGCTCCTGGGCCTCGAGGGCGCCGGACACGGCGCAGTGGAAGCGGCCTTCGCCGCGACCGACCACGTTGAACCCGACCATGCCGGGGAGGACGGTCGCCTCGGGGAGATGTTCGCGCAGCACTTCGGTGTTGTGCAGGCCGTTCTGGAAGCTGACCACGACCGTTCCGGGCCGCAGCTGCGGCGCCAGTTCCCGGGCGGCTTCGGCGGTGGCAGCGGACTTGACGGTCACCAGCACCACGTCGGCTTCGGCGGCCGCCTCGGGGGTGGTCTCGAACCTCGGGTGCTCGACCCGCAGTTCGCTGCCGCGCCAGTCGGTGACGGTCAGCCCGTGCGCTTCGGTCTGGGAGGCGATGCGCTCACGCCCGATGAACACGACGTCGGTCCCGGTCGCGGCCAGTCGGCCGCCGGTGTAGCAGCCGATGACCCCGGCACCGTATACGCAGATCGTCATGTACCGGATGGTAACCCCGGAACGCGAGCACCATGGGTTTCGAAGTCCGTATCCAGCGCACCGATGAATCCGCGGCGGCCGCGTCGTCTGCTCTCGGAGAGGACGACACAGAAAGGTAGAACACCACATGACCACCGCCAAGACCCTCGCCGTCTCCGACGCCGAACTGTATTACGAGGTCCGCGGGACGGGCCCGGTGCTGCTCGCGCTCGGCTCCCCGATGGAGGCCGCCGCTTTCGCGCCCATCGCCGAACTCCTGTCCGACCGGTACAGGGTCGTGACCCATGACCCGCGCGGCATCTCGAACAGCCGCCTGGCCGATCCCGAGCAGGATTCGACGCCGGACCTGCGCGCCGGTGACGTCGCCGCCATCCTCGACGACCTCGGAACGGACAGGGCCGACGTCCTCGGCTCCAGCGGCGGCGCTGTCACCGCGCTCGCGCTGGCGACCCGGCACCCGGACCGGGTGGGCACGGTCATCGCGCACGAGCCGCCGCTGCTGACACTGCTGCCGGACTCCGAGGACCGTCTGGCCTCGTCCCGGGAGAACGTCGAGATCTTCCACCGGGACGGTCTCGGCGCGGCGTTCGGGCGGTTCATGGCCGACGCCGGTTTTGGCGAGAACGACGCCCCGCCGCCGCAGCAGGAGCCCTCGGAGCAGGACATCGCCAACGGCTCCCGGTTCTTCGCGCACGAGCTGCTGCACACGGTCCAGTACGAGCCGGACATCGAGGCGCTCCGGAAGTCAAGGGTGGTCGTCGGCATCGGCGAGCTGTCGTACGGCCTGACCACCTTCCCGACCTCGACGGCGCTGGCCGATCTGCTCGAGGTCGAGCCGGTCGGCTTCCCCGGCGGGCACGCCGGGTTCGCCGAGCAGCCGGAGGCGTTCGCGCCGGTGCTGCGGAGCGTCCTCGCCGCCGGATAGGCGTTCGCGGCCCTGAACGGCCGAAAGCCCCGTTCCCGGTGGTCCGGGAGCGGGGCCGTGCGGTCGCGGCTCAGTCGTTGGCGAGTCTGGCGAGGCGTTCGGGGGTCGGCCACTTCACGTTCGTGACCCAGCCGGCCTTCTCCATCAGCCAGATGATCCTCGCGGAGGTGTCGATCTGGCCGCGCTTGACGCCGTGGCGGGCGCAGGACTGGTCGGCGTGGTGCGAGTTGTGCCAGGACTCCCCGCCGGAGACGATCGCCAGCGGCCAGAAGTTGGCGGCCTTGTCGCGGCTCTTGAAGGGGCGTTCGCCGATCATGTGGCAGACCGAGTTGGTCGACCAGGTGGCGTGGTGGAGCGCCGAGACGCGCACCAGGCTCGCCCAGAAGAACGCGGTCAGCGCGCCGGCCCAGGACATGGTGATCAGGCCGCCGAGGACGGCCGGGAGCAGGAAGGTCAGGATCGTCCACAGCCAGAACAGCTTGTTGACCATGACCAGGTCGCGGTCCTTGAGCATGTCGGGGGCGAACCGCTCCGCGTTGGTGGTGTTCCGGCCGAACGTCCAGCCCATGTGGGCGTGCCAGAAGCCCCTGGTGAGCGCCCAGGCCGAGGTGCCGAACAGCCACGGCGAGTGCGGGTCGCCCTCTTTGTCGCTGAAGGCGTGGTGACGGCGGTGGTCGGCGACCCAGGTGATGATCGGGCCCTGGACGGCCATGCTGCCGAGGATGGCGAGGGTGACCTTGACCGGCCGGTTCGGCTTGAACGAGCCGTGGGTGAACAGGCGGTGGAAGCCGACGGTGACGCCGTGCAGAGTCAAGAGGTAGAACCCGACGGCCAGGCCCACGTCGGTCCAGCTGAGCAGGCCGGTGGTCCATGCGAAGGGCACCGCCGCGGCGAGCGCGAGCATCGGGACGATGAGGAAGAGGTAGACCAGGGACTGCCGCCCGACGTCACGCTGCTCGCCGAGCACGGGTTTGGTCGCGCGCGGCCGCCTCGGGGCCTCGGTGGGTCTCGTGTCGGCCAGAATCGCCATCGCTCGTCCTCTCTCGACGGGTTCGGATGACTCAATGGTCGCCGCGACGAGGACATTGCGCAGTGGGGCGAACTGACCGAATCGGGGGCTCGAACCCCCGAGGCGCAGGTGGGTCTAGGCCCCCTGTCAGCTGCCCTCGAGATAGGCCAGGACCGCCAGGACGCGGCGGTTGTCGTCCTCGGACTGGTCCAGGCCGAGCTTGCGGAAGATGTTGGCCGAGTGCTTGCCGACGGCCTTCTCGGTGATGTAGAGCCGCGCGGCGATGGCGGCGTTCGTGCGGCCCTCGGCCATGAGCGCGAGGACCTCCTTCTCGCGCGCGGTCAGGGAGTCGAGGGTGTTCTGCTGCCTGCCGAGCAGGCGGGCGACGACCTCGGGGTCCATGGCGGTGCCGCCGCCGGCGACGCGATGCAGCGCCTCCAGGAACTCCCCGACGTTGGAGACGCGGTCTTTCAGCAGGTAGCCGACGCCGCCGCGGCGGTCGCCGAGGAGTTCTCGCGCGTAGAGCTGCTCGACGTACTGGGAGAGCACGAGGATCGGCAGCGCGGGGATGCTGCGGCGGGCCTCGATGGCGGCGCGCAGGCCCTCGTCGGTCAGCGTCGGCGGCAGCCGGATGTCGATCACGGCCACGTCAGGACGGTGCTTGAGCAGCGCGGCGGTCAGGCTCGGGCCGTTGTCGACCGCTTCGACCACGGTGCAGTCGTGTGCCTCGAGCAACCGGGTCAGGCCGTCGCGCAGCAGCGGGTTGTCTTCGGCGAGGACGACGTCCATCGGTCGCTCCTTAGCGGTTCGGCGCGGTCCGCTCGGCGGGCGCAATGGGGATGTGCATGGTCACGACAGTTGGACCGGCTTCGGGGCTGAGGACTTCGAGGAGGCCGTCGAAGGCCGCCAGCCGGTGCTTGACACCGTCGAGTCCGCCTCCGGGGGAGAGCCTGGCGCCGCCCCGGCCGTCATCGTAGACCTCGATGCGGACCTCGTCGTCGAACTGGTCGACGACGATCCGGATGTGGCTGGCCTCGGCGTGCTTGGTGATGTTGGTCAGCACCTCGTTGGTCGCGAAGTAGGCGGCGGCCGCGACCGGCGCGGGCAGCGGGTCGCGGAGCCGGTCGACGACGGTGACCGGCAGCGGGTGGTCCAGGGCCATGGCCTGGAGCGCGCCGGAGAAGCCGCGGTCGGCCAGCACCGGAGGGTGGATGCCGCGGACGAGCTGGCGGATCTCCTCGAGAACCTCGGTGCAGGCGTCGCGGGCCTCCCCGATGAGGACGGCGGCCTGGTCGGGGTGGGTCGACCGGAGCAGTTCCTCGGCCATGCCGAGGGTGAGGCTCAAGGCGGCGATGCGGGCCTGGGCGCCGTCGTGGAGGTCGCGTTCGATGCGCCGCAGTTCGGCGGCGGCGTGGTCCACGGTCTGGTCGCGCGCTTCGCGCAGCTCGGAGACGCGGGCGGTGAGCAGGACCTTGGAGGTCGGCCCGAGGAGGATGACGCCGAGGTGGGAGTACCAGCGCAGGAACATCTCGCCCCAGCGCCACCAGGCGACGCCGCAGGACAGCGCGAAGGGGACGAGCAGGAGGGTCTTGGCGGGGGTGTCGAAGTAGTAGAAACCGAAGTCGTTGACCATGGGACTGGGTGTGGAGGAGAAGACGGTGGCCAGCAGCAGCGGCTGCACGAGGTAGTAGACGGCGACGCCGAAGACGCCGAGGTAGAGCAGGTTCACCATGAAGCCGAGGGTGGCGTCGATGGCCAGCCAGGCGACGTCGCGCCAGGTGGCGGCCTCGCGGATGAGCGCGAGCGCCTGCCGGTCGAGGCGGCTGGAGGTGTCGCGCTTCTTGTAGGGGGCGGGGATGGTGAGGCCGAGTTGGGCGCCGATCACGCGCCGCTGGGAGTTGGCCCAGAGCCGGATGGCGAGGACGACGAATACCACCAGGGGGACGCCGATCCAGAAGACCACGAGGGCCCCGGTGACGAAGGAGGCGGCCAGGAGCGCGGCGGCGACGAGTGTGAGGCTGAATCGGACGACGGACCAACCGGGCAGGGCGAGGCGTCGGGTGAGTCTCGTGATGGGGCTGGTCTGTTCTGCCATAGCGGCCCAAGCCTACCTGGGGATTCGCAGAGCGATCCGGGGCAGTCGGGCGGTGTGTCACTCGAGGACGCGCACGATGGAGAGACCGTCGTATCCCTTGACGCCGACGGTCTGCATGACCGTGCCCTCCAGGTTCGGGTGGGCGGCCACGGATTCGAGGTAGGCGCGCACGCCCTGGACGTTGCTGTCGCTGCTGAGGGCGTCGGCCACGGCGCCGCCGCGCACGACGTTGTCGGCGACGATGAGGCTGCCGGGGCGGGTCAGCTTGAGGGCCCATTCCAGGTAGTGGGGGTAGCCGGCCTTGTCGGCGTCGATGAAGACCATGTCGAACGGCTCGGGGTCCTCGCCGCCGAGCGCGGCGAGGCTGTCGGCGGCCAGGCCGACGCGGATCTCGACCGTGCCGACCAGTCCGGCGCGGGTGATGTTGGCGCTGGCGACCTCGGCGTGCTTGGGGCTGGCCTCGAGGCTGATGAGGTGTCCGCTGGAGGGCAGGGCGCGGGCCATCCAGATGGCGCTGTAGCCGCCGAGGGTGCCGATCTCGAGCACTCGCCGGGCGCCGAGGGTCTTGGCCAGGAGGTACAGGAGTTTGCCTTGGGCCGCCGAGATCTGGATGGGCGGCAGTCCGGCGCGCTGGCTGGCGGCGATCGCCGCGGCGAGGACCTCGTCCTCGCCGACCAGGAGTCGTTCGAGGAACTCGTCGACTTCTGTCCACTGCGACTGCCCCATGGGATGCCCCTTCCGGTAATGCGGCACTTCGGGCGAAACGCTATCACCCGGTGAACGTGCCGGTCACTTATGTTTTCCGAGGATCGGGACCCTCCCGTTTTCGGGGAGGGCGAATCGTACTCCGATTGCGTGAACGACGGTGTTGTAATTACCGCTCTGACGGTGAAAAGTCGGCGCTCTTTGTCAGTTTTTGCCCCCGTATCAGCAGAACCCGCCGGGATCGGTCTTGCCGATCGTCGTACGGCGCAACAGCTTGAATGATAGACCTGAATCACGACAGGTTCGCCGCCGCGAATCCGGGGGGCCGAGCGGCGGGGACGGCAAGTCGGTCGGCTTCGGGGGGAGTCGGCCGCGCTATGGGGGGTACCGCTATGAGCATGGCACGATCGGCGACCGTCGACATCGGCACCACCATGCGACTCGTCGCGCCCGATTTCGCCACCGTGAGCGTGCGCGCGAGTCTGCGATACGACCCTGACGACCCCTACGCGGTCTGCGTCATGTTCCACCCCGACGGCGGCGACTCCGACCAGGTGGCGTGGTCGTTCTCGCGGGAGCTGCTGGCCAAGGGCCTGGAGGAGCCGACCGGGATCGGGGACGTGCGGGTCTGGCCGTGGACCACGCCGCGCGGGGAGTCGATCGCGCTCGCCCTGTCGTCGCCGGACGGGAACGCCCTGTTCGAGGTCAACCGCGCGGTGGTGCAGCGCTTCCTGCGGCGCGCCTACAGCCTGGTGCCCCGGGGCCGCGAGTCGGGCCACATGGACTTGGACAGCACCCTCACCAAGCTCCTGGCCGGAGGCGTCTAGACCCAATGCCGTTCGGTTAGGGGTCTGCGTAGACGATGATGT
>NZ_JAELXW010000071.1 GCF_016428645.1 Glycomyces salinus | reverse complement strand
ACGGCGACAGCGCGACCCCGACCGTGGCGTGCAGCGCCTAGCCCCACCTCGATCCGGCGGACACGAGCAGAGCCGCCTCGGCGGGTCGGCCGAGGCGGCTCTCCGGCGGTCCGCTCTCGCCCCGTCGGCTATCTACTCGCCATGACCGCCGGGGGCGGCGCTGCCGGTGTAGTCGCCGATGTCGGAGACGATCTGCGCGATGTCGGGCTCGTCGGCGAACCGGCGCCGGTGGATGTCGGCGATCTTCTCGCCGACTTCGGGATCGGGGTCGTCGGTGATGTCGAAGGACATGAACCTTTCGACCAGTGGCAGGCCGATCCGGTCGAGTTCGAGGTGGGCCGGGTGGTACATCATCCGCTCGTAAGCGTCGAGGTCCTCGACCACGGCGACGCTGCCGTACTCGAACTCGCCGCCGAAGTCGCGGCCGATCACCGACCACTTGATCGGCGGTGTCATCGCGTCGGTGGTCCGGTGCATCTGCTCCAGGCTCGACCGCACCTCCTCGGGTGAGACGCCGGGCTTGGGGGTGAATCGGATGCAGTGGTAGATCATCGTTTCGTCCTCTCTGCGCTTGCTGCGGAAGGCCGCCTACGCGAAGGCGGCGGCGTGGTCGGCGGCGAAATCGGCGATGCCCCGCGCGGGCCGCCCGGTCAGATCGGGGACCGACGAATGCACCTCGGCGGCCTCCCCCCGCGCGTAGTGGGCGTAGTCCTCGACCAGGCCCGCCAGCTGCCAGGCGGGGATCACGCCTTCCAGCGCGGCGGTGAACTGCTCGGCGGTGGCGTCCCGGAACACGATGTCCCGCCCGGTGGCGGCCGAGATCGCCCGCGCGATCTCGGTGTGGGTCACCGCGGCCGGACCGGTCAGCGTGTAGGTGCGCCCCTCGTGCCCAGCGCCGGTCAGTACGGCCGCCGCGGCGTCGGCGACGTCCCTGGTGTCGACGGCGCTGACGGCGGCCCCGCCGATGGGCGCGGCGAACCAGCCCCGCGCGATGGTGGGCGCGAAACCGAGCAGCCCCTGCATGAACAGGTTGGGGCGCAGCACGGTGTGCTCCAGGCCCAGGCCGCGCACATGGGCCTCGACCGCGGCGTGCCAGCGCAGGAACCGCACCGGCGAGTCGGCCCGCGCCGCGTACTGTGACAGCACCACCAGGTGCCGGACGCCGGCGTCGCGGGCCAGACCGGCGAAGCGGACCTGGAGTTCGGCGGCGTCCTCGGCGGACGGGCTGTTGAGGAAGACCGCGTCGACGCCCTTGAGCGCGTGGGCGATCGACTCGGGGTCCCGCAGGTCGGCGACGGCGTTCTCGACGCCGGGGACGGCGCGAGCGGCATCTCGGGTCATGGCTCGGACGGTGAGGCCGGTCGGCCGCAGTGCGGCCACGAGCGCGGACCCGACGGTCCCGGTCGCTCCGGTCACCAGCACGGTTGACGTTTTCATGGTTGTGTCCCTTCTCGATGTTGATTCGTTGTCAGCGCGCCGCGGCGACGGCGGCGGTCCGGGCGTTCGAGGACGGCACGAGCGACAGCGCGAGAGCGATGCCGATGAGTCCGGCCTGTCCGAGGAACGCGGTGGTGTAGGCGATGTCGCCGCCGGCCCCGGCGGCGCGGATGGCGATCCCGGCGACGACGGCGAGCCCGACCGCGCCGCCGACTTGCTGGGACGCGTTGATGAGGCCGCTGAGCAGGCCCGATTCGCCGCCGCCGCTGTCGCGCACCCCCATCGTGGTGGCGCCTACGAGGGCCAGGCCGAGCCCGGCGCCGATCAGCGTGAACGCGCCCGCCAGACTCACCGAGAAGCCCGCGTCAGTCGGATCGACGGCCAGCCACAGGATTCCGGCCAGCAGCACGGCCAGGGAGATCGGCTGGGCGTGGGCGAGGCCGAGCCGTTTGGACAGCACCGGGGCCGCGACGCTGCCGACGATGATCATGGCGGCGATGGGGAGCTGCGACATTCCGGTCGCAAGTGGACTCATGCCGAGCACTTCCTGCTGGTATTGCGGCAGGAAGAAGAACATGCTCGTGAGCGTGCCGCCGACGAGCAGCACCATCAGGTTCGCCGCGACCACCGGTCTCCTGCGGAAGACCCCGAGCGGGACCAGCGGATGCGCCGACCGCCGCTCGGCGATCACGAACGCGGCCAGGGAGGCCAGGCCGACCGACAGGCCGCCGATCGCTCCCGGCGAGCCCCATCCGGCTTCGGAGGCGGTGCTCGTCCCGAACGTCACAGCGGCGATTCCGAGGGTGATGGTGACCGCGCCGACCAGGTCGAACGGCCCGGGGCGGCCCGGGGTGGCGGGCGTCGAGACCCACACGACGATCGCTCCGGCGATGCCGAACGGCACCGGGGCCCAGAACACCGACTCCCAACCCAGCAGGTCGGTCAGCGTGCCGCCGAGGAACACCCCGACCAGGCTTCCGGCGCCCGCGACCGCGCCCCACAGGCCCACCGCCCGAGTGCGTTCGGCAGGAGACGGGTAGAGCGCGAGCACGAGCGAGAGCGCGGCCGGCATCAGGGCCGCGGCCCCGATCCCCTGCCCGATGCGACCGGCGGTCAGGACCGTCCCGTCGGGGGCGGTCGCGCAGACGACCGACGCCGCCAGGTAGACGGCCATGCCGGCCATGAACACCCGGCGGCCGCCGAGCACGTCGGCCAGGCGTCCGCCGAGCAGCAGCAGTCCGGCGAAGGCCACCAGATAGCTCGACACGACGACCGTGAGTCCGGTGGCGCTCAGCGCGAGATCCTCGCGGATCGTCGCCCCGGCGAGGTTCACCATCGCCGAGTCGAGCACGACCAGGAACATCGCGACGGCCAGTCCGGCCATCGCCACTCCGCGCGGAGGCCGCGCCCTGGAGGGCATTGTGGTTTCGGTTTCGTCGATCATCGTCTCGTCCTTCGTTCGGGAGCGTTCCGTCCCCAACGTTCGCTTCGCGGCGGGCCCGCCCGCATCGGTGACGATCGCCTAGTTCGCCCGCCCGAACCCCCGCTGCCGTAGGCGGGTCCGCTCGACTTCGGCGGTGAGCGCCGCCGGGGCCGGCCACGTATGGTTGGCGCCATGCGCACTCAGCCGCCCCGTCGGCTCGTCGGCCGAGGCGAACAGATCGAGCGCCTGCGGGAGTTCGTCGACGCCGCCGGGCGCGGCGAAGGCGGCGCGCTCGTGCTCCGCGGAGAGCCGGGCATCGGCAAGAGCGCCCTGCTCGACCATCTCGAGCACACCTCGGCGAACCGGTTCGCGATCGTGCGCGCCACCGGGTCGGAATTCGAGGGGGAGCTGCCGTTCGCGGCACTGCACCAGCTGTGCGTGCCGATCCTGGCGCGACTGGACGAGCTTCCGGCCCCCGAACGCGACTCGCTGCGGGTGGCCTTCGGCATGGCCGAGGACCCGCCGGACCCGTTCCGGGTCGGGCTGGCCGCTCTCGGCCTGCTCTCGGCCGCCGCCGCGGACCGTCCACTGCTGTGCCTGGTCGACGACGCCCACTGGCTCGACGACGCCTCCGCGAAGGCACTGGCCTTCCTGGCCAGGCGCATCGCCGCAGAACCGATCGCGCTGCTGCTGGCCTCGCGCGACTCAGAGGCCGTCCAGAGCCTGGACGAGTTGCCCGAACTGGCCCTCGGCGGACTGTCGGAGGCCGACGCGCGCGCCCTGCTGGCCGAGGCCAAGGCGGTGACGATCGATCAGCGGGTCCGCGACCGGGTGCTGGCCGAGGCGCGCGGGAACCCGCTGGCTCTCATCGAGCTGCCAAAGGCCGGCGGATTCGGACTGCCGACGCCGTCACCGGTCGCGGGCCGGGTCGAGCGGAGCTTCCGGTCCAGGGTGACGGCATTGAACGCCGACGCGCGACTGCTGCTGACCGTGGCGGGAGCCGACCCCACCGGCGACCCCTCGCTGCTGTGGGCCTCGGCCGAACTGATGGGCATCGACGTTCCGGCGGCGAGCGCCGCCGTCGAGTCCTCGGGCCTGGCGCGGTTCGACACGCGCACGCGGTTCTGCCATCCGCTGGCGCGCTCGGCCGCGTATCGGGCGGCCGAACCGGACCAGCGGCGCGCGGCGCACCGGGCCTTGGCCGAGGTCACCGACCCGGTCGCCGCGCCGGACCGCCGGGCCTGGCACCGCGCGCAGGCCACCGCCGGGCCCGACGAGGACGTCGCCGCCGACCTCGCCTCGTCCGCCTCACGGGCGCAGGCGCGCGGGGGAGTAGCGGCCGCCGCCGCGTTCTGGGAGCGGGCGGCGGCGCTGTCGCTCGATCCGGGCAAGCAGACCGAGCGCACGATCGCGGCCTCGCGGACGGCGCTGGAAGCCGGCGATCCGAGCGCGGCTTCGACCCTGCTGTCCAGCGTCGACGCCGAAAGGCTCGATGCCGCCCGGCTGGCGGAGGTCGACCTGCTGCGGGGCCGGATCGCGTTCGTCTCAGGGGCCGACGGCGGGCCCGAGCACATCCTGCGGGCGGCGCGGCGCCTGGCCGAGACCGACCCGCAGCGCTCGCGCGAATGCCACGTGGCGGCCCTGGAGATGGGACTGGTCGTCAGCAGGGCCGCCGGGGTGATGGACCGGGTCCTGGAGGCATCCGCGACCGCGCCGCCCGCGTCGGCGCCCGACCTGCTCGAAGCGCTGATACGCCTGAGTACTGAGGGGCACCGCGCGGGCGTCCCGGCGCTGCGCCGGGCGCTGACCGGCGACGACGAGGGCTGGAAGCGCGCACCGGCGCTGGCCACGATGGTCGCGGGCGAACTGTGGGACATGGACCTGCACACCTCGATCGTCGACTGGCTGGTGCGCACCGGAAGAGAGTCCGGTTCACCGATCACGATCCGGCTCGGTCTCTCGCAGGCGGCGATGTCGGCGGTCTTCGCCGGCGACTTCGGGCGGGCGATCGCCGCGATCGCCGAGGAGGAGGCGATCGCCGACGCCGTCGGCGACGTGCCGCAGATGTACTCGAGGGTGTTCCTGGCCGGGATACGGGGCCGCCGCCGAGAGGGGATCGACCTGTTCGCCGACGCCGCGAACCGGGGCGTCGGCCAAATGGTCGAACAGGACCCCGGACCCGCGGCCGTCCTCTACAACGGCCTGGCCGACTACCCCGCCGCCCTCAAGGCGGCCGAGCGAGCGTTGGACAAGGGCGGCCTGCTGACCGGCATGGTCCTGCCCGAACTGATCGAGGCCGCGGTCCACTGCGGCGAGGACGGCACCGCCAGAACGGCGCTCGCCTCGCTGATCGAGCGCACCGAACCGGCCGGGACCGACTACGCCCTGGGCACCGCCGCCGGATCGAGGGCCCTGGTCGGCGGGGACGAGGACGACTACCGGGAGGCGATCGAGCGGCTGCGGCGCACCTCGCTCGCGCCCGACCTGGCGCGGGCGCACCTGCGCTATGGGGAATGGCTGCGCCGGTCGGGCCGCCGCCGCGACGCCCGCGAGCAGCTGCGCACCGCCTATGAGCAGTGCTCCGACATCGGCATGGAGGCGTTCGCCAGCCGTGCCGCGGACGAGCTGCGCGCGACCGGAGAGGCGGCCCGCTCGCGCTCGGAGCACACCTACGACCGCCTGACCATGCAGGAGACGCACATCGCGCGAGAGGTCGCCACCGGGGCGACCTCGAAGGAGGTGGCCACGCGGCTGTTCCTGAGCCCGCGGACGGTCGACGCCCACCTGCGCAACATCTTCCGCAAGCTGGGCATCACCTCGCGTCGGCAATTGCGGGACATGCCCGACCTGAACTAGGTGGTTTTCACCGACGCGGACCGCCCCGGACCGGAGCGATGCTGGTCGCATGAGAGATAGCATCGATCAGAACGCGCCGGTGGTCGTGGACCGCGGCATCGCCATCGACGCCCAGCTCGAGAAGGTGTGGGCACTGCTGACCGACGTGCCCTCGTGGCCGAGGTGGCAACCGGACATCACCTTCGCGGAAGCCGCGGGATCGCTGCGGAAGAACCGCGCCTTCCGCTGGAGCACCGGCGGTCTCGACATCGAGTCCACGGTGTACACGATCGAGGCGCCGCACCGGATCCTATGGGGCGGCGCGGCATATGGTATCGAGGGGATCCACTCCTGGACCCTCGAACCGGACGGCGACACGGTGCGCGTCCGAACCGAGGAGTCCTGGGACGGGCCCCCAGTGCTGGCCGATGTCACCGGAATGCAGGCGGCCCTGGAGGAGTCGCTCACCGCCTGGCTCGGCCACCTCAAGCGCGCCGCGGAACGACCATGACCTCCGGCCGGAGCGGCAGTGCCGTATCCCCAGAAGAATCCCGATACCAACGTTCTTGAGGTGACTCATCGGATCATGATGCAGCGCTGAGCCATGTGGGACCTCAACGAACCGGTTGGGTTCAACACCGCCGCACGCCGAGGGCGGCGACAAGAAGGGGGTTACTGCTTCGGCAAAGCGCCAGTGAGGTGTGAGAGAGATTGTCGAATGAATCGACGGACGGCGTCGGGGTCGAGCTCTGAGGCGAGGGCGCCTCGTTGGCGGTCGAGGGCAGTCTGGATCAGCTCGCGGTCCGGGCCCGCCACTCGGTCGAGCGCCCATCGCCCGCCGTCGACCTTGGACACCAGAGCGTCGTCCACCGCGAATCGCCAGGCACGACAGGCGTTGAGCACCGTGTACTCGCCGTCGGCGTGCTCGACGGCCCAGCGCAGCTCGAGCTCGAGTTGCGCGACGACGAGGTCACGGGAGACCGGGGCGAACACCTCGGCCGCGGCCGGGCCTGAACCGAGCACGCGCCCGGCACTGCGGCACACGGCAAAATGCAGCACCAGGTCGGGGTCGCCATCGAGCCCGTGACCGTCGACGACCTTGCCGTCCTCCGGTGCCGTGGTCATGTGAAACTCGAAAGCCGGCTGCGCCGTGGGATGCTGGGCGACCGCCGGCGTGACGATGCTCAACTCCAGCCCCTGGGCGGGGCAGGGGAGCTGCCGCTCGCTCAACCGATCCGCCACGGCCGACTGTTCCGCCACCCTGATCGGCCCTTCGCAGACGGCGAGAATGTCGATGTCGCTTCGCCGGGGATCGAACCCGCCGAGCACCGCAGAGCCGTGCAGGTAGACACCAATCAGGCGCGGCCCGAACACCGTCCCCATCGCCGAAGCGACGTCCCGGCCATAGCGTCCTGTCAACGCATCCATGATCCGAAACCCTACGCCCCGTCATTCGCCGGGGCTTCGGCCTCCGGCCGCGGACGAGCCTCGCGGCCAGACGGCCTCGAAGGGAGACCCGCCGTTCAAAGCGACGAGTTCCGTCTCGAGGTCGTCGAATTCCAGTAGTGCGCTGGGTGCGAATCCGTGCCGCTGGTTGGTGGCGCGGTCGAGGAAGTGGGCGACGGAAGGGTTCCAGGTGTGCCCTGATTCCCTGCGGTGCACGAGATATCCCAAGGAGTGCGCGCGGTAGGTTCGCCCGCCCGCGGCGTCGACCGCGATGAGCAGGCTTCGGTCTTCTCCCCAAGGAAGCGGGGCGAAGCCTCCGACCTCGTTGAACAGGTCGCGGTCGATCAGCATGGAACCTCCCGTCACGTGCCCGGCGTAGCGTTCGGTGGCGATGCGTCTGAAGAGGGTCACATCCAGCGGTTGCAGGTATATGTACTGGTCGCCGCAGCCGATCAGGTCGGCGCCGGTGTAGGAGCGGGCCAGCAGCAGGTCCGAGAGGAACTCGGGCCCGTACCAGTCGTCGTCATCCCATTTGGCGAGGAAGTCGCCGGAGGCGGCCTGGGCACCGAGGTTCAATGCCGCTCCGAAGACCTCCGTGCTCGGGACGTCGACGACGGTGAGCGGTCGGGGGAACTCGGCGATCGCCCGCTTGGGCTCGGGCAGGTCCGCTGCGATCCCGTGCAGCGTCAGGATGACTTCGAGGTCGACGTGGCGCTGGCGGGCGATCTGGGCGAGAGCGAACGGGATGAACTCCGGGCGTCTGGTGCACAGCAGCACCGACACGGTGGGTCGTCTCGGACCGGGGAATCCGGCTTTCTCCGACAGGTGAGCCCACCGGGCGGCCGTCGAATGAGTACGCAGTGCGGCGCGGCGCAGTCGAATACTGTGCTCCTCGCGGGCGACCGGGTCGTCGAGATCGATGTCGGCGCCCGCGACGAGGACGCGGGTCAGTTCCGGGCCGAGCGCGCCGGCCCAGAGCGGCGGAGGCGGCGAAGCGAGCGGAACGCCCGCTGCGGCGAGACTGGCGGCGGCGCGGACGGCCGCCAAGGGGCCGGAGTGATGTCCCCATCGGATGGTGATGGACCGCAGGCTTCGGAGTTTGGCGATGTCAGCGTCGCCGACGGCGCCCGAGTGCGGCAGTACCACCGGTTCGAAGTCTTCAGCGGCGCTGCGGACGGTCCAGCGGCCGTCCGTCTGCGCGAGTTCGGCCGCACTGGCGGTGTGCCGGTCGGCGAATCCGATCGGATTCACCGTCGCTTCGTCGATCGGGGGCACCGCTTCGACGCATGACACCTCACTGACCAGCCCCCGGGCGTCGTGCCCGGCCTCGGACCGGCCCAGCTCGGACCAGGTGAGCCGGTCGCAGTCGAGTTGCTCCACCAGGCGCGCCCGCGGGTCGGGCCAAGTGGCCGGGTCGGCGGGTTCAGTGTGGATCACCAGGTCCGCCGGGGAGAACCGATCGTCCTCGTCGCGCTGGTGCTGCCACGGCGATGTCACCGCACCGGGATCGCCGGGACGCCAGTGGGCGGCGCCGCGGCCCACCAGCGCCACGCGCGGCGCCATGTGGGCGGGCCCGTGACGGTGTGTTCCGGCGGCTTCCGCGAGCACGCGGCGCGGCGCTGTGGCCTTGCGGAATCGCACGTCGAGGGCCCAGCTCCAGCCGTCGGAGCGGTCGAACCGGATCTGTCGGATCTCGGTGCGCTGCGACAGCGTCGGCAGATGGATGCCCTGGGTCTCTTCGACGATGACGAGGAGCCGCCGCGCCTCGGGGAGCATCGAACCGAGCGACACCGCACGCCGGAGGTCGGTGAAAGTGCGCGCCTGGACCACCACGGTGCCCGATTTCGGCGGGGCGGGCCGTTCACTGGGCTCGCACGCGTCGAGATCCACCGTCCTGAGTCGAGCGGGGGGCCTGCGGTGCGGCTCGGCGCGGTCAGGCGGTGAGAACCCCGTCGTCGCCACCAGTGCGGTGCCTTTGGGGACGTGCTTCAGCAGGAGCTCGGTGATCATACGGTCTCGAGGTCGCTGCGTGCCGTGCGCTGGTTCGGCTGCCGTCCGTGGAGGCCGGCGACCTGGCGACTGAGGTCTTCGAGTGCGTCGGCGGTGCGGTCGTGGCACAGCATCGCTTCGGTCCGGAATTCGGCCAGGGCTCCTATAAGGTCCGTGTCCGCCTTGTCAGTCGGGTGGATCACGGGCGGAGCGCCGCTGTAGGCGAGCTCTTTCTGGATGCGCGCGAGCCTGTCGCCGCTCTCGCGAAGGTCGTCGCGCAGCCGGATGCTGATGAGGGCGAGGACGGCCGCGATCACGGCGAATCCGCCGAGGACGATCAGTGTAAGGACCAGCAATGCCGCGAGTGTGGAGTCGAGACGGCCGAGCGCCAGAAACGCGGTGACGGCGGCGATGCCGACTACTTCGAGACCGGCCACGGTAAGCGCGAACCGGAGAAGCCGCGACTTCCCGGTCCGGCGGGGAGTGTACTGACGGGCGCTGGTTTCCGGACTAGATGACATCGTCCCTTTTTACCTGAACTGGTGGACTCATACCGGTTAATGCCGCATGAACGGCCAGTTGAACTCATACCGCGCCGAACACCGCGTCGGCCACTTCCGCCGCGGCCTTGCCGTCGTCCCAGGTGCAGAACTTGCTCCGGAATTCCCGGTACCGGTCGTCGTAGCGCTCGCGGATCAGGTCGATGCCGGAGATCGCCGCGGTGAGCTCGTCTTCGGTCGGCACCAGCGGCCCCGGCGCCACGGACTCGAAGTCGAAGTAGAAGCCGCGAATCTCGTCGCGGTACCGTTCCAGGTCGTAGGTGTAGAAGACCATGGGTCGACCGGTGTTCGCGAAGTCGAACATCAGCGAGGAGTAGTCGGTTACCAGCAGATCGGTGGCGACGAGCAGGTCCTGGACGTCGTGGTAGGCGGAGGCGTCGAGGGCCGCGCCGCGGTATTCCATCGGCAGCTGGCCTCGGGACATGGCGTGCTTTCGGAACAGGACCGTGTACTCGTCCCCGACGCGGTCGGCCAGCTTCCGCAGGTCGACCTCGAGTTCCAGGTCGAGACCTTCGCCGCTGCTCTGCCGCCGGTCTCGCCAGGTCGGAGCGTAGAGCAGGATCTTGCGGTCCTGCGGGATGCCGAGGCGATCGCGCACGTTCCGGTAGCACGCCTCGGCGTCAGGGCCGAAGAAGCGGTCGTTGCGCGGCAGCCCGGTCTCCAGCAGCGGGCCGTGGTAGCCGAAGGCGCTCCTCATGATCGGCGAGGTGTAGTCGCTGGCGGAGACCACGTAGTCCCACATGGGAGCCTCGCGGGCGATACTGGCGCGATAGTGCGGATTGATGTAGTCCTTGGAGTTCACGTCGAAGCCGATGCGCTTGAGCGGCGTGCCGTGCCAGGTCTGGACGACGGTCTGGTCGTCGGCCTTCTCGAACCACGCGGGCAGATGGGTGCTCGCGATGATGAAGCGGCACTGGGCCATCGCATCGTAGTATTCGCGGCCGTTCCTGCGGATTGGGACCGCGCCGTCGGGGACGGTGGCCTGCTGATCATCCGAGACGACCAGGTGCTCCAGATCGGCGCCGCGGGCGGTTAGCTCCTCGAAGATACCGCGGGGACTGTCGGAGAAATGCCGGCCCTGGTAGTCCTCGTAGAGGATCGCGTCGCGAAGGCGCCCCTTCGCGGCGGGGTAGGCCACGGTTCTGAGTCGGTGCTGGTTCGCCCTGCCGCGCTCGTATTCGTCCAGATCGGATTCCACGAGGACCGCGGCGGAGCGGAACCGGCGGCCGACGACCGCGTACCCGCGTGAACGGTGGCGGGTCTCGACCGGCAGCCATCCGCTGGTGCCGTCGGCCACGCCGACCGGGATCTCCTCGTCGTCCTCCCGGAGGCAGAGGTCCCAGATTCCGGCCCGGATGGGCTGCGTGCGGCCGAAGGCGGCCATGGCCCCGAGGTCCATCCTGGCCCTGCATCCCCGGGCGGTGGGTTCGACCGGGAACAGGTGGGCGACGTCGGCAGCCTCGGAGCGCAACACCACTTCGCTGACCGATCCCGCTCGGGGGTATTCGATGTCGAGCGACAGGCTCGCGTCCGCACCCCAGTCAGCCCGGCGGAGCAGCGGTCGGGTCGGCTGGTCGACGATGCGGAGCACCCCCGGTCCGGTGCGGAGCGGGAACCATTCGCGATCGCCGGCGATGCGGCGGGCGGCCTGGAAATCCTCGGTGGCGTCCACACGCCGACTGCTGTTCCTGGTCTTCGACCATGCGTAGACCCGCCAGGAGCGCTCATCCGACCGATCCGATTCGTCCACGGCCCGGCGCAGCATGCTGGTGGGGATGCGGGCGATGCCGGTCCGGGCGAACGGCCGCCGCCGGGTGATCGGGACCTCGCAGGTGGTTTCTTCGATGCCCGGAAGGACCAGCAGCAACTCTCCCGAGAATCCGGGGGACGTCCACAAGCACAGTTCGACGGCGTCATCGTCGATCGACGCTCGGGTCGCCACGACGAACTCGTCGCGGAGCCGCACTGTCAAGGTGCCCTTGTGCGCCGAACTCGCTCGCAGCCATGTCGAGCCCGAAAGGCGGCGCAGCAGCGGGCGGATGGAGGTCGAAGGTTTCAAGGGCCCTGAGGTGCGAAGACCCCCGCAGGTCGCCGAGCCCATGACCGTCCAGTTGCGAGAGGACCCACGGCCGCGGCGGTGGATGCTGGAGATCGGGATGGTCGCGGTGAACCCGGTGTGCTCCGCGCCGACGATGCCGATGCCCGCTCGCGCGGCGGCGCCGGGATCAGTGCGGGGCTCGACCCGGGCCTCGATGCGGCTGTCGCCGTCTTCCAGCCACACTTGGACCTGTTCCTGCCTGCGGTCGATCCCGGTGAGACGGCTGATGCGGGCCGTTCCCTCGATGACGAGGGCACCGGTTTCGATTCGCAGATCCGACACCGAGGAGACCAGCCGCAGCTGGTCGGTGCATTCGAGGATCCCCGTATCGAAGCCGGGGCCGATGTCGATCCGGGAGGCGAGATCGAGTTCGGCCCGGCCGTCTCGCGCCACCGCCGGAATCTCGTCGAGTCGCCGTTCCCGGCACAGCCTCGCGTATACGGCCAAGGACGAGAGATCGCCGTCGAGCAGAAGCTCGTACTTGATGCGGTCGGTGAATCCGAGGTCTTCGAGCAGGGTCTTCGCGTCGGGCCCGACGATCGCGCGCACGGTTTCGTGGACCGCTTCGCGGTAGCGCTCGCCGAGCATGTCGAAGATGTTGAGGTAGTAGCGGAAGTCCCAGCGGAGCACGTGCCTGGTGTACTCGGCGTGGAGACGCTGGGAATGGTGCCGGGAGAACAGCTCGAGGTTCTTCCCGATCCCGGCCGCCCGGTCGGTGAACTTCCGTATGTCGGTGCTGAGGTCCTGCGTGATCGAGTCGCCCGACTCCCGGATCCTCCAATAGAACATCGGCTCCGACACCAGGTCGACGTGATCGGCTATGAAATGGGCGTAGATGAGTGTGGGGATGTCCTCGTAGTAGTTCCATTCGGGGAATCGGATGCCATGCCGGTTCACGAACGAGGACCGCCAGACCTTGTTCGGCACCAGGGTGTCGTGGAGGAGTTCCGGTGACGCTGAAATATGCTGCCGGCGGGCGTCGCTCTGTACGGTCTGGTGGTATTTGTCGATCTTCCAATGCGACCGGCCGTCGTACTGCTCGAGGCCGCCGACCGCGAAATCGGACCCGGTCTCCTCGAGCACGCCGACCATGCGTCGATACGCGTCCTGAAGCACGATGTCGTCGCTGTCCATGAACGCCAGGTACTTGCCGCGTGCGCGGTCGATGCCTCGATTGCGGGCGCACCCCGGGCCGCGGTTCTCCTGCGTGAGGAGCGTGAACCGATCGTCTCGCTTCTCCCACGCCTCGGCGATGCTCGCGCTCGCGTCCTTTGATCCGTCGTCGACCATGATCACTTCCAGGTCGGTGAGCGACTGCTCGGCGATCGAGCGCAGGCATGCGTCGAGATATCGCTCGACGTCGAAGATCGGGACGATGACGCTCAGCGTCGGTATCGGAGAAGCCTCGTCGACTTCCGGCATACCAGGACTCCAGTTCGTCGGTTCGGATACCTCGGTCTCACGAACCTGAGGAGTATTGCGCGACCTCTCGATCCAAAGAGGTCAGGATGATCACGGCGCTCGGTGACCCCTGTCGCGAACGAGTCGATCCCCGCGGTTCCGGGGAGCTCGCGATGAGCTGACCATGCCAGTCTCATGGTTCATGTGCGGTCCACGGTATCGAGGACTCGGCGCCGGACAGGACAGCGACATGTGGTCGTGGACCGTTCCGGGGTCGGTCGGACTCAGGCCTCGCGGTGTGGACGCGTCGGTCCGGGGCTCTTCACGGGCGCAAGTTCACTGTTGTCGTGCGCCGTGAGGAAGGGTTCGAGCACTCCCGGGGCGGCTCGTAGTGCGAAGGCCAAGCTCTTGCGCGCTTCGATGTCGGGAGTGACGTAGCCGCCGTATCCGGCGGCGGTCATCGTTGAGACGGTTCGCAGTCCGAGGCGTCGTTGGAGGAGCGACTCGCGGATCACGATGGTGCTCACCGATGAGCGTTGCAGGACGGTCGTGGCGCGGCTGACCAGCCCGGAACGCGTGACCAGGTATCGCCCGACGATTGCGTGCCCCAGCGCGCGATAGGCGATGTACGCCGCGCCGAGCGAGCACGGCCAGAACACGGCCGCCGCCCAGATCGCCCCATGGGGCAGTACGCCGGTCGCCGCGAGCCACGCCAGCGAAAGGCCGATGCAGGCGGAGAGGGCGGTGGCCCACCACAGACGGCGACGCAACGCCGCCGCGGGGTGCTTCACGAGTGGAGCTTGGAAGGGGTCCTCCTCTGCGTCGAGGACCTCGGACGCGATACGGCGGGCGGCGGCGACGGGGCCGCGGGGAAGGATGCCGGCGGGCTGGGCCATCGACCACATGCTGAGCCCGGTGGTGATCACAGTGGTGTCGCTGACGCCCATCCACCGCCACAGGACCGGTTCGGAGATCTGGATGCCGCGGATGCGGTCCTCGTCGCGATTGACCTCCCTGGTGGTCAGCAGTCCCTGCCGGGTGCGGAGCATGGTGCCCTCCGCGCCGCGGACCCTGGCCAGCTCGAAGTTCCAGTACTCGGCGAAATAGGTCACGGCCAGACCGGCCGCGCCGATGAGGGTGATCGCGGCGAGAGCGACGGCGGCGGTGCCGGTCCACCCCAGGGAGTCCCAGTCCAGCAGCCGGCCGACCAGATCGACCACGTTCACCCCGAAGGCGCCCAGCAGCCAGTAGGCGCCCCATCCGAATCCGAGGGCGAGGACGTAGACCCAGATGTTGAAGACGTTGTAGACCACCCAGCGTGGCTGGAAGCGCGCGAACACTGTCAGAGGCGGGTCTGGCGCGGCGATCGATGACTCATCGCCCTGGCGTGCGGAGCCGCCTCGGTCGGAGGGCTCCTCGACCGGGTTGAGGAGACGTTCGTGCAGCGAACGGGCGTCGACGGCGCTCAAAGCGTCGAATGCCAAGGCGGACTCACCGTCGGCGGCCTGCTGACCGGCGCCGATCTTCACCACCCGCAGACCGGACAACCGGTGGCGGAGCTTGGCCTCGATGTCGACGCTGCGGACGCGGTCGCGCTGGATCGACCTGTGCGCCCGCAGGAGGACGCCGGTCTTCAATTCGACATGCGATGCGGTGATCCGGTATCGGGTGAACACCCAGCGGAGCGCGTCGGCGATGGCGCCGAGGACGCCGACCGCGGCGAGCCCGACGAGGGGCCATATCTGTCCGGTGCCGGGATCGACGCCGATCACCCAGACGGCGATCACCGCGGGCAGGAGCGAGAGGATACTCTGGGCGAGGTCGACCCAGATCATGCGGGCGCTGAGCCGCTGCCAGTGCCGGTCGGCTCCTGGGGGCGTCGATGCGGCCTGTCGGGGTAGAGACGAGTTCATGTCGCATCACCGGGAGTGAGCTGCGCGATCAGGGTCAGCTCTTTGGCGATGCGAGCGGCGGTGTCCTTGTCGAGACCGCCGATATCTATGGCACCGCCCGAGGATGCGGTGGTCACGCGGAGTGTCGACAGGCCCAGCAGTTGCTCGACTGGTCCTTGGAGGGCGTCGACGGTCTGAACGCGGGACAGCGGTGCGGCCCGCCATTCGCGGACCAGCCACCCGGTCCGGGCGTAAACGGCCTCATCGGTGGTCTCCCAGCGGTGGACTCGATACCGCCACAGCGGCTCGATCATCACGCCCGCGACCAGCAGCGCCGACGAAGCGATCACGGCCACCAGCGACCACGGTCGCGCTGCCTCCCAGAGGATGTAGGCGGTGGTCGTCGCGGCCAGGATCGGCCCGGCCAGCAGCATTGACTGGAGCATCCACCAGCCGATGGCGCGTCGCTCCACCCGGTGCTTCGGTGGCCGAAGGTCGGGCATAGGGAGGTCGTCGATCGCAGCGCTCATGTCTATTCCTTGCCGATGGCGTGGTCGATGAATTCCAGGAGCACGGCGGACTGCGCCTCCAAGTCGAGGTCGGGGTCGAACGCCCAGGTCTCCAGGACGCCGTCGGTGCAGCGCAGGATGATGTTGGCGACGACGCGGGGATCGAACCGGCGCAGCTCGCCGTCGCGTTGGCCCCGGGCCAGGATCTCGGCGAGCCCGTCGACCTCCTCGGCGAGCTCGGCGGCGTAGGCGTGCGAGCCGTCCTCGCTGCGATGGTTGGCCATGATGTCGCTCATCGCGAGGAACTCGGTGCGATGCGCACCGAAGAACTCCAGTTCGGATCCGATCCACGCCCGTACTTGTCCGGCCGCCGTCTCCTGGGCCGCGATCCGGGACTCCATGTACTGCCAGCCGCGGTCGAAGAACTGGGTGGCGACCAGCCGAAGTATCTCGTCTTTGCTCGTGAAGTGGTAGGTGATCACGCCCTTGCTGATGCCGGCCCGCTCGGCGATCCGCGCGAGGGACGTCTGGGCGTAGCCGGCCTCCGCCACCACCTCGGCGGCCGCGTCGACTATCTGGGCGCGGCGCGCCTGCTCGATGAACGACCGCTTCTTCTGACTGGTCGACTCATTTTCTGAACGCATGGACTGATTCTAGTCCGATCGTACTAATCATCGCAACCGTGCCCCTGAACCGAGCCCGAGCGGTGCGCCTACGGCGGTCCCGCCGCATGCGCGAACACGAGCCCGAGCCAGACCCAGCCGACGACGATCGTCGCGCGCTGCGCGAGACCGGAGCGCGGATGATCCTGCTCCCACGCCTGCCCGAACACGACGAAGCCCACGGATGCAGCGGCCGCGGTCAGCGCCGAGTACCACTTCCATCCGGCTTCGGGAAGCGCGAAGGCCGCGACGATCGCCGCGACCGGAACCGAGCCGAAGACGAGCACTCCGGCCCAGTCGTGCAGCTTGTGGCGCATCGATACGTCCGTCGGGGTCGTGTCCGGAGTTCCCGGCGGGTACCCCCGCATCGCATCCATCGGGAACACCCCCGAGGCGACCAGGGAGCATCCGAAGACCGCGATCACTGCACCGAGCAGCGGGCTGTCCAGTGCGTCGGCAGCGCCGATCGAGCCGACCGCGATCCCGAGACCGCACACTATGAAGTTCGCCGTCTGAAGCCACCCGCGCGGTCCCAGCGCCAGTGCGCTGACCGGGTCCCGCATCGGCCGGTATCCCGGCCGAGTCCACCCGTCGAGCGCGAAGGTCACGATGAACAGCCAGGCGCTCAGCGCCCCCACCCACAGCAAGACCGTCATCGCGGCGACCCCGCGCGCGATGACTTCGGAAACGACGCAGGAACACCGATCATGAAAGCCGTCCATTCGATCTGATTACAAGTCATTGAGACTGATTTTAAACCGACCGGACGAATACCCGGAGGACACCTTCGGCGGCGGCTTCGTCGTCACGGGCCGTGGACGGCGACGCGGCCGACGGATCCGCGCCGCTCGGGGATGCCGGTGAGGTGGGAGCTCTCGAGACAGAACCTGATCCGGAGCCCGACTGATGCTCACGGAACCGGCTATCGTGACTGCATGTCGCTGGTGGGAAGAGACGACGAACTGGGGCGGATCGAACGACTGCTGACGGATGCGCGCGTCGAGCGCAGCGGCGCCGTGGTGGTGCGGGGCGAGCCGGGCATCGGTAAGTCGGCGCTGCTCGACCGTGCGGTGTCGATGGCGAGATCCGAAGGCTTCCAGGTACTTCGCGGAATCGGGGTTGAATCCGACTCCAAGCTGGCGTACGGGGGCCTGCACCACCTGCTCTTTCCCCATCTGGACCGGTTGGAGGCTCTGCCGCGGCCCCAAGCCGCGGCATTGCGCGGCGCGTTCGGGCTGGCCGAGAGCGATGAGGCGAATCGGTTCCTGATCTCCGCCGGCGCCCTGGCGCTACTCGCGGATATGGTCGAGGACGCCCCGCTGCTCTGCGTCGTCGACGATCTGCAGTGGATCGACCAGGGCTCCGCGGAGGCGCTGCTGTTCGCGGCCCGCCGCTTCGAGGCCGACCCGATCGCCATGCTGTTCGCGGTGCGCGAGACGTCGATGCCGTTCGAGACGCCCGGTGTGGAGGTGATGCAGCTGTCCGGCCTCGCGTTGAAGGATGCCGCCCGAGTGCTCGACGGTCATGCGCCGGAACTGGCCGACCCGTTGCGGGCCCGCGTGCTCGAGGAATCCGCCGGCAACCCCCTGGCGATCATCGAGCTCGGATCGATCCGACGTGAGACCGATGACCTCGACTTGTCCGACCCGGCCGGATCGGTGGGCACACTGCCGGTTCCCCTTCACGTCCAAGCGGCGTTCCGCCGGCAGATCGTGGAGCTGCCCGGCCCGACGCGACGAGCGCTCCTGGTCGCCGCAGCCGACTCCACGGCGCCACTCGAGACGATCCTGCGTGTGGTCGAGACCTTCGGCGGTGCCGCCGCCGACCTGGCGCCCGCGGAACGCGCCACCCTGGTCCGGATCGGGAGCCGCATAGAGTTCCGGCATCCACTGGTGCGCGCCGCCGCCTATCGGGGCGAGCCGCTGCATCGACGGGTCGAGGTGCATCGCGCGTACGCGGACGCCCTGATCGCGGACGCCGACGCCGACCGCCGCGCCTGGCATCTCGCCGCCGCCACCACCACTCCCGACGAGGCGGTGGCGGTCGAGCTCGAAGGCGCCGCAGAGCGCGCCCGGCACCGTGGGGGAGCGATGGCGGTGTCCGTTGCCTACGAGCGCGCCGGTCGACTCAGCAGCGACCCGGAACTGAAGGCCGGGCGGATCGCCCGGGCCGCCCAGGCCGCGTTCGACGCGGGCAAGCCCGACCGCGCCGCCCGGCTCGCGGCCGAAGTGCTCTCGTTGACCACCGACCCCGGAATCCGAGCCGAAGCCATCTACGTCCAAGGCGCCGTGGCGTACGAACGCATCTCGCCGCGAACCGATGCGGAACTGACGATCGAAGCCGGCACGCTGGTGCTCGACAGCGATCCCGAGCGTGCCGCGCTCACCCTCTACGAAGCCATGCACGCCGCCCGGCACGGTGCGGCCCACGACCTCCTCCAGCGTGCCGCGGATCTGCTGCGCGAGTTCACACCGTCGCAGAACTGGGCGAAGGTGGTCGCCGCCTTCCTCGGGTGGGCGGAACTGTTCGCCGGGCGCCCGGAGTCGGCCGTCGGCCCGATGCGCGACCTGCAAGCCGCCGTCAGCGGCGGTGACCTCGACCTGATGCACCGAATCACTGCCGGGTTCGGCGGTCTCCTGATCGCCGACGACGACCTCGTCGTCACCGGGACCGAGGACATGCTGGCCCATGTGCGGGCGACCGGGGCGGTGGGCTGGGTCCCTTACACCCTCGACGTACTCGCGGTGGCGCGACTGCTCCGCGGCGAGTTCGCGGACGTCCGCGCGCATGTCGCGGAAGGCGCAGCCATCAGCGACGAACTCGGCAACTCGACCGAAAACCTCGCCCACCGGTCGCTGGAAGTGTGGCTCCACGCCGTGTCGGGGGAGGAGGCCCGCTGCCGGGATCTGGCCGCCGAGGTGCTCCCCGACGCCCGGAACCGGCACCGGGTGAACGCCGAGATCGCGGCCTGGGGCCTCGCAATGCTCGACCTTTCGGCCAGGCGGTTCGAGGCGGCTCTCGACGGACTCGAACGGGTCTGCCGCGGCCCAGCCCGCCGCGACGTGCTCATGCGGGCGGTGCCCGACCTGGTGGAGGCGGCTGTGCGCGGCGAGGCACCGGATCGGGCACAGGAAGCGCTGAAGGAGTTCGCGCACTGGGCCGAGCAGGTCGACCGGCCGGTCACCACCGGACTCGTGCTGCGCTGCCGCGCGCTCTTGGCCGAGGGCGACGAGACCGAAGCGCTCTACGCCGAAGGGCTGCGGCTCCACGAGCGGTACGGCGGCCCGTACGACCAGGCGCGCACCCGGTTGGTCTACGGCGAATGGCTGCGTCGTCACCGCAGACGCACCGAGGCTCGGGCCCACCTCGAGGCGGCGGTCGCCGGGTTCGATCGCCTCGGCGCGGCCCTGTGGGCGGAGCGAGCCCACGGCGAGCTCGCCGCCCTCGGCGGAGCCAGGAGCGAGAAGCGCGGCAGCGGCCCGCTCACCCTGCTCACCGGGCAGGAGCTGCAGGTCGTGCAGTTGGCCGCGGCCGGGCACACCAATAAGGAGATCGCCGCGCAGCTGTATCTCAGTCCGCGTACGGTCGGCCACCACCTCTACAAGGCGTACCCGAAGCTCGGGGTCACCGCGCGCAGAGAGTTGGCCGACCTCGTCGCCGAGGTCTGAACCGCCTCGTCCGAGGCAGGCCACGCGCCTTCGGACACCAGTCACGATGACTGATTCGCCGTCGCCCGAATCCTCCGTAGCGTTCGGGCAAGGGCTCGATTCGAGCCGAGAAGCACATCAGCGGCCAAGGAGCACACGATGACGCAGTACTTCCTCAGCCTCCCGCACGACTCCGCCGAGGAGCCGACGATGGCGACCATGGACCCCGCGGAGCTGGAGCAGGTGATGGCCGACGTCGGGGCCTTCAACACCGCGCTCCAGGAGTCCGGCGCGTTCGTGTTCGCCGGCGGACTGCAGCCGCCGTCGACCGCGACCACGGTGGACGCCACCGGCGACGGTCCCGAATTCACACCCGGCCCGTTCGTGAAGGCCGACGAGTACCTCGGCGGCTTCTGGGTGATCGAGGCCGACAACGACGACGACGCCATCGAATGGACCAAGCAGGCATCGCGCGCCCTGAGGAGCCGAATCGAGGTGCGCGCCCTCCAGGAGGCGCCCCCCGCCTGAACCCGCACGACGTCGCCTTCCCCCCTGTCTCGGCGACCTGGACCATCACCCCTGCGTGGAGCCGCGGAGCATCTGCCACATGCTCGGTGTGCCCACGGTGGTCCAGACGCCCACCCGCTTGCGGATCCATGCGGTGTCGGTGGCCTGGGCGAGCAGGCACGCGGCCAGGTCGGCGCGGCTGGTGAAGATCCCGTCGGTGACCTCTTCGCGAAGCGAGTAGTCGCTGACGGTGTCCGTGTCGAACAGCCCGGACGGGCGCAGGACGGTCCAGTCGAGTCCGCTCATCACCAGGCGCGACTCCATCGCCCGCATGTCGGTGTACGTCGACTTCCCGATCGTCCTGGTCACCAGCGGCTGGATGACGTGGTTGAGCAGGAGACCGCCGTCGGCGTGGCGGTGCGGTTCCGCGGCGCTGGAGGTGACCGCGACGACTCTTGTGACGCCGTGCAGGCGCATTGCGGCGATGATGTTGGTGATTCCGGTGCTGTAGAGGGTGATCGGTTTGCGGCTGAAGGTCGTCCCGAGCGTCGACAGCACCGCGTCGGCGCCGTCCACAGTGGCGGCGACCGCGCCCGGATCGCGGACGTCGCCGCCGATGACGTCGAGTCGTGGGTGCTCGATGGGGAACTTGCGGGGGCGGCGCGTCACCGCCGCGACGTCGTGGCCGGCGTCCAGTGCCTGCCGTGCGAGTCGACGGCCGGTGCCGCCACCGGCTCCGTATACGACGAGTCTCATATGCGTCGGCCCTTCCGCGGTGGGCGCCATTGCGCGCCCGTCACGGAACCTGGAGTTCCCGCCCGCCTCGGATGTGACATACGTCGGTGGCTTCGCCCTGGGGCCCCGACGCCTCAGCGCCCGGTTGGCCGAACGGGAATACAGAGGAGGAGCATCGTGCTGAGTCGGATAGCGGAAGGCGTGTGGACCCACCAGAGCGAATTGCTCGAGAACAACGCCATTGTGGTGCAAGGCCGGACCGGCGTGCTGCTCGTCGACCCGGGCCTGACGGGAGCGGAAATGGCCTGTCTCGCGAGCGACCTTCGCGGGCTGAACCAGAGCGTTGTGGCCGGCTTCGCGACGCATCCTGATTGGGACCACGTGCTTTGGCACCCCGATCTCGGGGAAGCTACCCGCTACGGGACGGCGCTCTGTGCGGCTACCATGCGGGGATTTCGGGCGAACGCCGACTGGAAGTCCCGTGCCGCCGCGGAGTTGCCTCCGGAGATCGCAGAGGACACACCGCTGGACCTGTTCGGCCTCATTACCGGACTGCCAGCCGGAACTGCGCGGCTTCCATGGGACGGCCCTCAGGTACAGATTATCGAGCATCCGGCGCACGCCCCGGGCCATGCGGCGCTGCTCATCGAGGAACGCGGGGTGCTCCTCGCCGGCGACATGCTCTCCGATGTGCTGGTTCCGAATCTCGACGAGCTGAACGACACCAATGACCCGATCGAGGAATACCTTGTCGGGTTGCGGCTGCTCGAAGGCATGGCAGGCAAGGTGGATTCCGTCGTCCCCGGTCACGGGTCGGTAGGCGGAGCCGATGAGTTGCGCGCCCGGATCGAGATGGACCGGGCGTATGTGCTCGTCTTGAGCGAAGGCCGTGTTCCCACCGACCTGCGAGTCGGCCCGACGGCCAAGCCAGGCTGGGAGTGGGTAAGCGAAATATCCGTCGGGCACGTCCAGCGCCTCGCAGAAAGAAACGAACGCGGCGCCACTCCCGACCATCGATCGGATCACGACACGTTCGAGTAGTAGGCGGCGGTCTGCTAGTTAGTGGACATGAACTCACCGTCGTTCCACGACGCGGTCGACGAGCCCAATGCGGGCTTCCGCCGTATCCAGACGACCGAGCCGGAGCACCCGTACACCGGTCGCTGGCGGCCTGTCGGGCACGCGCTCGGCTATGAGCACGGCTTCCCCGCCGGTGGACCTCGTGGAGGTGATCGCGCAGGGGGATCAGCCGAGCCCATGCGTCGTCGGTGCACGCCGACGATTCAGTCGAGGGCTATGAATTCGGGTCCCTTCCGAACCTCCGGGATCCGCAGGATGAGCAGGGCCCCATAGGCGCACGCGGCGATGCACGGCGCGCCGCCGACGAGGAAGTAGACCGGCCCGGAGCCGATCCACAAGAGCCCGACCGCCCCTTGAATGCAGACACAGACGAGTCCGAAGATGCGTGGACCTCGCGTGCGCGGGGCACTGACCAGCATGATGCCGGGCACCAGCATCGGTAGAAACAGCAGAATCAGCGCGATTCCGAGGTTCGTGGTGTACGAGTGCGGCTCTCGCTCGCTGTTGAGGCCGAATGCGACGAAGGAAAATATCAGGCTGAACATGTTCGTGCCCACCAGCATCCAACCTGCCGTCCGAAGGGACCTCTGCGCGATTGGACTCGATTCGCGCGCGGAGGCGGACACCGCGGGAGTGGTCCGGGGCGTCGAGACGAGCGGCGGCGAGACCTGTGTGTGCATGGGCGGGTAGGGCGGTGATTGGGGGATCGGATTCATCGGCATCGCACGACGTTCTCGCTCCCCGATCGCGTTGGCCGCGGCACGGCGCACGTTGAGGCTGTCGTCGGTGTCCCTCATCCGGGCCAGTTCTGCGATCGCTGCCGCCTTCAGGCCGGTCTGGGTGGACTCGCTCAACCGCCGCAGTTCCTCCACGGCCTGCGCCCTCACCGTCGCGTGGGCGCTCTGCGAATCCGCGACGATGCGCTCGGGAAGTCGGGGCGTTCTGTTGCTCTTCGCGATCACCAACTCGCCCTCGACCCGGCCAGACTTCATCGGAATCTGAGCCGGCGTTCGCAAGCGGACGGCTTGGTGGACGTATTCGTAGAGCTCATCCACGCCGATCGCCCCGTCCGAGTCGAGATCGGCATTGCCCGACTCGATGCCTTCGACCAACGCCCCGGTGAAGAACGACGGCTCGCCTTCGTTCTGTGCGATCGCGTCGCCTTCGAACGCGTACTCGGTCGCGCTCGAAGCGGTGAGCACCACATGGCCCCGGCCGGCTCCGAACGTGTCGGCCACCGATACGTCCGTGGCACCGCGATGCTGGGCGCCGGCTGGGAACGCGCCGCTATAGCAGCAGTCGAGGATCAGTACGACGCGTTGTGACGCCGAGTGGTCGATGCGGTCTCGGATGAAATTCGACGGCACCGCTGTCGAGCTCAACCGTCTCATGTCAGTATCCCGGGCGGCGAGGTGCAGTTGTCCGTTCTGGTCCTTGATCCCGTGACCGGAGAAGTGCAACAGCAAAAGGTCGTCGTACCGTCGTTCGGAGAAGAAGTCGTCGATGCGGCGGCGGATCGTGGTCTCGTCCGCGTCCTTGAGGAGTTCGACATCGAATCCGCCGACTGCGGGGGTCCCGAGAACCTTGCTCAGCGCCTCCGCGTCCTTGCTCGGCGCCCGCAATCGTGCCAGTCGATCGTCCTGGTACTTGGAATTGGCGATGATAAGCGCTTTCCGCGCTCCTGACGACGTGCCCGCGAGTTTGGAGTCCACACGGGCCGCGATCTGTTCCGCGGTCTGACGGGAGAGGTCGATCTCCTCTCCGGCAATTCGGACTCTGAGCAGGCGACCGGTATTGGCGACGAGTGTCTGCAACTGACGCAGCCCCCGCACCAGTGATTCGGATTTCCCGTACACCTCTCCTGCCGCAAGGAGCAATGAGGAGACGGCGAGGATCTCGCCGATCACCTTGGCCCCCTGCGGCTCGGGCTGAGCAGGAGTCTCCTCCATCTGGGACATGCCGATACCGGTGAGCTCGGTTCTGACAATGTGCGCAAAGTCGGCTGGAGGTGCAGTTGGGGCACCAGTGCCAACAAGACTGATCTGCACATGGATCTTTGAGGGATTTGATTCTTGCATCATTCGGCCTTCACGCCTCGATTGATGAGAATGATCTTGGAGTCGTATCGCCGTTCCAACTCATCTATATCACTGCATGCGGACCGCGTAGGCCGGGCTGTCCCGTTCAGAAGGGCACAATTTCGCTTCAATGCCGTATGGAAACGCATTCCTATCGAGACTGATTCACTCGAACGAGCACATTAGATGAAATGAACTCAGGGGCACTGGGTGCTCGGCTCTCCACCGAGAATTCGCTTACCGTGCCATGTGACGCCGCCATCGACCACGGCCCGACCCTGGCGACGTGTTCGGTGAGAGTCATGCGGCCTCGTCGGTCCGCGGTTCTCATAGCGGCGATCGTTGCACCCGTCGAGCAGGGCTCTGTCGGTGGCGACCCTTCGAGCGTCCGGCTCAGGCGTCGTGGACGGGTGGCCGTTCTTCGCGGGCGGCGCGGACTCGGGTTGGAGGCGCCCGAGCCCGCGCGAGCCGTCGCCGGTCAGGCGTGGTTGGCGGCGTCCTGGACCTCGCCGATGAGCTCCTCGACGATGTCCTCGAGGAACAGCACCCCGGTCGTGGTCCCGTCGTCTTCGGTCACGCGCGCGATGTGGGCACCGCGAGCGCGGATGTGCGCGAGGGCGTCTTCGAGTTCAGCGCTCGCGGCGACGACCGGCAACTCCCGGAGGCGGTCGGCCGGGACCGGCCGATCGACCAGATCGGGACCGGTCAGATCGAGCACGTCCTTGAGGTGGAAGTAGGAGCGCGGCGCGCCGTGGGCGTCCTCGATGACATAGCGAGAGTACCCACTTCGCGCCACCACCTGCTGGACCTCGCGCGGCGTCGCCTCCGGCGGCAGCAATACCAGCTCACCGAGGGGCACCGCGACATCGGCGACGATCTTCTCGGTGAACTCGAATGCCGCGGACAAAGTGCCGGATTCGTCCACGAGGGTGCCTTCCCGCTGAGACTCCTCGATGATGGTGGCGACCTCGTCGATGGTGTAGGCGCTCTGGGCCTCGTCCTTCGGCTCGACCCGGAACAGTCGCAGCACCCCGTTGGCGATCTGGTTCAGAGACCAGATGAGCGGCCTCACGATCCGCGAGACCAGCACCAGCGGCGGGGCCAGGATGAGCGCGGCCCGGTCGGGGACGGAGAACGCCAGGTTCTTCGGGATCATCTCGCCGAAGACGACATGGAGGAACGTCACCAGCAGCAAAGCCACCGCGAACGCGATGCCGCTGACCATCCCCAGGGTGAGGCCGGTCCACTCCAGCGGATACTCCAGCAGGTGGTGAATGGCCGGTTCGGACACGTTCAGGATGACGAGCGAGCACACGGTGATGCCGAGCTGGCTCGTGGCCAGCATGAGCGTGGCGTGCTCCATGGCCCACAGGGTGGTCTTGGCCGCCCGGCTGCCGGCCGCGGCTCGCGGTTCGATCTGGGAGCGGCGGGCGGAGATGACGGCGAACTCGGCGCCGACGAAGAACGCGTTCGCGGCCAAGAGGACGAAGAGCCAGATCAGCCCGGGAAGGTACTCGTTCATCGGTTCGTCTCCTGCTCGAACGATTCAAGGATTCGCTCGTGCATCCCGCCGAAGGCAGGATCGGTCGACACGTCGTCGGGGAGGTAGCGCAGCCGGTCGATCCGGGAGCCGCTGAGCCGTTCCACGCGAAGCCTCCCGTGCTCGAGCCGGAGCTCCTCGCCGAGGACGGGGATGCGTTCGAGCGCGTCGAGGACGTACCCGGCGGCTGTCTCGTAGTCCTCGCCTTCGGGAATGCGCACACTGGCGCGGTCCCACAGCTCGTCGGGGCGCAGCGACCCGGCGAGCACGATCGAGTCAGAGTGCTTGACGATGAGGTTCTGGCGCGCGTCGTGCTCGTCGTGGACCTCGCCGAGCAACTCCTCGACGAGGTCTTCGAGGGTCACGATGCCCGCGGTGCCGCCGTACTCGTCGACGACGATGGCGATCTGGTAGCCGCGGCCGCGGAGCGTGCCCAGGAGCGAGCCGACTCCCGCCGTCTCGGGAACCTTCAAAGGCTCGGACATGAACTCGGTCACCGGCGTGGACTCGCGCCGGTCGAACTCGACGCCGTACGCGCTTTTGACGTGCGCGACGCCGATGACGTCGTCGACGTCCTCGCCGAGCACGGGGAACCGGGAGTGCCCCGTCCGGGCGGCCTCGGCGATCACGTGCGCGGCGCTCGCCGTCCGTTCCAGGGTCACCGCGTTCACCCGAGGCGTCATCACCTCGGCGGCGGTGTGGGTCGCGAACGTCAGCGTACGGTGCAGCATCGCCGCCTCGTCACGGTCGAGCGCGCCCTCGGTGGCCGAGCGCCGGATGAGGAAACCGAGTTCCTCGGCGCTGCGCGCTCCCGAGAGCTCTTCCTTCGGCTCGATGCCCATCGACCGGATGACCCGGTTCGCGGTGCCGTTGAAGAGCACGATGACCGGTTTGAACACGAAAGTGAACACGATCTGGAACGGGACGACGAGCTTGGCGGTCGCCAGAGGGACCGCCAGAGCGAAGTTCTTGGGGACGAGCTCGCCGAAGATCATCGAGAACAGCGTCGCCAGCGCGACACCGACGACGGCGCCGACCGTGCTGACCGCGGTCTCGGCGACGCCGACTCCGAGGAGCGGGTCGCGTAGGAGCGAGCTGATGGCCGGTTCGAAGGTGTAACCGGCCAGGAGAGTGGTGAGGGTGATGCCCAGTTGCGCACTGGACAGATGCGTGGAGGTCACTTTCAGCGCTTTGATGGTCGGGCTCAGGCCCTTGCCACCTTGCGAGCGGCGACGTTCCAGTTCGGGCCGGTCGAGATTGACCAGCGCGAACTCGGAGGCCACGAACAGCCCCGTACCGACGGTCAGGGCGATCCCGGCGAGGATGCCCCAGACTTCCATGCTCAACGCCCACCTCGCAGCAGCTTCGCCGTGACCGACTGCGGCTGGCCCGAGGCGGGCCAGGGTCTAGGAGAATCGTCCATGCGAAAGAGCATAACGACCAGTCGCGACCGCAACGCCGGGAAGGTAGGCGGATCACACCGGAGACCGGTAACGCTGCGCCCCGCCGCGCGAGGAGACCGCGCCCGACCGACAGCGCGGGGCGGCGATCGGATCAGAACAAGCCGCTGCTGAGCGGGAAGATGGCCACGCTATGCGCGTACCCGCGGTTGCGACTCTGTGCCGCGTCCGCAGGTACACGCGCTCGGCTCAGATCCGTTGCATGGTGGAGGCGTAGCCGCCGCCCGGGTAGACCCACTCGCCGTCGAGAACGGTGCCGTCGGCGTTGAACCCGCCTCTGAAGTACGCGGGGCTGCCCTCGGCGCCGGCCCATATGGTGAGGGTGTCGCCTTCGAGCTCGTAGAGGTAGTCCAGGGTGTTCCCGTGCGAGTTGTAGAACCGCGAGACCACGTCCTCTCCGGCCGGTTCGCCGAACGGGCGCAGGTGGCCGATCGCTTCCAAGCCCTTGACGGACTCGCCGTACTGGGTCAGTTCCACGTGTTGGATCAGGAAGTGTCCGCCTTCCATCCATTCGTAGCGGACGTTGCCGGTCGCTCCGCCGGTGACCGACCAGGTCCCGACCAGGCGGTCCAGGGATCGCAGTTCGCTGCTCGGCTCGTTGGTGTCGTTCATGGCCCTCTCCTTCTTATTGTTCGGGCACTCCGACGAGGCCCTGGCCGCGTTCGCCGCCGTCCACGCCGAGGCCGCCACGCCCGAGACAACGGACTGGCCCCAGATCGCGCCGCTGTACTTGTGGCTCGAACGCCTGGCTCCGACCGCGCGAGTGCGCCTGAGCCGGGTGGTCGCCGTCGCCAAAGCGTTCGGCGCGCGTCGCGGTCTGGCTCGACTCGATGAGCTCAACCGCCGCAACGGACTCGACCGCGACCCATTGACCCGAGCCCGCGAGCGGGCGGTCCGCGCCCGCCTGCTGCAGATGACCGGAGCAGGGCGCGAAGCCGGCTCACTGTTCCGGGAAGCGGCGGCACTGACCGAGAACCAGGTCGAGCGGCGATACCTCCTGGCCGAGGCAGAAGCCCTCGACCGAACAAGCGGCAGACATCGTCCCTCACTGTTGCGGGCGCTCGAAGACGGGGTTGAGCACGAGTGCGGCTATGACATAAACCCAGGTGAAGCTGGCCTGTGGATTCTCAGTGTCTCCGCAGACCACCGGCCCTGCCGCGAGGTCAGGATATGCCGCGGAAGAAGGTGCGGATGTCGTCCGCGAGCAGCTTCGGCTCCTCCATCGCGGGGAAGTGACCGCCCTCGGTGAACTCGTTCCAGTGGCCGATCGCTCTCCCCGGATCGAACGCGCGGCGCATGAGCGGATGGGTGTCGAACACGACCCATCCGGACGGCACCTCGGAGGCCATGACCAAGTCGAGCTCGGAATGCTCGGACTCGTAGTAGAACTGCGCGCTTGACGCTCCGCCGAGAGTGAACCAGTACAGGCTGATGTTCGTGAGGAGCTGGTCGCGGTCGACCGTCTCGTCCGGCGTCCGGTAGGCACCGCTGTTCCTGGTTGCGAACTTCTCGGCGATCCACGCGAGCTGACCGACTGGAGAGTCGGTGAGCGCCGGGCCGATCGTGTCGGGACGGTGGTTCTGCATCTCGCGATACCCGCGTTCGGCCGCGGCCTCGGTACGCACTTTCTCGATCTGGGCGATCTCGTCCTCGGACAGGCCGTGGGGGTAGGGGAACAGGTCGCCGGCCAATCCGAGCCATCGGCGGTCGCTGCCGAGGTGCGTGCCGATGACGCGCTCCGGATAGACTGCCGCGAGGCGGCCGGTGATGCCCGTACCGATGTCGGTGCCATGGGCCGCGAACCTCTTGTAGCCGAGACGCGTCATGATTTCGGCATAGGCCTCTGCCGTCCGCCCCAGCTCCCAGCCGGTCCCTGACAGCGGGGTGGAGAACCCGAAGCCGGGCGGCGACGGGATGACCACGTGGAACTCGTCGGTCAGCAGCGGGATGAGCCGCTGGTACTCGACGAACGAACCTGGCCAACCGTGGCTCAGGATCAATGGGATGGCCTCCGGATTCGCCGATCGCGTATGGACGATGTGGAACGTCTGGCCGTCGACGACCGTCGTGAACTGCTCGCACCCGTTGAGCTTGGCCTCCTGCGCACGCCAGTCGAACCCCTCGCGCCAGTATTCGGCGAGCTCTTTCAGATACACCAGCGGAATGCCGCGACTGAATTCGGTGCGATCATCTCGACCCGATACGGGAAGCGGCCAGCGTGTGTGCGCGAGCCGGTTGCGCAGATCGTCGACATCGGCCTGCGGGATGTCGATGCGGAACGGGGTGAGTGCCTTGTTCTCGTTCATGACATCCACGCTTCCAGTTATTGCGGAAGACAAGCTTCCGCAATAACTGCAATGATCGAGAATATGTTGGAAACCTCGGCCCGCCTGCTCGAACTGCTGTCGTTGCTACAGGTCAAGCGCGACTGGACGAGCTCCGAGCTCGCCGGCAGGCTCGACGTGAGCACGAGGACGATCCGCGCCGACATCGGCAAACTGCGGTCGCTGGGCTATCCCGTGGACGCGCGCCCCGGCGTCGCGGGCGGGTACCGGCTGGCAGCCGGTACCGCGATGCCCCCACTGCTGCTCGACGACGACGAGGCCGTTGCCGTCGCGGTCGGACTGGGTGCAGTCGCGACCCAGAGGCTCGGCGTCGAGGAAACCTCGCTCACCGCACTCGCGAAGCTGGAGCAGGTGCTGCCCTCGCGCCTGCGTCGGCGCGTCGAGGCGGTCCGCGCGGCGATGAGCGTCGTTCCAGGGACTGGACCGCAGCTCGATCTCTCGGTGCTCGGCGCGGTCGCCGCCGCGATCCGCGGCCGCGAACGGCTCCGATTCGGATACACCAAGCCCGGGGGCAGCGAAGAGGCGCGCCACACCGAACCGCAACGGTTGGTGAGCTGGGGGTCGATCTGGTATCTGCTCGCGTGGGACCTCGACCGTGACAACTGGCGGATCTTTCGGGTCGACCGCATGGTTCCGCGTGCACCGACGGGCGTACGGTTCCAGCCGCACGTGATCACCGAGGACGAAGTCGTCGAATACGTCGTCGGACGCGTCGTCAAGGCGGCCTGGAAGTATCGAGCCCGAGTGCTCGTGCACGCTCCCGCCGCCAAGGTCGCCGCAAGGCTCCCCAAACCGGTCGATATCGAGGCGGTCGACGAGTCCACCTGCCGCGTCGAGCTCGGTTCCGACGACCCCGACCGGCTTGCGCTGTCGATGGCACAGCTCGACGCCGACATCGAGGTGATCGAGGGAGAAGAACTCGTGGCGGCGTTCGACCGCCTCGCGACTAGGTTCCATCGCGCGGCGGGCAGCACATCCACTAAGGGTCTGTGATGTCTCGGGCGACTCGCCCCGAGGCGTTCGGAGAACAGTCCGTATTGGAGGGGGAGCGGTCGGCAACTCGGTTGCCTCGCATCGTCGGCCGTGTGAGGGTGGATAGATGCTGAGTTCAGCTGCCATGCCCCGGAATGTTGATGATGCCGTAGCTCTCGAGCGGAAGGGGTCAGCCTGCAAGCACCTGTATTTCTGGGGGCAACAGCCCGAGACGGATGGGGGTGTCGGTCGCGGGTGTCTGAGTCAGTGGTGGCCTTCAGTGTTCATCGAGGACGGCCGCAGCTTCGCATCCGCGGAGCACTACATGATGGCGCACAAGGCATGGTTGTTCGGCGACGACGAATGCGCCGAAACGATACGTGCTGCGAGTCATCCCGGTGAAGCCAAGCGGCTCGGTCGCACGGTGCGAGGATTTGACCAGGAACGCTGGAACGAGGAGCGGTTCGGCATCGTCGTGCGTGGCAACCTGGCGAAGTTCGACCAGGACCCGGGCCTGCGGACCTACCTGCTGGGCACGCGGGAGCGGGTGTTGGTGGAGGCGAGTCCGGTAGACCGGACCTGGGGTATCGGACTGACTGCCGACGACCCTCGCGCGGCCGAGCCGTCGAAGTGGCGGGGCCCGAATCTGCTCGGGTTCGCCCTTATGGCCGCCCGCCGTGAGCTCGACTCTTGACCCACCGGCGTTGATCGATCCGGTCGGCCTGAGTCGCACCGTGTTCGGGTGAAGGATCGGGGGGTGATGGAAGGCCAGTACGGTGCCCTTCACCGCCGGCTCGGCCAGTATCCCACGCAACCAGCGGAGCTGAGCCTCGCCGCTCCATCCGTGTGCCTTGCCCGGCACCAGCATGTCCAGCGTGACCAGACGCAGCCCGTTACAGATGCTCACCGCCGCGCGCTCCCCGTCGGGGGCGTCGATCGCCGCCACCGCCCGGTCGCGGCCATCGGCGTCGAGATGTCCGCTGCCCAGTACCTCGGCGAACCTTCGCCGGTCATCGGCGTTGCCGGTACTGAACATCATCGGCACCCCGCGGTCCCGCGCGAATGCACCGATGATCTTCCGCGCCTTGACGTATGCCTCGACCGCGACCGACCCGGCGCAATCGAGCAGGTCCCCGCACCTGGACCGGTCGTGGGCCGCCCGGTCCAGGCGCAGGACCTGCGCATCAGCGGTCCCGGCCCGCCAGCTCGAGCACGGGCACCCGGGAGACCCGGAACGCGGGCCACGCTGCAGCGACGACGCCGGCTGCGACCGCAACGACGAGGGTCACCGCGAGGCGGGACCACGGTACGACGACGGATGGGATCTCCTCGCCACCGGTTACGTGGATCAGCGCCCAGCCGAAGCCGACCGCGACGGCGATACCGATCGATGCTGCCACGAACGACAGGAGTGCGACCTCGAGCCGCACGATTCGACGCAGCTCTCGGCGAGTCGCGCCGACCGCTCGCAGCAGCCCGATCTCTCCAGAGCGTTCATTGATCGCGAGCGCTGTGGTGTTGGCGACTCCAAGGAGCGCGATGAGGCTCGCCAGGATGAGCATCCCGTCGATGAAGTTCCCGAACGCGGCGATCTCGCTCCCGCTGCTGGCGACGTGTTCTTCCCGGGTCGCCAGGAACGACCCGGGCGCATCTCGGACCAGGGCACTCACGTCTTCCTCGGCGTCAGTGCCCGCTCCGTCGGCGAGGTCGACGAACACCTGCGCATCGAGCAGGCGACCGACCGAGGCGTCGAGTGTCGCACGGTCGACGAAGTACAGTGGGGCTTCGAAACCGCCGGTGCTCCTCGCGACCACGGCAACGATCGGCGCTTCGATGGTCGATCGTTCGAACTCGATCTCCAGGGTTCCGCCGAGCAGCGCCGGGTCGTCACTGACCACGGCCACGCCTCCCGAGCTCAGGTCGGCGAGGTCGCCGGCGATCGGGTCGAGGTCGTACATGGTGGGCAGGGCCGTCGGGTCGATGCCGCCGATCGCCTCGGCTTTCCCTTCCACGATCCCTTCGGCCTTCGACAGCGCGGTTACCGCGTCGACGTCGGGCCGCTCTGCTATCCGGTCGGCCAGAGTGGGGTCGATCGTCGAGAAGTCGGGGGTCGCCGACGTGACCACCAGGTCCGCCTGCAGTCCCTCGCGGACGTCGGTGCCGACCCCGCTCGTCAGAGAGCTCGCGAAGATCGCGAACATCGTCACCATCGCGGTGCCGAGCATGAACGCGAGCGCCGTCGACGCCGATCGACGTGGGCTCGCAGCCAAGTTGCCCGCCGCGATCGAGCCGGCCACACCGGCGGCGCGGCGAGCCGCCGGAGAGCTCCAACGTGCTGTAGCCGTCACGATCGCCGGGCCGCACAGCACGAGCGCCGGGAAGATGACAGCGGCGAGCATGAGCCACACCGGGTTCGAGCCCACCACAGCCATAGCTCCTCCAGCGATCGCCGCCCCGGCGAGCACAAGTCCGCTCACAGTCCGCGCCCGGCTCACGACCCGGGGTTCGGCCGCGCTCTCGCGCAGCGCCTCGATCGGTGGTGTCGCCGCCGCGCGGCGAGCCGGGATCCATGCCGAGAGGATCGTTGCGCCGATACCGACGGTCGCGGCGATCGCGATCGAAGTCGGGCTCACGATCGGCGGGCCGGTGAGCAGGCTGATCCCGGTGAGTCCGACGACCCAGCGCAGCGCGTCCACGCCCGCCACCCCGCAAACGAGCCCGGCGAGGGTGGCGATCGTTCCGATGAACGCCGCCTCGATCACCACCCCGCCGAGCACTTGACGTCGTTCCGCACCGATCGCACGCAGCAGTCCCGACTCCCGCCGGCGGCGGGCGACGGTGAGCGTGAACGTGTTGAAGATGATCGTCGCGCCGATCAGGACCGCGACCACGGCGAAGGCCAGGAGGAACGCGTTCAGGAACTGCAGCGGCGACGTCGCGGCGTCCTGCATCGTCCGGATGTAGTCGGGTCCGTCGACGACCTCGGCATCGGACAGCGCCGACAGTCGGCCGAGCACCTCGGTGCGGTCGGCATCCTCCGCGAGCTCGACGAGCACCTCGGTCGGCGCCGCAGTGTCGAGCCAGGCGGACACCGCCGCGTCGGGCAGCAGCACCGTTCGCTGGAGCGGTGCCGCGTCCGCCGACGCGAACGTCGCGATACCGGTGATGGTCGCGTCGTGCATTCCCGTCGCGGTCAGGACCTGTACGACGTCACCCGGAGCCACGCCTGCGTCATCGGCGAGCGATCGATCGATCACGACCTCTCCGACCTCGGTCGGTGGTTGCCCGCTCGTGAGCCGGAACGGATTGAGCGCCGTGTCGGCGATCCAGTTGCGACCGACGTCGCTCGCCGTGCCGTTGCCGACCGACGATCCGTCGACGACCAGCTTCGCGAAGCCGGCCCATTGCGAGGCGGCCCCGTCGACGTCGTCGACCGAAGCCACGCGCTCGGTGATATCGGGATCCAGTGATTGCCGAACCGACCTGGCAGGGTCTCCCGGTCCTCCGCCGGGCTCGCCGAGGGAAGCGCCCTGCATCACGGCGTCCGTCCCGGCAAACGCTTCGGCGATGTCGCTGGCCGCTCGGCCGCGCATCGAGTCGGCCAGCACCAGCGTCGCGACGAGGAACGCCACCGACAGCATGATCGCCGCGCCAGTGAGCACGAACCGACCCCGACTCGCGAGGACGCTCCGAACCGCATTCCGCATCATCTGGCTCATCGCCCCAGGCCCCTCATCACGTCGAGCACCGAATCGGCCGACGGGCGATCCATCACGTCGTGCACTCTGCCGTCGACGACGAACACGACGTGGTCCGCCCAGACAGCGGCGCCCGGATCGTGCGTGACCATCACGATCGACTGGTGATGCATGTCGACCGCTGATCGCAGGAATCCGAGGATCTCCTGTCCGGACCGCGTGTCGAGGTTGCCGGTGGGCTCGTCGGCGAACACCACCTGCGGCCGGGCGACCAGCGCCCGGGCGACGGCGACGCGCTGTTGCTGGCCGCCCGAGAGCTCCGCCGGCCGATGATGCAGGCGATCACCGAGGCGCAGCATCGACACGACCTGATCGTGCACTGCATCGCTCGGCCGGCGGCCCGACAACGTCAACGGCAAGCAGATGTTCTCCTCGGCCGTGAGCGTCGCCACGAGGTTGAACGTCTGGAACACGAACCCGATCCGTTCTCGGCGCAGCATGGTCAGCTCGCGGTCGCCGAGGGTCGACAGATCGGTGTCGCCGATGAGCGCGCGGCCCGACGTCAGTCGATCCAGCCCGGCGGCGCAGTGCATCATCGTCGACTTGCCCGAACCCGACGGGCCCATCACAGCCGTGAACTTCCCCGCCGGGAACGCGATGGTGACATCGTCGAGCGCGACGACGGCCGACTCGTCAGAGCCGTATCGCTTGCCGGCGCCGACGAGCATGGCCGCAGCGTCGCCAGCGTCGCCAGCGTCGCCAGCGTCGCCAGCGTCGGCTGACAGTGCGCTCTCGGACTGCCGATCGACGATCGTGGAATCTGGATTCGGGGACATGGGACCTCCGATGAGTGGTTGGTCAGGGTTTTTGCATGGGATTCCGATGAGCGGTTGGCCCGAGCGTGTGCGTCCCGAGCCCGGCCGCGGCGGCCACCGTGACCGCTGCGGCGACACCGGCGGTGGGCCGACCGCTGACTGCCGGGCTCACGCGGTGACCAGGCGCGGTGCCGACGCGGCGGTCACCTCGGCGTAGATCGACTCGAACGCACCCACCGTGCCGCGGATGTCGTGCCGCTCGGCTAGGGCCCGGCTGCGCCGACCCATCGCACCGGCCTGGGAGTGGTCGGAGAGGACCGCGATCAGCCGGTCGGCGAGGGCGGCCGAGTCACCGGGTGGGAAGAGGTAGCCGTTGTGGCCGTCGCGTACCAGGTGCGGCAGCGCGGAGGCGTCGGCGCCGAGCACCGGGAGACCGGACGCCATCGCCTCCAGGGTCACCAGGCTCTGCAGTTCGGCGGTGCCCGCGTTGACGAAGACGTCGGCGGCGGCGTAGGCGGCCGGCAGGTCCGCGTCGTCCACGAAACCGGTGCAGACGAGGGCGTCGGCGACGCCGAGCCGGGTGGCCAGTTGCTCCAGCCGTCGCCGCTGGTCGCCGGTGCCGACCAGCATCAGTTGCACATCGGCGATCCGGCGGCGGACCTCGGGCAGGGCCCGCACCAGCACGTCGAGGTTCTTCTCCAGGTCCAGCCGGCCGACGTAGCCGATGGTCGGGCATTGCCGCACCCGGTACCTGAGGCGGAAGTCCGCGGTCGCGGTGCCGGTGCGGAATCGGGCGAGGTCCATGCCGCACGAGATCGGCCGTACCGGGGCGCGGAGGCCGGACGACTCGGTGAGCGCCGCCGCGTACGGCGTCGGCGCGGTCACCACGTCGGCGTGGGCGAGCACCTTCGCGGCGTCCGCCCACGCCCAGCGTCGAACCCGGTCGAGCAACTCCCCGCGCACCGGCAGGTAGTGCACCAGGTTCTCCGGCATGAAGTGGTTGGTCGCCACCACCGGAACACCTCGCCTACGGGCCGCGGCGATGAGCGCGCGGCACAGCGGGAAGTGACTCTGGACGTGCACCACGTCCGGCTGTACCCGGTCCAGGATCCGGCCGGCGGTGGCGACCAGGCCGACCGGTGGGCAGAATCGGAATCCGCTGCGGCGCACGATCGGCAGGGATCGGATGCGGTGTTCGACGACACCGTCGCGGAATACGGTTCGGCTCCTGACCTGGCGGGCCGGCGCCACCACGTGCACCTCGTGCCGTGGGGTCAACGCGGCGGCGAGCCGTCGCGTGAAGTAGGACGCGCCGTTGACGTCAGGGGTATAGGTGTCTGCTCCGATGAGAACTCGCATCTCGGGTTTTCTCCTTCATTTCGTCGGCCGAGCTCATTTGGTCGGCCGAACTCAGTTCGTCAGTCGAAATCGGTGCCCGGTCCGGCGTCGGACCAGCCAGTTGGCGAGCCCGACCGTCACGGCGAGCGCGATGGCCAGGGCGAGCACGATGGCCAGGGCGAGCACGACTACGGGGGAGTCGAGCAGGCCCGCCACGCTGTGGCCGAAGACCACGCCGACGGCGAGCAGGAGCGCCGCGCGGACGGTGCTGGCTGCCGCGGTCCAGGACACGAAGCGGCGGTACGGCACCCGCGCCAGCCCCGCCGCGAGAAACGCCGGTATCGCGGCGAGGTCCACCGCCTTGGCGCCGACCACCACGCGCGGCAGCTCGTCGTTGATCACCGCGGTCAGTCGTTCGCGCCGGACGGCCGTCAATCCCAGGCGGCGCAGCAGGCGGGCCACCCCGGGGCGGGCGCCCAACCGGCCGAGCAGATACAGCAGGCTGTCCGCCGTCACCTCGGCGGCGACGACGATCAGCAGGATCGGCCAGAACGCCACGAGTCCCGCCCCGACCAGCGATCCCCCGAAGACCGTGGCCGCCGGCCCTTCGACCAGCACCAGCAGGCCGAGCGACGCGTACACGTGGTCGGTCACCACGGTCCAGAGCAGCTGTGCCAAATCCATGGGCGGAACCGTACGGTCGAGGCACTGGCGATGTCGTCACGCTGCGGTCCCGTTCGCCGTACCTCCGTGGTACGGGCCCGGATACCTCTGCAGAGCGACGTGATCCTGAGGCGCCCCTGGGTACAGTCGGGGCGTGGTGGAAACCCGGCGGCGCCCATCGCCGAGCCTGCTCTGGTGGTTCGGCACCGGAACGCTGGCCACGGCCCTGCTGGTGATCTCCTTCCCGATCGCCGCGGCGTTCCACGACGTACCCGTACTGGTCGCCTTCCTGGCCGCCACCGCGCAGGCCGCATCACTCCCGCTGGCGTTGGCCCGGCCGGTGGAGGCCGTCGCCCTGCAGTTCGGCTCGGTGATCGTGTGGTCGGTGGCCGCTCCGGTCCGCCTGGACGCGCTCTGGCCGTTGTCGGTTCCGGCGACGATCGCACTCACCCTCTTCGTCGGGGTGATCGCGGTGCGTCAGTCCTGGCGTTACGCGCTGGCGGTCTGGTGGGCCAGCGTGCTGCTGCTGATCCTGCTGGCGCTCCTGGACCCGCGTGGCCGGACGATCGAGGACGCCGCGGACGTGGTGGTCGCCCACACCGTCGGATCGGTGCTGCTGGTGATCGCGGCGCTGGTTTGGCGCTACTGGGCCGGGATCCAGCGGCAACTGGCCGAAGCGCGGCGGGACATCGCGGTGGAGCAGAACGAGCGCGCGGTGGCCGAGGAACGGACCAGGATCGCCCGGGAACTCCACGACGTGGTCGCGCACAGCATGTCGGTGATCCACATGCAGGCCACCTCGGCCTCGTACCGGATCAAAGGCATCGATCCGGGGTCGCGGGAGGAGTTCGTGCGGATCGCGGACGGCGCCCGGTCGACGATCCGGGAGATGCGGCAGTTGCTGGCCGTGCTGCGGGACGAGAATGCCGACCCGTCGCTCGCCCCGGTACCAGGTCTGGACCGGCTGGACGAGCTGGTGAAGTCGACGCGGCAGGCCGGCGTTCCGTTGCGTCTGACGCTGTCGCCGGTACCGGCCCTGCCCGACTCGGTGAGCATGGCCGGCTTCCGGATCGTTCAGGAGGCGTTGAGCAACGTCATCCGGCACGCGCCGGGTGCCCGTACCGATGTGGTGGTGGACTGCGGCCCGGACGCGGTGGAGATCGAGGTGGTGAACGAGGCCCCGGCGGCGGCCTCGACATTGACCACGCCCGGTGGACACGGTCTGCCCGGGATGCGGGAACGGGTGCGCCTGGTGGGCGGATCATTGGAGACCGGGCCGACCGACGACGGCGGTTACCGGGTGTACGCACGGCTGCCGAGGGGTGTCGATTGATTCGGGTACTGATCGTGGACGACCAGGCGATGATCCGGGTGGGTACCCGCGCGATCCTGGAGTCGCAGGACGACATCACCGTGGTGGGGGAGGCCGAGAACGGCCGGGCCGGGGTGGATCTGTACCGGCGGACCCGGCCGGACGTGGTGCTGATGGACGTGCGGATGCCGGTGCTTGACGGCCTGGCCGCCGCGCGGGCGCTGCTCGGGGCGGAGCGGGTCGAGGGCCACGAGCCGCGGGTGCTGATGCTGACCACGTTCGACCTGGACGACTACATCTACGAGGCGCTGCGGATTGGTGCGAGCGGCTTCCTGCTCAAGGACAGCGAGCCGGAGGATCTGGTGTACGCGGTGCGGGTGGTGGCCGCCGGTGAGGCGTTGCTGTCACCGAGCGTCACCCGGCGACTGATCGAGACCTTCGTGGCCTCCCGACCACGACTCGCCGACAGCGCGGTGGCGTTGAACGGGCTGACCGACCGGGAGCGCGAGGTGCTGCGCCTGATCGCGCAGGGCATGTCGAACGCGGAGATCTCAGCCACCCTGTTCATCGCCGAGCAGACCACGAAGACGCACGTCAGCCGGATCCTGCAGAAACTTGGGCTGCGGGACAGGGTCCAAGCCGTGGTCTTCGGCTACGAGAGCGGCCTGGTCACCCCGGGCGGCGAGTGACCCGCCGTGATCCGACCTCCGATCTCCGATCGCCCGTCAGACCAGGCTGCCGAGCAGCGACGCCAGGTCGGGGTCGGCCGGGCCGCGCCGCAGGCTCGGGGCATCGACCGGCCGGAAGGCGTCGGGTCGCGGGCTTCGACGGCCTCGAACCACAACAGACCGGGCTGGTGGTCGTCGCGCGATGATCAGCGGACCGGCAGATAGCGGACGTCGACTGTCGCGGCGGGGTCGGCGGCGGCCGCCCGGCGCAGCGCTACCGGCGCCCCGCCAGGGTTGTCGAACAACCGGATGCCGTCACCGAGCAGCACCGGCGCGACATGCAGGTCGATCTCGTCGATCAGGCCGCGCTCCAAGAGCTGCCGCCCGATCGTCGGCGAGAAGACCTCGAGGTTTTTCCCTGCCGCGGCCTCCAGTCCGGTGCGGACCGCCTCTGCGGCGTCGCAGTCGAGGAACGTGACGCCCTCGGCCGGTGCCGCGTCCTCCGGGTGGTGGGTGAGCACGAATATCGGCCCCTCCCACTCGCCGCCGTACGGCCGCTTGTCGTCGATGATCCCGTCCCAGCCGGACCTTCCGCACAGGATCGCCCCGGTGGTCGCCACGTATTCCTGGATCAGGCCGGGACGGAACGATGTTCCCGCCATCCAGTCCATGCGGTGGCCGGGCCCCGCCACGAAGCCGTCGAGCGACATCGTGAAGTGCCAGAGCACCTTGCCGCCGGCAGTCGGCGGTCCGATTTCAGACATAGGTCAGTCCTTCCCCGGTCCCGAAGCCCGGTAGGTGAGGTGGGTGACGAGTTCGGTGGCGCGGGCGTCGGCCGGTTCGAGGTCGAGGTCGCCGACGTCGGCGAAGAGTCGCTCGCCGGCCCCCAGGACCATGGGCGCGACGTGGAGCCGCAGCTCGTCGATGAGGCCCGCGGCCAGGTACTGGTTCACCGTGGCCGCGCCGCCGGCGATCGCGACGTCCCGGCCTCCCGCCGCTTCGCGCGCCTGGGTCAGGGCGGATTCGATGTCGGTGACGAAGTGGAAAGTGGTGCCACCCTGCATGGGCACCGATGCACGCGGGTGGTGTGTGAGGACGAAGACGGGTGCGTGGTAGGGCGGCTCATCGCCCCACCACCCGGTCCAGTTCTCGGCAGGGACGCCTTTCGCGGGTCCGAACATGTTGCGTCCCATGATGTACGCTCCCGCCGAAAGTATCCCTTCGCGCTCGGTGATGTTCGCTTCCGGCTGCTCGAACTGCCACCGGTGCAGCAGCTCGCCGCGCTCGCCCAAGGGCTTCTCCGCGCTCTGGTTCGGACCGGCCACATAGCCGTCCACGGACATGGTGATGTCACAGGTAACGCGGCTCATCTCGCTGCCGTTCCCTTCTTGTCTGTGGTTCTGGAATCTGAGGATATTGCCGTCACCGCCTCATCCTCACACGGTCCCCTGGCCCGAGACCTACGATAGATTTCGGGCGAAGAGTTCTAGGGTGGCCAGGGGTAGCCGAGGGCTTCAGCGCCGTCCTTGGAGCCTCCGCAGACCCGTGCGATCGTTTTCGGATCGGTCGTGCGCAGTGTCGACACGATGCGTTCGACCGTAGCCGCCACCGAGTTGTCATCGACCACGGCCGCGTCGGGTACTTCGGAGGTGTACTCGAACTGCAGCCAATGCTCGTCGCTATCCACCGACGGGAAATCGGGGTAGGAGAACAACAGTCGCAGCGTCGTACGGTAGGCATTCCAGGAGGTGGCCCAGAGGAACTTGCAGTCCCAGCGCGACAACAGCTCCGGATCGGAGACGATTCGTTCCCGCAGCAGGCGGGCGGCGCGTCTGGCCGGCCATTCCCAACTGAAATCATTTGCCGCCCTGGCAATCTCGGTATCGTAGTCGTCAGCCTCGAACGTGAACCGCTGCGGGGCAAGCACGGACCGGCCGGTGTCGCGGACGTCCCAAACCACAAGTCCAGCGGCCTGGTCGCGCCGGATCTCGGCTCGCAGCGCGCCGCAACATAGCTCGACGCAGTAGCCTTCGGCCAACCGGACGTCCCTGGGCTCGGGCCCGGCTCGCAGACCCGACCCGCGCTGCAGCAGCCTTTCGGGGCTATCGGCGTATCCGCGATCGTAGAGCTGCTCGACGAGGGGGGCACCGTCGATCAGAAGGTGTGGGCGGGCGTCCTCGCCGCTGCTCGGTGCGGGCACGGTGAATCGGATGGCGAGCCCGGGTGGGGGTGCTTCTGATTCGGACTCGGCCGCCAGATCGATTTGACGTCGAAGCCAGGTCAGGTCCGCATCCTGCGGATGCGCAGCTTGGGCCCACTCAATCGCCTCGCGTGATTTCGCAGCGGCCAGGGCTGCCCGAAACCGGTCCGCCGTCTCCTCCCGCTCGCCGGGTGCAAAGCTGGCCAGTGCGATTCTCCCGAAGCGGACCGCGTCCCAAAGCTGAGCGATGAGCACGTGGGATTCAGGGAAGTCGCCGAGCGCGCGGGGTTCGTTCGCGGCGGCCAGCACCGCCTCGGCCAGGCGCCGGCGCCCGTCAAATCGCGGCATGGTCCGCGTCAGCACGGTGAACCATTGGGCGAGTCGTGCGGCTTCGGCGATCGACAGGCTGTCGAGCAATGACTTGAGTTCTTCGTCGGGTAGCTCGGAGATAGCGGATACGTACGGCTCGCGATCGAACCGCCCTACGCGGCGAGCGACCCAGAACAGGTGCTCCGCCGGTGACCGGAGCCGCTGCAGCGCCGTGCATGCCGTGTACCCGAAGTCGCGTCCGAGCAGCGCCAGCTCGCGGAGGAGCACCGCATCCTCCTGGAATGCCGTGGACTCCAACAGGTACAGGCCGACCTGTACTTCGGTGGCGCCGACACCCTGCCCGAGCAGATGCAGGGCCATTGCCCGGATACGTGCGGGAGGGAGATCGATATCCGAGACCGCGACGCTCGGCACTCGGCGATAGACGAACGACATTGACCGCAGTTGCTCGCTGAGACCAGTGAAGTCAGTAGCCAAGGCTGAGCCGGCGGCTTGCAGCGTCTCGATGAGGGCGGACTTCTCGGCCTTGTTCCGCCGCTTGCGTGTTTCGAAGTTCGGCGGTTCACCCGCCGACCGATCCGACTGAGACTGGGATTCGCTGGGGCACTGCTGCGCCATGGATTCGCGAATCGACTCGCTTGCCGTTTCCGGAAACAGACCCTCGGGGTGAAGTTCCAGGATCCGGCGGATGCGTTGATGGACGGGGACGAAGTCGGGATCGAGTGCACTGCGCTCGCCGGACGACGTCATGAACCTGAGGTACTCGTTTCGTCGAACATCATGACCACACTGTACCGCCACGAAGCGACAACCTCGGAACCGATCCTCTGCCGCAGCGGCCAGGAGGAAGAACCGTGATCACGAATGGTCACATCGGCCCTGCACGAAGATGGGTGGCGTACCGAGGACGTTCAACGATGATCCTTGAGGTGTATCAAGGGTCTTGGACGCGCCGCAGCCGCTAGAATCCCAACAGGTTTCGGCTACCCCTCTCGACGCACCGCGAACTGAATGAGACAGCCATGTCCGGCGTTCCACCACCCGAGCAACGTCCACCTGAACGAGGTCGGCACAGCCCATCGCCGCCCTACAGCGCCTCCAAACCGGCACGGCCTTATCTCGCAGCGCTACTCGCCGTCGCCGTGCTTTGGTCCGCGCCCGGTGTGGCGGTCCAGTGGTACGCTGTCTCGATCAACAGCGGCATGCACTCGCGGATCGCCGCAGCCATGGTGCAGATCGCGTTCTTGGTCGCTTCCATCGGCACGGGAGTTCCCCCTTTGAAGGGGACACCATTAAACGATTGGTTGAACTGTAGCGAGTCGCTGTTCGTACTCGGTCGGCGAGTGGTAGTCGAGTGATGAATGTCTTCTTCTGTGGTTGAACCAATTCAGGTAAGCGAACACCTCCAGCCTGGCGGTGACAGCATCAGCGAACTTGCCGCCCGAGCCGAGTAGTTCACGCTTGAGTGAGGCGTGGAAGCTCTCGGCCAGGGCGTTGTCGGCGCTGGTGCCGACCGCGCCCCTCGATTGCAGAACGCCGTAGCGTTCGCAGTACTGTCTGAACAGGAGCGATGTGTACTGGCTGCCGTTGTCCGAGTGCGCAATGGCCCCTTCCAGAGTGCCGCGAGCACGCCGGGCCGCCTCGAAGGCGTCCACCACCACCTCGGCGCGCATGTGGTCGGTGATCGTCCAGCCGGCGATCCGGCGACTGGCCAGATCGATGACCGAGGTCAAGTACAGGAACGACCCGTCAGCGAGCGGGAGATAGGTCAAGTCGCTCACGTACTTCTCGCCGATGCGCTCGGCGCGGAAGACCCGGCCCAGCCGGTCGGGCACGGTCTCGGCCTCGGGGTCGGGCACGGTCGTGACCGGTCGCTTCGGCTTCCACGCCCGGCCGGCGATCCCGCCCTCGCGCATCAAACGCGCCACTCGCTTCTCGTTCACGGCCAGGCCGTGAACCCGTTGCAGCTCAGGAGTGATCCGTTTCGACCCGTAGGACTCACCGGAGTCGGTCCAGACCGCGACGATCAGCTCGAACAGCGCCGCATCGGCCTCCTTGGCCGCGCGGCGGGCGTCCTTGGTGCTGCGCCACCGGTAGTATTTCGAGCGCGTCAGGCCCAGCGTCTCGCATAGCCATGCGACCGGCCAGACCTCGCGGTGCTCCTCGACGAACCTATAGCGCTCACTCAGGTCGTCGTGTCGAGAAAAACCGGGAGGGCCTTCTTCAGAATGTCGCGTTCGGCCCGCAGCCGGGCCACCTCGGCCTTCAGCCGCCGGTTCTCTTCTTCGACCACGGCCTGGGACGCTACATCGAGCGTCGGGTTGCTGCTGTGACCAGCAGTGTCGGTCGTGAGCTTGCCCGCACCGGCCTTCCGAACCCAGTTCTTGAGCGTGTTCGGTGAAATCCCCAACGACTGCGCGGTCGTGACATACGAGGAATTCGGGTCGTTCACATACAGACGGACCGCATCCGCCTTGAACTCATCGGGGTACTTGCTGCCTGAGGCCACCTT
>NZ_JAELXW010000070.1 GCF_016428645.1 Glycomyces salinus | reverse complement strand
CCCAACGACTGCGCGGTCGTGACATACGAGGAATTCGGGTCGTTCACATACAGACGGACCGCATCCGCCTTGAACTCATCGGGGTACTTGCTGCCTGAGGCCACCTTGATCTCTCCTTGCAGCCGAGCCTACCGGCCCAGCGATCAGAGTGTCCCCCTCCAAGGGTGAAGCTCCGCACGGTGTACCGAGAAGACAAGACCGCGGAGCGGACCGTTGTGAACGCCGACCAGGACCTGGGGTTGCGGCGGCAATTGCGACTAGTGGCGTGGAGACGCTGCGCGTTCACCTATCTCACGGTAACCGCAATCGCCGCATCGGTCCTCATAACCGACGCCCGCGGTCACGAGATCGCCTTCCCCGTGTTGAGCCTCTACCTCGTAGCCGGTCACGCACTATGGTTCGCGCCACCGGCCAGACATCTGCTTCGCCACGCTCCACCAGCGATCCGGCAGGTGACCTTGACCGTGCCGACCGGACTTCTCGTCGGCGGCCTGAACATACGCGGCTACTGGATCGATGACCCCTGGTTCTGGATCAGCGCCGCACTCGCAGCGCTGATGATGCTTCGAGTATTCCGGCCCCAAGTGGCCACCTGGATCCACGAACGACGGCAACGACGTGGTGGCCGGGCCAAGTAACCCCAGGTCAGGAACGGTCTTCCCAGTCTTGAGACGCCCAAGCACGACAATTGCACCCTCCCGTGACTACGCGACGGCGGATGGTACCTCGCGGTGCTCGATCACCGCAATACGCAGTCGGGCACCGGCGAGTACCGTGGTGGACCTTTTGCATTCTTACTCGAACCCATCGCCGCAGGTAGACGCCGTGCTGGATCGTCTTGAGGCCCCAATTGAACCCAGCGAGCCGATTTCTGGCCCCTCATGGAGGGCGTTCAATGGCTGGGGTAGTCCACCCACACATGCCGAGTTCGTCACCCCACGCTTGCTCAATCAGCGGTTGAGCGCCGAACAGCGTGAGGCCATCGTCATGGCGTATGCCGGTGGCACACCACAGAAGCTTCTCGCTGCCCAGTATGGCATCAGCGACCGTAGTGTCAAGCGCTTGATAGCGAACGCCCGAAGATCAGGGATGCGGCTTCGAACTCGGGCGATCTGATCCGAATGGAGAGGGGATTCGCATAAGCATCCGTAGTATCAAGTAGTTGGTCCGCTCCGGCCGGGAAACGCTGCAAGGGCACGGATCCTATGCGGGCTCGTCGCGTTGTTCGATTAGGGTCTGTCGCAGTGCTTCGACCGTCGCGAGGTCGTCGCTGAACGCGTTGGGTTCGGCCTCGCTCAGTTCGCGGTAGTAGCCGATCGCGCGGTCGCAGTACTCGAGTGCGGCGTCAAGCTCAACGCCGAGATTCTGACGGACATGCGCCGCCGTCTGCAACGACAGTGCCAGGTCCGGCAGGTGCGTGGTGCGGTTGGTCTCGATCAGCTCCTCACGCATCGCTACCGCCCACTCGGCCGCCGCCAGCGTCTCGCCACGCCGCCTGGCCTCAGCCAGACAGTTCGCATGGGTATCTACCGCCATCGCTAGTTCCGGCAGGTAGGCGGCACGATTGTCTTCGGCCAACTCCGCACACATCGCTACCGCTCGCTCTGAAGCGGAGAGCCAGGGGCTTGCATCGTGGGCCATAGATGGATATCGTTACCTACATATGGATAACGATATCCTATAGGGTTCATCAAAAGCGAGCCGTCGGCGGCCGGTGCGCGGGCTACGCGCTTGGTCGCTGAGCGAGCGGGACACCCGGTCGTCGACTCTGCCCTCCGTAACCGATTCTCCCCTTGGAAGGTACGCATCATGTCTTCGCAAGAGGCCGCGAACTGCGGTCGCGTGAACGTTCTCGGTAGAGTCTTCGGGTCCGCCGCGGTACTCATCATCTCCACGGGACTCATGTTGTTCACCCCGACCGCCGAGCCGTCGGCGGCCCAGGACCTCGGCGCCTGCGAGGTCCAGTTCCACTCGACCGTCAGCGAGGAAGGATTCGTCCACCCCGGTGTCGGCCTGACCGAACCGATTCTGCGGAACGTACGCGACCAGATCGCGGCGGGGGAGGAGCCGTGGACCTCCGGGTTCGAGGCGATGCGGCAGTCCTCGGCCGCGGCCGAGGACGTGAGCGCTTCCAACGCCAACGGCGACGGGTCGATCCGCTCTGACGCCTTCAACAGCCAGGGCTTCAACGGCCGCTTCATTGGGGACGGCCAGAAGGCCTACACGCAGGCGGTCATGTACGTGCTGACCGGGGAGGTGGTCTACCGCAAGAACGCACTGGACATCATCCGCGTCTGGGAGCAGATGGACCCCGAGAAGTACGAGTACTTCACCGACGCGCACATCCACACCGGCGTCCCGCTCTACCGCATGGTCTCGGCCGCCGAACTGCTGCGGTACTCCAGTTGCGGCGAGGACGAGGAGTACCCGTGGACCGAAGCCGACACCCAGGAGTTCAACCAGAACCTGGTGGTGCCGACCATCGAGACGTTCATGTCCTCGCCGGACCACTTCATGAACCAGCACAACTACCCGCTGCTGGGTTCCATGGCCGGGTCGATCTTCATGGACGACCAGGCACTGTACGAGGAGAAGATCGAGTGGTACACCGTCAACGACACCGCGAAGGACGACGGATTCAACGGATCGATCTCGCGGCTGCTGCGGTGGGTCGACCGGAACGACAAAACCGGTGAGCCGATCGACGACCCGCACGTGCAATTGACCGAGATGGGCCGCGACCAGGCGCACGCCGGGGGCGACCTCACCAACATCGCCACGCTCGCCCGTATGATGCTCGCCCAGGACACCAAGGTGGATCCGGTCGACGGCACGGTCTCGACCGCGGCAGACGCCGTGGGCCCCTACGAGTTCCTTGACGACCGCGTCCTTCAAGCGGCTGACTACTTCTGGCAGTACATGCTCGGTTACGACACCGAGTGGACGCCGATCGCATACGCGATCTCGCCGGACGGCACGATCCGCGACACCTACAACTCCATCGCCCCGTCCTACCGTGGTCGGTACGTCACCGCGAGCGTCTGGGAGGTGTACTGGTACTACAAGTTCACGCTCGGCGAGGATGTCGAGTCGATGGCCCCGTATCTCTCCGAGGCCTACGCCATGCGCCCGCCGCCGATGTTCCACCGGGGTGGCGGCGTCGGCAACGCCTGGGACATCCGCGATGGCGGCGGTGACCGGTGGCTGTTCGCGCCGCCCGAAGCCGTGGGCGAGGCGACCTATCAGCCAGGAGACAACCCCACCAAGTATGAGATCGAGCAGCGGTACACGGACCTGAACGGGACCGCCGAGACCATCGACGGATACGTCCGCCTTCCCGGAGGCTCGAAGATCGCCTACCTCAACGGCGAGGCCTGGCGGTCCCGACTGGGCTTCCTGGTCCGCACTGAGGGCGAGGCCGTGATCCACCTCGGCTCCACCCGCGACAGCTCCATCATCGTGCCCGACACCGGAGGAGAATGGCGCTACGTCACCGTCGACCGGGGCATGGGCGACCTGCTCTACATCGAGACCGAGGGCGCCGCGGTCGACATCGACCACATCGACATCAACGCCGCTGAGGAGCTCAACCCGCCCGAGTTCACCGGCGGTACGCCCGATCGCGTCGTCGGCTGGGATGGCGCGACCATCACCGCCGACCTCTCGGCGACCGCCGCCGAGGGCACGACCTACAGAGCGACCGGGCTGCCCGACGGTGCCGAATTCGACCAGGGCACCGGCGCACTGACCTGGACCCCGGCCGAGGCCGGTTCTTGGACGGTCACCGTCGAGGCCGACGACGGCACCATCACCGCCGCCCGCCGCTTCACCTTCGTCGCCGGTGCCGCCCGCCGCGAGGCCCTGACTCTGGCCGCCGAAGGGTACGACCCCGAGGCCGGATACGAGTCCGCGACAGAGGAGGCCTACACCGCCGTCTACGACGTCGCCGAGGGGCTGCGGAAGAAGGGAACCGACGCCGAATATCTGAACGCGTTGGCCGAGGTCGTCACCGCGGTGGACGGCCTGCGCCTGATCTCGCCGAAGACCGCCATCGACGGGAGCCTGGACTACCCCGGTCTCGTGGTGGACTCGACCACAGAGGACCGGATCCGGAACCTCGTCGACGGCAACAATCACTCCGGAACCGGCTACTTCCAGGCCGTCAACCTGTCGCACACCTTCGACTTCGGACCCGACTTCCGGGTCTCGGCCACCGAGTTCGGTTTCCAGAGCAACATCTTCGCCGACCGGCTCGCCACCGCGGCGGTGTTCGGTTCCAACGACGGGTCCACCTGGACCCGGCTCACGCCGGGAGAAGCGGACTACACCCAGGACTTCAACACCGAGGCGGTCGCCGAAGACCTCCAGGACGACCAGTTCCGCTACCTCAAAGTGCAGCTGATGGACCCGCAACCGGACGTTCTCTACGGGATCGTGCGGAACCTGTTCGAGATGACCGAGTTTCACATCTACGGTGAGCGCCACGAGATCGGGAACCAGATCGAGACAGTCTCCATCGGATCGGACCAGGCGGTCGCCGGCAAGGTCGCGAGCAGGGAGACCGTGGACGTGACCGTGACGACGAAGGAACAGGTCGACTCGCTCACCGTGAACGTGGAGGGGATCGCCGCGGAGGCATCCTCCGAGGACGGGATCAACTGGACGGCCTCGGCCGCGGTCGACGGCGTCGAACCCGGCGACGTCACCGTCGCCGTGGACTACACCGACGCCGACGGGGAGGCCGGGCCCACCTTCTACGGCACCACCGACGGCTCGAAACTCTACGTCGGCGGCGACGGCGACAGCAGCGTGGACGTCGGCTCCCTGGCCACAGTGGTCGCTTCGGGCCAGGAGTGGCCCGGCGACGGCCTCGGCGCCGAAGAGGTCGGCTACCTGCTGTTCGACGGCGACGCCGAGACCGCCGGCGACCTCATCACCGGCGAGGGCGCCTACTACACGGTCGACTTCGGCGAAGGAGCCTCCTTGCGCCTCGACGAAGTGTTCCTGCTGCCGCGATCATGCTGCGTCGACCGCGCCAACGGTGTGGTCGTCCAAGGCTCCGACGACGGTGAGACCTGGACCGACCTCACCGAAGAGCTCAGCGGCGCGGCCGCGAACACCTGGACCGGCCGCGAGGTGAACGACGAGGACTACTACCGCCACTTCCGGATCTTCAACGCGAACCGCTGGCACGGCAACCTCTCCGAGGCCCAGTTCTACGGCGACCTCCAGTACGACGACGCCTACTTCGAGTCGCGCGTGCGCGACACGAGCGCGTCGACCCGCGCCAGCACCTACCTATACGAGGAGGAGGTGAACCGCCTCAGGGAGGCGCTCGCAGACGACGACGCCGACCGGACTGCGATCCTTGACGACCTGAACGCGGCCGCAGACCTGCTCGTGCCCCAGTCCTCGCTGTTCTCTGAGGTAGAGGTCGACCAGGCCGGAGTGGTCGCCTCCAGCATCTCCTGGGACGGCTCGGTCGACGCGGCCGAGAACGGATGGCGCGCCTTCGACGGCGACCCGGCGACCTCGCCGGACACCGAGACCGCCGAAGGCTGGGTCACGGTCGACCTCGGCGAGGATGGGGCCGTCCCGATTGCCGGCGTCGAATACCTGCCACGCGAGGGCAACCACGCCCGCGCCAACGGGGCGCAGATCCAGGGCTCGAACGACGGCGAGAACTGGGAGACGCTCGCGACGATCTCGGGAGTGTCCTCGGTCGAATGGGGCACCGCCCCCATCGAGAGCGACACCGCCTACCGCTACCTGCGGTACTACACGCCCAACGGTTTCGCCAACGTGGCCGAACTCGTGCTCGTCGAACGCACGGTCGACCGCACCCTGCTGGAACTGCTGCTCGATCGGGCGGCGCTCCGCAACGAGGCGGACTGGACACCGGAGTCCTGGACCGCGCTGGCCGATGCGGTGGCAGAAGGCGAGACCGTCCTCGAGAATGAGGATGCCGATCAGAGCGCAGTCGACGGCGCAGCCGACGCCGTCGACGCCGCGTTCGACGGTCTGATCTGGAACGTCCCCGACTGGGAATCGTCCGAGCTGTACCCAGACGGATCACGGGTCCATTACGACGGCCGCGTGTGGGTGGCCCAGTGGTCGACGCGCGGAATGACTCCCGGTGAGTCGGATTACGGTGCGTGGACCGAGGTCGGCGAACCGGTGTTCTGCGACGAGGACCGGCTCTCGACGTGGACCTCGTCGTCACTCTACCGACACGGCGACAAGGTCTACTTCGACGGTTCGCACTGGCGAGCCAAGTGGTGGACGCGAAGCAACGAACCCGCCGAGGGGCCCGGCCATGCCTGGGAATTGGTCGGTACCTGCTGACGAACCCGTGCCCGGCCCCACACAGGGCCGGGCACGCCGCGCGGCCGTAAGTGACGGATCCAGCCATCCGGGGCGGTCCTGATGAGACAGGGGAGTTCTGGCCATAACCAGTGCGTTTCTCATCTTGGGTGAGTTCCGTTGCGGGGTAACGAGGAAGCTCCTGGTACAACAACTAGCGACCAAACTCGTTGTCTCCCAGGAGCTCCTCGATGTTGTTGTACCAGGCGGCACTGCCGCTGTCGACGCGGACCTTGAACTACACCGCCGGCCTCATCCGTGCCCACCGCAAGGCGATCCGCTCCCGCTGGCGGGCCATCGATGCTGGTCAGCAGGCACTGCTGACGCTCGCCTACCTGCATCATGGCCACACCTACGACGCCCTCGCGCCCGGGTTCGGCATCTCGCGCGCCACCGCCGCCCGTCGCGTCCACGAGGCGATCGACCTGCTGTCCGCGCAGGCGCCGCGGCTCCGGGCCGGACTACGGAAGGCCAAGCGCTCCGGGCGAGGCTTCGTCATCATCGATGGCACTCTCATCCACACCGACCGCCTGGCCGCCGACCGCCCCTACTACCAGGTGAAGCACCGATCGCATGAGATGAACCTCCAAGCGGTGGCCGACCCGGACGGGAACCTGCTGTGTGTCTCGGGCGCACTCCGCGGTTCGATCCACGACACCGCCGCGGCCCGGATCTGGCAGCTCCCGCGTCTGCTGCGCGAGTACGGCCTGTTCGCCCTGGCGGACAAGGGTTATCAAGGGCTGGACCATGACCTGGTCGTCACGCCCTACAAGGGGAAGGGCAAACCGGGCTACCAGAAGGCGCACAACCGGCTCCACGCCCGACTACGCGGACCAGGCGAGCGCGTCTTCGCCGAGCTCAAGAAGTGGGATGTGCTGGGCAAACTCCGATGCGACCCGCATCGGACCACCCAGATCGCCCGCGCCATCGCCACCCTCAACCATCAAGAACGCCAATCAGGATGAGAAGACCTCAGCGTCCCGGAGGCGTTTCGAACATCCGTCGATTTGTGCGAAGATTTATCACAGTAGGCGGTGATGATGCGTTCGCGGTCCTCGACGGCGCGTTTGGCGAGTACGTAGAGGATTTCGGGCAGTCGTTCTTCCAGGGTCATGCTTTTTGCGATCGGCCCACTCGTGGATGCCGTTGGCAGGGCCCCTGTGCGGTGCAAGCCTCGCGGCTGATCACCTCGAGTGACCCCTTCGAAAGCAGCGTCGTCTTCGGCCTGACCGGGGGCAGCGGCAAGCGTTCGATGCTGGCCATGGTGGAAGAAGAGATTGCAACCGTGTACCCCCACTGGCAGGTCGCCCAGTTCACGCCGTGGGCGACCAGTGATGTAACCGGTCTCCTCGGCGACTTCTATGCCTTCTTGAGCGCCGCCTTGCCCTCGTGTCGGGGGAAGCGTCTTCGCACCGCGATGGGCGCACTCGCTCAGGTTGCGGCACCGGCGGTGGGCGGCAGGGTGGCCGCCGCAACCAAGTGGGCCGGCGACGCGCTTGTAAGGAAGGCAGCTTGGGATGCGGCCTTCCGTCGAGCCGAACGAGAACCGTGGGATCCGGCGCGACGGTGACTTCGAGGATGACAAGACTGCGCCAATATCGCCTGGCCCGGCGCAGGTCGGCACGGACGGCGACTCGGATCGCGACGGGCGGCGGTGATGCGAACCTCCGCCCGCGTGGACCTCAACCGACAGCAGCGGGGCGTGGTCGGTTCGTGTTCGATCGGGGTTCAGGCGCCGATGCGGAAGGTGGCGTCGGCTCGTTCGGTGGCGTCGTCGATCGGGTCGATGCGCAGCACGTAGTTCGAGTGGCGGAGGTAGCGGTCGGGGAAGTTCTGCGACCGGAAGGAGGTCCAGGAGCCGTCGGCGAGACCGGGCTCCTGGTGGAAGGTCGCATCGGCGGCGAAGAGGTCCGAGCCGTCCTGTTCCTCCAGGCGCAGCTCGAAACCGGAGTGCCGCAGGTACCGACCGCGGTAATTGTACGACTCGAACGAGACTCCGGACCCGGTCAGGCCGGTGACGATCCGCCACTGCTGGTCTGCCGGAGGCTCCATCGGGTACGGGTCGATGCGAGCGATGCCGGCGGCGTGCCGAATGAAGCGGTCGGGGAAGTTGTAGGACTTCAAGCGGTTCCACT
>NZ_JAELXW010000007.1 GCF_016428645.1 Glycomyces salinus | reverse complement strand
GCCCCGACCGTCGGGTAGCGTCAGCGCCCCGCAGCGGCAGCAGGCCGCCGCCCGGACTCGGAGGAAGCGCGAGGTTCGCCGCGGCGCAATCGTGAGGCCAGGCATGCGCGGGCGCGATCGACGGTGAGACGCTCGGGTGAATCCGGGGACGAGGAGACCAGCCAGCCATGATCGCAGAGGACATCGAACGGGTTGCCGCGCTCATTCGGCAGCGCAACGACATCGACCGACAGATCTCCGCTGTCATCGGACGCCCGGTCGTTTCGGGTCATCTGGCCGAGTGGTTGGCCTCACAGGTCTTCGATATTGACCTCGAAGTTCGAGCCAATACCCGAGCCATCGACGGCGTCTTCCGTTCCGGGCCGCTGCGCGGTCGGTCGGTGAACATCAAGGGCTACGGCAAGCAGGAATCGATGCTCGACATGACCGAGGCCGAAGGGCTCGACTTCTACCTGGTCCTGACCGGGCCGCCTGCCGATTGGACGACCTCTGCCGCAGCGACCAGACCCTGGTGCGTCGACCATGTGTACTTGTTCGATGCGCCGCGGCTGCTCGGTCGGCTTCGCGCCCGGCCGCAGGCGCCCAAGATCGGGGTTGCCACCAGCGTCGCGGCCCAGTACTGGCGCGAGGCTGAGATCTATCCGGCCGCAGTCAATCCACTGCTTGCGCTCACTGCTGAGCAGGCTGCCGCGCTCGACTGCTTCCGGTCCGCCCCGGCGATGCCCGATGAGGCGTGATTGACGGCGCCCCGACGAGTCTGCCGCCTATCCGGCGCGGCCGAACGCCCGCGCCTTCCGGGGCGCGTTCGCACGGCGCGGCCTCCTACTGCGGGAGCTCGGCCCGGGCTACCGGGGGTGTGCGGCGGATTCGAGCAGGGCCATATAGTCGGGATCGATGTCACCGGCCGCGGCGCGCTCGGTGGCGAGCGCGAGGCATTCGAGGCGGAATGCCTGGTCGGGGTGGGCGGCGGCTTGGGCCGCGGCGAGGAAGCACACCTCGACCGGGTCGATGCCGGCGCGGGGCAGACCGTGGGATCGGATCTGCTCGGCGATCCACTGCGTGAACTCATCGAGCCTGCGCCGAGCGAGGAAGGCGTGGCTGCGCGCCAGGTCGGCGGCGGTGAGGTCGTCTCCGGCCATGTGGCGACGGTGGGCGTCCTCGCAGTCGCTGCGGCCGTCGAAGCCGGTCTCCTCCAACGCCTGAAGGGCGGCGGCGATGTTCCACGGTCCAGTCTCGAAATCGGGGTGGCCCTGGTCGTCATCGCCAGGGGCAGCGCTGAATGCGGCGGCGAGCGCGGGACCGTAGGGGACCGGGTCGATCGTGCCTTCGGGGGTGCCGATGCCGCTGCGGCGGACCCGAATCGCGCCACGATAGGGCGGGATGGCCCCGAATATCCTGGTCGTGACCGCCTCCAGCACTTCGGTTTCGACGGTCGTGAGCGGGCCGAGCTCGTCCCAACCCCATTCGGCGAGCAGATATCCGGTAGCGGGTATGCCCTGGAAGTGGAGGAGCTGCTCTGGTTTCTTGAGGTAGGAGCCGCCGTCGGGGTCGCGGGTGTCGGCGATGGCGAGCGTGTGCGTCTCGGTGAAGCCGTCCTGGTCGGTGATGACGACGCGGTCGAGAACGGCCCAGGCCCAGTCGGGGGTCGCGGTTTCGATCTCGCCCATGACGATGCCCCTTTCCTCGCGGTCTCCTCGTGAGCGTAGCAATGCGGTTACCGACCCTGCCGTATTGTCTTCTGGTTCGTCCACGACCCGAGACCAGTCCGCCGCCAACGCTCGGTGCGTCGTGTTGCCGCCCGCATCCGGTCCTTGCGCGAGCGCTCGTGTCAAGCGACCGTCCACATGCGTATATCGCTGTATCGGAGCCGTGTGCTGCGGGGCGCCCGATCCTGCGGTGCGGGGCACGGGGCATCCCGCCGCCCGGCCTTCGGGAGGCGTCGGCGTCCACGGTGGCTGGGCCCGTTCCGGTCAGGTCTTGGGGAGGTGTGCCGGGAATCGCGGAGCTATGGTGAGGCTGATTGCGGCGGTGAAGGAGTCGATGGTGTCGGTGGTGAAGGAGTTCGGGCGCAACATGGCCCGGGGTGGCCGGGGCGAGCGGGTCTCGGCGGTGTATCTGGATTTCGAGAACCTGGTGCTCGGGACCGGCGGCGGTGCCCACCGGGAGCGGACGTTGGAGGCCGAGCGGCTCCAGATGGTCTGCTACGGGTTCGGGACCGCGGTGCTACGCCGCGCCTATGCCGAATGGGCGAACGCGGTCTTCGGTGACTATCGGCGGTCGTTGGCCGATGCGGGCGTGGACCTGGTCGAAGTCGACCATGTCAACAACCGTGGGAAGAACGCCGCGGACCTCAGGATCGCCGTGGACGCGATGGAGTGCATGATCATCCATCCCGAGATCGAAGTGTTCTACCTGGTCACCGGCGACAACGACTTCTCTCCGCTGGTGGGCAAGCTCCGCGAATACGGCAAGCATGTGGTCGGGATCGGTCCCGAGCAGAGTGCGGGGAACCGACTGGTGTCGGTGTGCAGCTCCTACCTGTACTGGGAGCATGTCGGGCGGCGCGAACCGGAGGCGGCCCCGACCCGACCGGTTCGCCGAGCCTCGCCAGTGGAAGTGAGTCCGGAACGGTCGGGCGAACTGCTCGAGGCGGCGTTCAAGCGGATCGGGACGGCCGGGCCGGTCCCGGCCGCGACGCTGAAGCACGCGATCAAAGCGGTCGACCCGGACTTCGATGAGCAGGCGCACGGGTACCGGCGCTTCCGCGAGTTCTTGGAGGCCAACGGCCAGAAGGTGCAGGTCGTGGGGCGCTCCGGTATGGACCTGACCGTCGCCTTGGTCGAAGCCGAACCTGTCCTGGGCGATGACGCGGTGTCCCCGTGACGCATCGAGGGGAGCGGTGCATCAAAGACGGTCAGGCAGGAAAGTAAGGCGGGCCGAGGGGATCGATGCCGAAGCGCAGGACCTCGTCACAGGCTTCGATCGGGTGGTTGCAGGTGCTGATCTGCCGATATGCGCTGGTTGTGGACCATACGGTGTAGCCGCGGTGGTGAGCTTGCCGGATGGCGAGGAAGACGCCGACGCTGAGTCCGGGATCGCCGTCACAGGTCGGTTCGATGGCCCACACGCCGGGCAGCGCACGGTCGCGCTTGACGGTGAAGTCGAAGCAGTCGAGGCGGACGTGGGCAAGGTCGGGGGTCTCGATTCGGTACATGGTGGTTGCTCCTAGAGGGTCGGGTGTCGGATGCGGAGCCGCTGGTGGGGCGACGCCCCACCAGCGGCTTGGAACGGGCTCAGGGCAACTCGAAGGCGACCCGTCCGTCACATGGCTCTATGGGGCAGGCGATGGTGCACGAAATGTAGGCGAAGTCGCTGGCCGCGTCGAAGAAGTTCCAGGCCGGGGCATCGGCCGGGGTGTAGCAGTTGCGGAAATCGCCGCTGGTGTCGACGCGCCACGCCGCATCGCAGGTGTCGCAGTCCGCGATCAGGGTCCCGATCCAGACGCCGGGAATCGCCGTCAGGTCCAGGTCAGTGGCGCTCTGGCCGTGCGGGAGCCGGCAGAGCGCGTCGGTGAAGAACAGCCGCTCGCCGGAGGCGCAGGCGAGGTATTCGCCTCGTTCGATCAGTGCCGAACGGGGGCGCATGCGGCGAGGATCGGGGTAGGTGACGGTCACGCGCATGGTGCGCTCGAGGCGCAACGCCAGGACGCTCCTGGCGCTGCTGACGAAGTGGTTCGCCTCGTCCTCGTCCCACAGTTGGTGTGTGGTGGTCGACCATCCGCGGTCGGTGAGTATCCAGGCGAGTTCGGCTGGTTCGGCGAAGGCGTCGAGATCGACGCATGCAGCGGGCAGGTCATCGGGAGCGTCGAGCATGCGGCGTGGGTCGGTCTCGGGCGGGCCGATGACGGTGCGCTGGACGTACTCGGCGGCGCCCAGGAGCATGCGAAGTCCGGTGGCGTGTTCGGGCTGGAAGTGCTCGCAAAGCGCCTGGAGGGTGGCGATGGCGTCGACGCGAAGCGTCTCGAGGTCGAAACCGAGCTGGTTCAGGGGCGGCTGAGACATGTGGGAACCTTCCTTACGACGGTGCGGTCCTCGGCGGGCCGCTGCGGGTGATGACCGCCCAGGCGATCGCGTCGCCCAGACCGGTCATGAGCTCGGGTTCGTGGGCGGGGCAGGCGCGGAAGCGGAAGCCCGCCGAATCGTGGCCGACGAGGGTGTTGTGCATGGGGTAGGCGCGGTCGGCACCCGCGTCGACGGCGACCGGCCTGCCGCATACGGGTACCGGGCAGCGTGCGCTATCCACGACCGGCCACCGCCCGGTCGGCCTTCGAGGGTTCGTCGGGTTCGGTGTTGGTCAGGCCGAGGTCGGTCAGGCAGACGGTCACCGCGTGTTCCAGTTCGGTCAGCCCGGAGCCGTCGGTGGTGCTCGTATATCGCCGGTCGAAGAATGCCCGGTCCGGATCGCAGACCGGTGCGGGCCGGTCGGGGCGGAAGACCAGGTAGCGCGTGGCGGCGCCGACCACGATGGTGCCGGAGCAGTCGGTGAGGCGGGTCTCCCCTCGCGCCTTCTGGACGCGGTGGAGGTGCTGTTGCGGGAACAGCAGGAAGTCGCCCTGCGCCAGGTCGGCGGCGGCCGTTATCTGGAGGCGGCCTGGGAATCGGTGGTCGCGGAGGGCGCGTTCGGTGTGTTCGGCGCGGCGCTGTCCGAGGCCGGTCAGGGCCTTCTGGAGCTGGTCGATGCGCTCGCGCGGGTCGCGCAGGACTTCGTCGGGATCGCAGGCCCCGCAATCGCAGTCGAGGGCGTGGAGTTCCTTGACCGAGAATCCCTGCTCCCGGCTCCAGGGGGTGATGACGGTGTCCCAGGCGTCGGGGGAGTGCTGGTGTTCGAGGAATTCGACGATCGCGCCGTCGTCGCCGAACAGGCTGGCGATCCGGGCGGGGTAGTAGAAGGGCCAGGCGAACGGCCTGGTGCTGGAGGGGTCGCGCGGGGCCAGGAAGTTCGGGCGTGCCTTGACGATCTCGCCTTCGGTGAAGCGGTGGATTGGCATAGTGGTGACTCCGTTCGAGATTCGGGGACTGTGTGAAGGGCCGATCAGCGCTGCGCTGGTCGGTCTTGGACCGGGGCGGGGAAGTTCGGGGCGGTAGCCTCCGGCGTCTCGTCCGTGGTCTCGGTGTCCAGGTGCGTTGCGATGAGGGCCGCGATGTCGCGGGCCAGGCCGATCGGAACCCGGTCGAGGTCGATGTCGACCTCGGCGGCGCGGGAGAGGACACGGAAGGAGCCGCTGAGGAGGTCGGGTCCGCGGAATCTGGTGTAGCTCTCGCCGTCGTTCGGGTAGCGGTGAGCGCCGGGGATCAGGGATTCGAGCTCGGCGACTGCGAAGGCGAGAGCTGCCCGGCGGTCGCGTGCGTCATCGAGTGCGGTGTGGACCTCCGCGATGGCCTGGTCGTACTCGGCCGTGAGCAGACGCCGCTGGATCTGGCGGGCGATGTGTTCGGCAGGACGTCGGGCGGCGACGGTCGTGCGCTGGACCTCCAGACGCGTATGGCTTCGGTAGCCCTCCGGTAGTTCGGCGGTGATCGTCACTCGCCAGACCGCCGCCTGGCGCTCGGGCTGGATCATCAGGTACCGGTCGCCGGACCGGATGGCGACCACGTACTCGTGCGGGTCACAGCGTTCCCAGGTGCCGGGCAGGTGCTCGGCCAGGGCGGTCGCGCACGTCTCGGCGATGATGCAGCGCTGCTGCTGTTCTTCGTTCCAGGAGAGTATCTCGGACATGCAAAGCTCCGTAATAGACAGTTCTGGCTGGCCTTGGGTTGCTCGGATGCGTCCAGTGCTCAGTGGTGCCGAGCGGCGGAACGCAGCTCGGTGACGAGTTCGTCGGCGAACCGTTCGATCCGCTCGCGACCGGCAGGGCTGTCGAGACGATTCGAGACGATGCGCGAGAGGATGAGGACGTTGAGCGCGGTCTCGCGAAGCAGCCCATCGATCGGAATGCTGTGGCGTTCCGAGGCGAGGCCGGTGACGGCGTCCGCCATCTGCCCGAGTACCTGGCCCGGCGTCGAGGTCGACTGCTCGGTGTCGCCGAGCTGGCGGCCAAGCAGGTCGACCACAGTGCGTAGAACCCCGATCGGGGTGTTGCGCAGATGGAGGTCGGCAGTCGCCGCTTCGCGGCCGACACGAAGGCTGGCGCTGAACCGGTCGGGCCCGCCGGCACTGCTGACGGCCGTAGCCGGGGAGTGAAGATCAGGGACGGCGCCGGGCATGCTCGCCAGGAAGTGCTCGGTGATGGCCGCAGCCATCGCTTGGCGCTGCGCTTCCCGCTCCAATGCCGTGTGGACTCGGGCTGCTATCTCGGCGTGTGCGGGCAGAAGCCGGCGGGCGACATCGGCGGCGATGGCCTCGGCGCCGCGATCGGCGGCGACGGTGATCTCTGGCGGCGTGATCCCCTCGACCACGCCCCATCCCTGAGGGAGTTGGGCCTGGATACTCACGCGGGCGGTGCCGTTCTGCTCGTAGGCGCACAAGTGCAATTCGCACCCGTCATGGGCGATGCTCGCTTCGGCGTGGAGGGATTCGGTTCGATGCCACTGGCCGGACAGGTGCTCGCAGAGGGCGTCGGCGTGATCGATGGCGAGCTGTTGGAGCTCGGCGTGACTGTAGTCGGACATGACCTCTCCTGGGGTTCGGGACCGCGTCGGTAAGCGGTCGCGGCCGGATTGACGCGACCGCCCCGACCCGGCGGAGGAGAGGGAGGGGCGCACCGGCCCGGCGACGAAGGAGCCGGCGGCCGGGGCGAGCGCAGCGGTCCCGACCGGCCGCCGGGTAGCGTGTCGGCGGCAAGGAGGCCCGCGACCGGCCCGCAGGCCGGTATTCCAGGGGAAGTCGGACCAGTGTGGACTCGTGGCGGACATGACCGATGACGAAGCTCGCGCCCAGGCCTTCCACAGAGCCCTCGCCGACCAGGTAGAACGCGACTTGCCACAAATCAGCGAACCGACGGCGAACGCGATCCGACGTGTCCCCAGCCACTGGTACGTTGACCGGGCTATTGGAGCGATTCCCCACGTGCCTCGGTGAATGTTTCCGTCCCGCTCGATACAACAACGGCTTCGGACTGTGAAGGAGCTGTGCGATGTCGGAAGTGGATCCGAGGGTCGTCGAGTTGATCAGGGATCCGATGTTGGATCGGCGGTCCAAGACCAATGAGTAGCGGCTGCTGCTCGTCCGCAGGGTCTCGGCACTTCTTGGAGTATCTGGCCGCCCGAAATGATTGACCGTGTCGCAGGGGTTTGTTGACGGTCTCGGGACTCGGGTGATGACACACGGCACGTGGCACGGAGCTGATAACTCTGAGGTCTATCCGGCCCCGGACAACTGAAGAACACAAGCA
>NZ_JAELXW010000069.1 GCF_016428645.1 Glycomyces salinus | reverse complement strand
AGCGCGCGCACCGGTCCCACCGGAGCGCGGGGACGGTGCACACACCCGGCGGCCCCACGCCGAACGACCCGGCCACGGGCACCGCGCCACACCGCCACCACCAGCTCCCGGCCCCCGGGTGGCCGCTGCCCGCACACGAGCGGCGCCGCCACCGGCAAGGGACGGCGCGGGAAGGAGACGAACCGCCAGCAGCGAACCCGACCCGGGCACTGCCGTTGCGGACAGCGCCGCCACCAGGAGGCGAACCGCACCAGAGCACGGCCAAGGCGGGAGCCGGCCGAACCGGACCACCGGCGAGGACCAGCGGGGCAACCACCGGAGAGGACCGGCAAGACAACCACCGCCAGCAACGCCACCGGCACTGGCAGCGAACGTAACCGCAAGGAGGTGACATGGACATGACCGGCACGACCGACCTGGCCCTGCCCGGGCAAGGCCCGGACGGCTGCATCCGTCCGGACGGCCTGGCACCGTCGGCGCCACGCCGCCCGACACGAGTCCGAGCCGCCCGGGAACCGCGTCTTCGCTGTGGATGGTTTCTTCCCGAGTCCACTCGGGGCCGTTCCACCGGTCCGAGCCGGTCGAGATCCTGGCCGCGCTCGCATGGCGCGCGGGCTGACGGCACCCGCCGTCAGCCCGCGAAGGGACTCACTCGTCTCTGGTGAAGGTCAGGGTCTCGCCTTCGACGCCGCGCAGCCACAGGTCCTGCGCGGCTTCGGCCATCTCCGGCAGGCCCTCGACGATGGTGGCGAACACGTTGCCGGGCACCCAGCCCGCGTCGCCGTTGATGAGCAGGTTGTTGCGTCCGTAGAAGATCGCCAGGTCCGTGGCGCCCTGGTCGCTGTGCGCCTCGCTGCCCTCGTCGTAGCCGTATGCGGGATTACCGATCTGCCACGCCTCGAAGCCGAAGTACACGACGTCGCCCGGAATCGGGGTGATCGTGGGGTTCTCCAGTCCGATCGCCGGATCGGCGAACGGCGGCACCAGCGTGTAGACCTCGTTGCGGGCGTACTTGGCGTGGTAGGCCGAACTGCCCTGCGGCAGCGCGTCCCACACCGCGGCGCAGGTGCGCGGGGCCTCGGCGTCCAGCAGTGCGGCGCGGCAGGAGACGCCGCGCTTCTCCAATGTGATCGTAATGTGGCGGGTCATGGGGGAGTACCTCTACTCGACCGCCGAGGCCACGGCCTCGGACCAGATCTCGAGCGCCTGGTCGACCTGCGCGGCGTCGACGACCAGCGGCGGGATCATCCGCACCACGTTCATGTGCGCGCCGCAGGTCAGCAGCAGCAGACCGCGCGCGGCCGCCGCCTTCTGCGCGGCCTGCGCGGTCGCGGTGTCCGGCTCACCGTCCGGCGTGGTGAACTCGGAGCCGACCAGCAGGCCGAGCCCGCGGACGTCGCCGATCGCCGGGGTCTTCTCGCCGACGTGGCGGGCCCCTTCGAGCAGCTGGAGGCCGCGGGCGGCCGCGTTGCCGACCAGGCCCTCCTCCTCGATCACGTCCAGTGTGGCCACCGCCGCGGCGCAGGCGACCGCGTTGCCGCCGTAAGTGCCGCCCTGCGAACCGGGCCAGGCCTTGGCCATCAGCTCCTCCGAGGCGGCGATGCCGGACAGCGGGAAGCCGCTGGCCAGGCCCTTGGCGATCAGCACGATGTCCGGGCGGACGCCGAAGTGGTCGTGGCCCCAGAACTTGCCGGTGCGCCCGAAACCGGTCTGGATCTCGTCGGCCACCAGCAGGATGCCGTGCTCGTCGGCGCGGCGGCGCAGCCCGGCGAGGAATTCGGCGTTGGCCGGGACGTAGCCGCCCTCGCCCAGCACCGGTTCGATGAAGAACGCGGCCGTCTCCTCGGGGGAGGTGGCGGTCGCGAACAGGTAGTCCAGTTCCCGCAGCGCGAACTCGGTGGCGGTGCGCTCGTCCCAGCCGTAGCGGTAGGCGTAGGGGAACGGCGCCATGTGCACGCCCGACATCAGCGGTGAGAACCCGGCGCTGAAGCGGGTGCCGGAGGTGGTCAGCGATGCGGCCGCGACCGTCCGGCCGTGGAAGCCGCCCTGGAAGACCAGGATGTTCGGGCGGCCGGTGGCCTGCCTGCTCAGCCGCAGCGCGGCCTCGACGGCCTCGCTGCCGGAGTTGGAGAAGAACAGCGAGTCCAGCCCCTCGGGGAGGACGCCGCCCAGGCGGCGAGTCAGTTCCAGCAGCGGCTGGTGCATCACCGTGGTGTACTGGCCGTGGATCAGCTTGCCGACCTGCTCTTGGGCGGCCCGCACCACGCGCGGGTGACAGTGTCCGGTGCTGGTCACGCCGATCCCGGCGGTGAAGTCCAGATAGCGGCGCCCCTCGGTGTCGTAGAGGTGGACGCCCTCGCCGTGGTCGGCGACGACCGGGGTCGCCTGCTTGAGTTGCGGGGAAAGCCGAGCCATGACAGTGTGCTCCTAACCGAAGGCGGGAACCCGTACGAGAACGAGCCGAGTAGGCTCAGGTTGTAGATTGTCGACAATACTACACATTGGTTCCGCGGGGCAAGCGTGGAACGCTGAGAGCGATCAAAGGAGTGTGATCCGATGCCAAGTGAAACCAGCGTCGTAGACGGCGTCGGCAAGGAGCTGTTCATCGGCGGCAAGTGGACCCCGGCAAGCTCGGGCCAGACCTTCGAGGTCCGCGACCCGGCCACCGGCGAGGTGCTGTGCCGGGTCGCCGACGCCGCCCCCGCCGACGGTGCCGCCGCCTTGGACGCGGCGGTCGCCGCCCAGGACTCCTGGGCGAGCCACCCGCCGCGCGAGCGCGGCGAGATCCTGCACCGGGCCTACGAGGAGCTGACCTCCCGAGTCGACGAGCTCGCGCTGCTGATGACCCTCGAGATGGGCAAGCCGCTGGCCGAGTCGCGCGGCGAGATCGCCTACGCCGCGGAGTTCTTCCGCTGGTTCTCCGAGGAGGCGGTGCGCATCGACGGCGGCTACGCGACCGCCCCGAACGGCACGGGCCGCTTCCTGGTCACCAGGCAGCCGGTCGGACCCTCGCTGCTGGTCACGCCGTGGAACTTCCCGATGGCCATGGGGACGCGCAAGATCGGTCCGGCGATCGCGGCCGGCTGCACCTCGGTGATCAAGCCCGCCGCCCAGACGCCGCTGTCGATGCTCGCGCTGGCGCAGATCCTCGCCGATGCCGGGCTGCCGGACGGCGTCCTCAATGTCGTCACCACCACCGACGCCGGCGGCGTCATGGAGCCGCTGATCCGGGACGGCCGGGCGCGCAAGCTGTCGTTCACCGGCTCCACCGCCGTCGGGCGCAGGCTGCTGGAGCAGTGCGCCGACAAGGTGCTGCGAACCTCGATGGAGCTGGGAGGCAACGCTCCGTTCGTGGTCTTCGCCGACGCCGACCTGGACGCGGCCGTCGACGGCGCGATGCAGGCCAAGATGCGCAACATCGGCGAGGCGTGCACGGCCGCCAACCGGTTCTACGTGCAGCGCGAAGTCGCCGACGAGTTCGCGAGCCGGATGGCCGAGCGGATGGCCGCGCAGCCGATCGGGCGCGGCACCGAGGACGGCGTCGTGGTCGGACCGCTGATCGACGACGCGGCCCTGACCAAGGTGACCGAACTGGTCTCGGACGCCACCGAACGCGGCGCCAGGCTGCTCACCGGCGGCTCTGGAGTGGACGGTCCGGGTCACTTCTACCGTCCGACGGTGCTGGCCGACGTCCCGGCCGAGGCGCGGATGTCCTCCGAGGAGATCTTCGGACCGGTGGCCCCGATCTCGACGTTCGACACCGAGGACGAGGCGGTGCGCGTCGCCAACGACACCGAGTACGGCCTGGTCAGCTACCTCTACACCAGTGACCTCAAGCGGGCACTGCGGGTAGCCGAGCGGCTGGAGGCCGGGATGGTCGGGCTGAACCAGGGCATCGTGTCCAATCCGGCCGCGCCCTTCGGCGGGGTCAAGCAGTCCGGCCTCGGGCGCGAGGGCGGCAGAGTGGGCATCGACGAGTTCCTCGAGACCAAGTACATCGCCGTGGCGATGTGAGGCCCGCGGCGCCGCTCGCGGTCAGCCGCGGAGCGTCGTCCCGGGGGCCAGGCGCTGGACGGCGTCCTCCATGTGGTCCTCCAGCAGGGCCAGGACCGCTGGAGTGTCGCCGTCCCGGATCGCCTGGGTGATCCGGCCGTGCTCGGCGACGCGCTCGTCCACGCGCCGGTAAGTGGACTGGAGCTGGGCCAGGCACATCCTGGTCTCGATGAGCAGCACGCGCGCCATCCTGGCCAGTCGCTTGCTGCCCGAGGCCGCGATGAGGACCTCGTGGAATCGCAGGTCCGCATCGGACAGCGCCGTGGGGTCGTTGTCCTCGGCGGCCGCGACCATCGCCCAGACCGTCTCGTCGAGCATCGCGGCCGCACTGTCGCGGTCGCCGCTCATGACCTCCAGTGCGGCGGCCCGCTCGATCGCCAAGCGCGCGGCGTAGATGTCGCGCACGTCGCCGGGTTCGAGCTCGATCACGAACAGCCCGCGGTACCGCTCGCTGCGCAGCAGGCCCTCCGAGACCAGCCGCTGCATCGCCTCCCGCAGCGGGCCCCTCGACACGTTGAAGCGGCGCGCCAGCTCGGCCTCGCCGAGCTGGGTTCCCGGCGACAGCGAGCCGTTCATGATCACCTCGCGAAGCCGGTGGGCGATGATCCCCGCCGTCGACTCCCGGTCGACCGGCTCGATGTCGGCGATGTCCATGGTCATTCGCCTTCCGCGGCGTCGGCGGGCGGGAGGCGGAACAGCGCGCCGAGCGAGTCCGAAGTCGACGGCGCACCCGCCAGGCGCAGGCCCTCCCAGATCGTCACCTGGTTGGCGGTGAGCACCGGCTTGCCGATGCGCTCCTCCAGAGTGTTCACCAGCGCGAGGGTGCGCATCGCGGTGTCCGGGACCAGCAGCGCGTCGGCGCCGGGCCGGTCGTAGCGGCTCGCCAGCGCGATGACCGCCTCCGGGGTCATCCTGCCGACCTCGGCGGCGGTGTCGATGTCGTGGCTGGACATCTCGGCGACATCGATGCCCCCCTCGGCCAGGAACTCCGCGAACAGCGCGGCGACGTCGCCGGGGTAGCTCGCGGCCACGGCGACCTTGCGCGCGCCCAGCGCCCGCGCGGCGTGGACGAACGCGAACGACGTGCTCGAGGCGGGTAGTCCGCCCGCCGCCTCCGACAGCGCCGCGGCCTGCTCGTGGGCGCCCTGCCAGCCGTAGACGAAGCTGCCGCTGGTGCAGGCCCACATGACGACGTCGGGCCGGTGCTCCGCCAGCTGCCGCGCGCCCTCTGCCAGCCGGTGCGGAGATCCGAGGTCCAGCAGTTCGGGGACGGCGTGCAGGTCGGTGCCGTAGATGTGCGCGACGGGCAGCCGCACTTCCGGGCCCAGCAGTTTCTCCGCGAGCGGGTAGTCGTCTTCGGCGGCGTGATCGGGGTACACCATACCGATGGTCGTCATACGGTCCTCCCAATGGATTGTCGACAATATTACAAGGTCGTTTCATGTAACTTCCCGCAACCATTCACCTGGGCCGACTTTCGGGAGGTTCATTCGCTTCAGGCAGGCCCACATGGTCAGTTGATTGGCGGTGAGGACCGGTTTTCCAAGGATCGCTTCGAGCGGCTCGATCAAGTCGTAGGTGGGCAGGTTGGTGCAGGAGACGAATATCGCCTCCGCATCGGGGTGGTTGGCCGCGATGATCCGCTCGGCGATGGTGCGGTAGTTGACCTTCCAGATGCCCCCGCCGAGGCCGAGGTGGTCGCTGGAGAGCGTCTCCACGTTCAGCTCGGTGAGGAAGTCGTGCAGTTTGGCCGTCAGCTCCGCGTCGTACGGGGTCAGCACCGAGATCCGCCGGACGTCGAGCTGGTGCAGCACCTCGGCCAGCGCCCCCGAGGTGGTCACCGCGTCCGGCGCGCCGGCGTCGCAGATCGCCTTGACCAGGGACCGCTCGTAGTCGATCCCGTTGACGAAGCTGCCTGAGGAGCACAGATAGGCCACCACCTCGGGCTCCACATGCATCACGTCCCGTGTGGCCGCGGCGAGGTGCCTGCTGTCGCTGACCATCCGGGCCATGGCCGTGCTGACCGGCACAGGCTCGTAGGGAGTGCGCGCCAGGTGCAGCGAGACCTCCATCGGCACCCAGCGCCACAGCTCCCTTTCCAGGGCGAGGTCGAAAGGGGCGATCACGCCGATGCCCCGCTGCGCGAGCGGGCCGTCAACTTCAAGGAAGTCGAGTTTTGTCAAATCCAAGGCGCAGCCTCCGGTGTATTCGACGGAAGTGACCTCCGGGGTGAGTCCTCGGATTGTTGACAATCATACGACTACCTCCTAGAATGTCAACCATGGTCGGCGAGGATTTCCCGGTGCTCACAGTTCTATGCGGCGATCGATCGCCCGACGGTATGCAGATCATCGAGCAATCAGCAACTGTTCGCTATACGAACGACGAAGGTCTGGCCGATTCCCTCCGCGGGGCCGACGCGCTCTTCGTCTATGACTTCCTTTCTAGCGCGGTACCCGACGCCTGGCACGCGGCCGACCGCCTCAGCTGGGTCCACATGGCCAGCGCCGGGGTGGACCCGGTCATGTTCCCCGGACTGCGCGACAGCGACGTGGTGCTCACCAACTCCCGCGGCGTGTTCGACACGCCGATCGCCGAGTACGTCCTCGGAGTCGTGCTCGCCTTCGCCAAGGACTTCGCGCGCTCACTGCGACTGCAGGACCAGAACCGCTGGCTCCACCGTGAGACCGAGCGCATCGAGGGCCGCCACGCGATGGTGATGGGAACCGGACCGATCGGGAGGGCCATCGCCCGGATGCTGCGCGCCGCCGGAATGCGCGTCACCGGCATCGGCCGCACCACGCGCGCCGACGACCCGGACTTCGGCGTCGTCCACCCGTCGACGGAGCTGACCGACCGCCTCCCCGAAGCCGACTACGTGGTCGCGGTCGCCCCGCTGACCGAGCAGACCAAAGGAGTATTCGACGCGCGGGCCTTCAACGCGATGAAGACCAGCGCCCGTTTCATCAACGTCGGCCGCGGCGAGCTCGTGGCCACCGGCGACCTGATCGCCGCGCTGCGCTCCAACGAGATCGCGGGCGCGGCGCTCGACGTCTTCGACACCGAACCGCTTCCGGCCGACAGCCCGCTCTGGAACATGGAGAATGTGGTGGTGTCACCGCACATGTCCGGCGACGTCGTCGGCTGGCGTAGCATCCTCGTCGAGAGGTTCACCGAGAACTTCGAGCGATGGCGCGCGGGACGGCCGCTACTGAACGTCGTGGACAAACGCCTGGGCTACGTCCCGTCATCCGCGGCTTGAGGAGAGACATGCCAGTGAACACCAGTGCCCTGTTGACCGCGAGCGAACTCGCCGCCGCCTACTCCACTCGAGAGCTGTCCCCGGTCGAGGCCACCGAGGCGGCCCTGACCGCGATCGACGAGCGCAACGACGAGTGCAACGCCTTCTGCCTGGTCGATGCGGACGCGGCGCTCGACAGCGCCCGGGAGTCCGAAGCGCGCTGGCTCGAAGGCAACCCCATCGGATGGCTGGACGGCGTGCCCGCCTCCATCAAGGACATGTTCCTCACCCGGGGCTGGCCGACGCTGCGCGGCTCCCGCTGCATCGATCGGGACCAGGACTGGGACGCCGACAGTCCGGTGACGGCCAGACTGCGCGAGCACGGGCTGGTGCTGCTGGGCAAGACCACCACCCCGGAGCTGGCATGGAAGGCCGTCACCGACAGCCCGCTGGAGGGGATCACCCGCAACCCCTGGAACCCCGCGCTCACCCCGGGAGGCTCCAGCGGCGGCAGCGCCGCGGCCCTCGCCGCCGGGATGGGCGAGCTCTCGGTCGGCACCGACGGGGGCGGCTCGGTGCGCATCCCCGCCTCGTTCTGCGGCGTCGTCGGATTCAAGCCCACCGGCAGCCGCATCCCGCTGTACCCGGCGAGCCCGTTCGGCCCCCTCGCCCACGCCGGCCCGATGGCGCGCTCGGTGGACGACGTCGCGCTCATGCTCGACGTGCTCGCGCTCCCCGACTACCGCGACCCGACCGCGCTGCAACCGCCGATGGCCGCCTACCGGGAGGCCGTCCGGCGCGACGTGCGTGGACTGAACGCGGCCTACTCGCCGAACCTCGGCTACCTCGAGGTGGACCCAGAGGTCTCCCAGATCGTCGGCGCGGCGGTGTCCGCGCTCAACGAGGAGGGCCTGCGGGTCGAGCAGACCGACCCCGGCTTCGGCGACCCGGTCGAGTCGTTCGAACTGCTGTGGTCCGCCGGGGCGGCCAAGTGGCTCGACAGCTTCCCCGAGGGTTCGGCCGAGAAGATCGACCCCGGTCTCCGCCGCACCTGGGAGCAGGGCCTGACCTACTCGGCGAGCGAATACCTCGACGCGCTCGCGGTGCGGGCGGCCCTGGGCATCCTCATGGGCGAGTTCCACACCCTCCACGACGTGCTGATCACGCCGACGGTGGCGATCCCGCCGTTCGAGGCCGGGCACGACGTCCCGCCCGGAAGCGGCCTGTCCGGCTGGCAGCGGTGGGCCGGATTCAGCTACCCGTTCAACATGACCCAGCAGCCGGCGATCAGCGTCCCGGTCGGGTTCACCTCGAAGGGCCTCCCGGTCGGCATGCAGATCGTGGGGCCGCGCCACTCCGACGACCTGGTGCTCGCCGTCGCCAAGCTGGCCGAAGAGGTCAGCCAGTGGCCGACGACCCGCCCGGCCTCCCTCCGGTAGCGCCGGACCACCAGCGCCACACCCGAATACGAGGAACCTTCTCGGCGTGATTCCGAGCGGGACCGGTCCCGCACCGGTCATGGTCCACTCGAAGGACCGCCGACCGAGGAGGACCCTTGTACCCCGAGATGTATCCGCCGCCGTTCCCGGCGCCTCCGCCACCGCCGCCGCGGCCCGCGCGGATCCGGCCCGCGGCCGATCCGACGGCCGTGGTCTCCGGGAACGCCACCGGGCTCGGATTCGGATACATGCTGCTGGGGCGCTGGTGGCTCGCGGCCGCCGCCCTGACCGGAACCGGGCTCCTGGGATACTTCATGACCGCGGACCCGGGGAACCTCTGGTGGAGAATCGGATTCGGGGCGTGGTGGTTCGCGATGGGCCTGCACGGCTGGATCCTCACCCGCGGAACCGAACCGCGGCGGCTGGTCGACACCGAACTGCCCGGCGGCCGGCCCCGAGAGCGCCTGCTCGCGCTCGGCGGCTCCGGGCTCGTGCTGCTCGCGGTCCTGGGACTGCGCGGCGACGCCTGGCTGATGGTGCACGGGGCCGAGAACGACCACGCCGCCGGCGACTGCGGATCCGCCGCCGACACCCTGGCCTCGTTCGACACCGCCCACCGGACCGCCTTCGGCGCCATGGTCGTCGAGGGGGAGAAGCAGCTGGAGGCATGCCGGATCCTGAACGAGGCCCGCGCGCAGGACCCCGAGACCGGCGCGGCGACGATCACGACCTATATGGAGCATCCGAGAGCGCTGTGGGAGGGCGCCGGGCCCGAGCGCGCCGGGATGTTCTTCGAGGCCGCCCGCGCCGGCGGCGACGTCGCCGAACTCATGCGGTCGGGATTCGAGCAGCTCATCGACACGCTCGCGAACGACCCCGACCAGTCCTGGCGCGTCCGCGACACCGTCGAGGCCCTCATGTCCGACCTCGCCGAGGACACGCCCGTCTGCGACGCCGCCACCGTCGACGCCTGGCTCGGCGGCCAGACCTGGGAGGCCCCTTCGCTCGGCGAGCCCATCGCCGCCGCGGCCGACCAGGTGCCCCCTCGCCTGCTCGCCTGCGCCCGCGAACGCGTCGATGCCGGAGACCTCGGCGGCGCGCAGGCCGCCTACCTGAGGTTCCTCGCCGACCACCCCGACCACGCCGACGCCGAAGCGGCGGCCGAAGAACTCTACGACGTCGAGTACCAGATCGAGTACGACGACGTCACCGACCTGCTGAACCATGGCGCCTACTGCTCCGACCCGTCGCCGTGGCGCGGCGCCCCCGCCCACGAAGGCTCGGGCCCGCACACGATGTGGACGCTCGGGCTCAGCCCCGAGCAGTACGACTTCCCCGGCTCGTGGGTCTCCGAAGGCGTAGACGACACCGTGCTGGTGACCTGCGTGGACGGGCCGTCGATGGGGGAGTTCCAGGAAGCCTGCCGCTACAGCACCTCCGGCGGCGACGTCATCTGGCTGTTCTTCTACGGCGCGCGGTTCGACATCACCGTCTACGAGCTGCGCACCGGAGAAGTGGTCGACCAGTACAGCCGCGAGATCGGTGACCCGTGCCCGGGCAGCTTCTACTACCGCAACGTCGACGCCGTCCAATCCGAGTACAGCAACGCCGACGTGCGCGACATGTTCGAGCCGATCCAGGGCTGAACGGATCGGACGCGTCCGACGAGGAGGAACCGTGAACCCTGTCCGAGCCCTGCCGGCGTTCGCCGCCGCGCTGGCCCTGACCGCCTGCGGCGCGGACGAAGCGGCTTCGCCCGCGCCGGAGACGGAGTCGTTGGAGGAGGTCACCGACCTGCCGACCCTGGCGGAGACTCCGTCTCCGAGCGACGAGCCGTTCCCCGAGAGCGCCGACGGCCAGGACTACAGCGCCTGCGCCGACAACGACTGCGAGGTCCTGGTCATCGGCCAGGCCCGGATCGACTCCGAAACGGGGCCGTTGGACGTGTCGGTGGCCGACGGCAGCGTCACGATCTTCAACGGCGGCACGACGATGTCCATGGGGGAGGGCGGAACGGCCGTATTCGGCGACACCCTCACCATCGACATGGTGGCCGTCGAAGGGGACCGAGCGGTCCTGAGGTTCATCCCGGGCCAGGTGGCTTAGGCCCACCGGCCCGGAATCGCCTCAGACCTGCTCGACGGTCTCGAAGGTGCCGTCGCCGTCGGTGTCGGTCGCCACCGTGTCGATGAAGCCGTCCCCGTCGGTGTCGGACTCGACGGTGTCGAGGAACCCGTCGCTGTCGGTGTCGGTCGCGACGGTGTCCAGATAGGTGTCCCCGTCGGTGTCGACGTAGGCCGTGTCGGCGTAGCCGTCGTTGTTCGTGTCGCTGACGACCGTGTCGACCCAGCCGTCGCCGTCCATGTCGGACGCGATGGTGTCGATGTCGCCGTCGCCGTCGGTGTCATAGCCGGCCGACTCGTTCACGCCGTCGCCGTCGATGTCGATGTCGGCTGTGGTGGTGTAGACGTCGTCCGAGGTCGTGTCGTCGGTGTACGAGTCGTCGGCATAGGTGTCGTCGGTGTACGTGTCCTCGGCGGTGAAGTCTTCGGTCGGGTCGGATTCGTACTCGTCCGCCCCGAAGTCGTCGCCGCCCGTGGGGTCTTCGTATCCGCTCATCGCTGTTCCAACTCCGGGTCTGAGAATCGTTCGGTGCTTTCGATGAGAACAATAGATCTCGCCCGCAAACCGATAGCGGGCCCGCCCTCCCGCCGCCCGGATAGTCCAGCGGGTCTCAGTCGAGCATCCCGTGATGCAGGGCCCGGAGCACCGCCCGGGTCCGGTCCCGCGAGCCCAGCTTCATGAGCACGTTCGATACGTGGTTCTTCACCGTGCCCTCGGCCAGGAACAGCGACTCGGCGATCTCCCGGTTGCTGAGCCCGGCCGCCAGCAGCCGCAGCACCTCCCGCTCGCGCTCGGTCAGCGGCACCGGCGCGGACGCCCCGGTCTCCGAGGCGGGCGCCTCGCCCTCGCGCAGCGCCCGCAGCAGCCGGTCGGTGATCGCCGGCCGCAGCAGCGTGCCGCCGGACGCCAGCGTCTTCACCGCCTCCACCAGCCGCTCCAAGGTCACGTCCTTGAGCAGGTAGCCGCGGGCACCGGCCCGCAGCGCCCCGAGCACCAGTTCGTCGTCGTCGAACGTCGTCAGCACCAGCACCGGGACGTCGACGCCGCGCTCCCGCAGCCGCTCCAGCGTCCAGATCCCGTCATAGCGCGGCATCCGCAGGTCCAGCAGCAGCACGTCGGGCCGCTCCCGGCCGACGGCGTCGATCGCCGCCAGGCCGTCGTCGGCCTCGGCGACCACCTCGACCTCGTCGCTGAGGTCGAGCAGCCGCCGGATGCCCTGGCGCACCAGGGTCTGATCGTCCACGAGGCACACCCGGATCATCCGGCCGGCACCTCCGCCCGGACCCGGAAGCCGTCCCGGCCCCGGAAATCGACCGTCCCGCCGAGGGCCTCGACCCGCTCGGCGATGCCGCGCAGGCCGTTGCCGAGGACGACCTCGGCGGCGCCCACGCCGTCGTCGCGGGCCTCGAAGACGAGCGCGTCACCCTCGGCGGCGACCTCGATCCACAGGTTGGCCGCGTGCGAGTGGCGGATCGCGTTCGTGATGACCTCCTGCGAGCACCGGATCAGCGCCGCCGTGCGCGCCTCGTCGACCACCGCCGCCTCGTCGACGCGCAGATGGACCGACGGCTCCGGCAGGTCCGCCACGACCGACTCCAGTGCCTCGCCCAGCCGCCGGTCGCCGCCGCGCATCTCGCCGACGGTGCCGCGCACGTCGGCCAGCAGGCTCCGCGTCACCGCCCTGGCTCGGCCGACCGACTCGGCCGCCTCCCCCTCGGCCTGGTGCGAGGCGACCTCCAGTTCCAGTGCCAGCACCGTCAACTGGTGGCCGATCAGGTCGTGCAGCTCCCGCGCGATCCGCAGCCGCTCCTGCGCCCGGCTGGACTCGGCCAGCAGCGCGGCCGCCGCCCGCAGCCGCACGTTCGCCTCCGACAGCCGCAACCGGGACTCGCCCTCCCGGAGCATCGCGAGCAGACCCAGATACGCCGCGGCCTGGAGCACCAGGTACAGCATCGACCCCATCGCGATCTCGAGCGCCGACGAGGACGGCAGGGCCGAAGCGGCGACCACCGCGGTGTTGGCGGCGATCAGCGCCGCCGCGACCCGCGCCCGCACCAGCGCGGCGCTCAACGCGGCGTTGAACACCAGCAGGATCGCGGTCCACCCGAATCCCGGCGCGGTCAGCACCAGCACCGGCGCCGCGACGACCTGGACGGCGAAGGCGGCCGACCGGAGGCGGTGCGAGACGATCTCGGCCAGCCACATCGCGACCACGAGCGCGACGAAGAAGACGGCGTAGCACGCCAGCCACCAGCCCACCGGAATCGCCGTGGTCCACTCGCCGCGCGAGTGCATCACGACGACCGGCACGGCGGGCGCGAGGCACGCGAGCGTCGCGAACACCCCGCCCAGCAACTGCGCCGCCATCCGACTCATCCCGATCAGCTTACGCAGCCGCGGCTCCGATCGCCCGTGCCGGAAGTCACGGGTCGGATCCATGACCTCTCGCACGCGCGCGAGGACCCGCCGGGCCCATAGCGTCGAGAACCGGAACAGATTGAGGACGAGGAGGCCCGGAGTGCCCGCCATCGAAGCTCGCGGACTGCGCAAACGCTATGGCGACACCGTCGCCGTCGACGACATCGACATCACCGTCGAGACCGGCGAGGTCTACGGCGTGCTGGGCCGAAACGGCGCCGGAAAGACCACGGCCGTCGAGACCATCGCCGGACTCCGCCGCCCCGACTCGGGGACCGTGACCGTCCTCGGGCTCGACCCCTGGCGCGACCGGGCCCGGCTGCGGCAGGTCCTCGGCGTCCAGCTCCAGGACGCCTACGTGCACGGGGCACTCAAGGTCGCCGAGCTCGTGCGGCTCTACCGGTCGTTCTACCGCAGCGGCGCCGACCCGGAGGAGCTCATCGAGCGCGTCGGCCTGACCGAGCAGCGCGGCACCCGCTTCGAGCGGCTCTCGGGAGGCCAGCAGCAGCGCCTGTCGATCGCGCTGGCCCTCGCCGGCGGGCCGCGCGCGGTCATCCTCGACGAGCTCACCACCGGACTCGACCCGGAGGCGCGCCGCGGCATGTGGTCGATGGTCGAGGACCTCCGCGAGGACGGCGTGACCGTGGTCCTGGTCAGCCACCAGATGGAGGAGGTCGAGCGGCTCTGCGGGCAGGTCGCGATCATCGACCGGGGGCGGGTGGTGGCCGTCGACACCCCGGCCGGGCTCGTCGCCCGCGCCGGGCTCGACCAGATCCTGCGCTTCCGGGTGGCCCGGCGGTTCGACCCCGCCGTGCTCGACGGCGTCGAGGAGGTGCGCTCGGTGCGCGCCGACGACCGCGAGGTGACCGTGACCGGCACCGGAGACCTGCTCCAAGCGGTCAGCTCGGCCCTGGTCAAGGCCGATGTCGCCGCCACCGGAACCCGGTACCAGCAGGCCACGCTCGAGGACGCCTTCCTGGCGCTCACCGGAAACCCGATCGAATCCGAGGAGTCGGCATGACCGAGACCGTTCCCGTCCACCGCCCCGGGCCCCGCTCCTGGGCGATCCTCGTGGCCGCCGAGGCCAAGATGGTCGCCCGCGACACCTCCGGCCTGGTCGTCCCGCTCGGGCTGCCGGTGCTGATCCTGGTCATGAACGGGCTCGCTTTCGGCGGCGAGGATGCCTACGAGGGGATCCCGGTGTTCGAGCGGTACGTGATGCCGGTGGCGCTCACCATCGTGATCGCAATGATCGGCGTGGTCAACATGCCGAGCTTCCTGTCCTACTACCGCCGCACGAAAATCCTGCGGCGACTGTCGGCCACGCCCGCGAACCCGGCCATGGTCCTCGCCGCGCAGGTCATCGTGGGCATCGTCCAGTCCGTCATCGGTGTCGTCATCGGCGTGGCGGCGGCCATGGCGTTCTTCGACGTGGGCCTGCCCGACCGGCTCGGCGCGGCCTTGGCCGTGCTCGGGTTGGCGGCGCTGACGATGTACGCGATCGGCATGTTCGTCGCCGCGATCGCCCCGAGCCCGAACGCCTCGGTGGCGATCGGTTTGGTGATCTTTTTCGCCCTCGGAGCGACCGGCGGCATGTTCGGTCCCACCGGGAACCTGCCGCGTCCGGTCGCGGCGGTGGGGGAGGTGCTGCCGTTCGGAGCGTCGGTCCAGGCGGTCGGCAACGCCTGGGTCGGGGCGGACCAGAGCCCGGCGCACCTGATCGCGATGGCGGCCGCGATCATCGTGAGCACGGCGATCGCGATCCGCCTCTTCCGCTGGGACGCCTAATCCGCCCCGGCGAGGTCGCCGTAGCGCCGCGCGATCCGCTGGAACGCCTCCTTGCGGCGCCTGCTGCCGTCCTCGGCCACAGCCAGGACACCGAAGCCGGCCTTGTCGAGGTCGAGGCTCGGGTCGTCGCGGTGAGGGAAGTCGGGCATGGCGAAGGTGAACACGAAGCAGCCGTGGACGCCCTCGGCGTCGTACAGGTCGATGAGCTCGCCGGTGTAGCCGGCCTGCACCGACTCGTCGCGCGGATGGTCGGTGCGGATCCGCGGCGGCTCGGCGAACCAGTCGACGATCTGGAACGAGCCGGCTCCGCGCAGGTCGGCCCCGGTGAAGGCGCCGCAGCCGAACTCGGTGATGACGACCGGCTTGCCGTGGCCGCCGACTAGGCCGCGAACCAGTCCGGTGTAGGCGGACCGGTTGCGCCCGGAGCGGTAGAGGCTGACGCCGACCAGGTCGAACAGGGACCAGTCGACCTGTTCCTCCCACCCGGCCGCGGCGTAGGGGACCGGGCCGTTGAAGCGGCTGCGTGCGACCACGGAGGTGCGGGCGAGCAACCGATGGAGCCTCCGGTCGATCCGGCGCCGCAGCAGCCGGTGGAACCGCAGGATGAGCTGGAGGCGCAGGAACGACCGGAATCCGGGGACGATGCCGGGCGCGGCATGCGAGAACTCGCTGCCGACCAGGAGCGTCACGTGGTCGGGGTGCTCGCGGCGCAGCGCCTCGGCCCCCTCGGCGACGGCCTCCAACTGCTCGAACAGCTCGCGCCGGGGCCGGTCGGTGGCGTCGGGGCGAATGTAGACCTCGAGGCCGGTCTCGATCGCGGCGCGGGCGGCCGCGATCAGGCGCTCGGTGTCGCCGCCGATGAGCATGACCGCGTTGCAGTGCAGGTCCCGCGCGATGACCTCCAGGTCCCGGCGGGTCTCGTCGGCGTCGGCCTCGCCGAGCAGGTAGGAGATGCCGCGGACGTTCAGCGTGCGCTCGACCTCACGGCGAGTCCGTGTTCGCCGACGACCGCTCCCGCGCCCCCGGCCCCCGGCGCGCTCGAACTGGTTTCTGAACGCACAGCCGGGATTCTACGCAGGCAATCGACCCGGAGCTCGATCGGGACGCCGCGCGATACCAGTGTTGTAAGGCCCGATTTCCGCGCCGGTCGACGGTGGGAATCATCCCCTCCAACTTCTTCCAGTCGCGCCCGGCGAGGGCCCACCTGGCGATCGCGGACTTCTTCAGCGTCCCGTCGGACCGCTCCATGCAGACCCTGCCGTTCACGATCACCCACCGGTCGCCCTCCTGGAGTTCGAGGTCGGTCGTCCAGCCGTACCGGGACCGGATCATGATCCGGTCGTCGACGAGCTTGCTCGTGGGCATGGCGACGACGATCAGGCCGACCAGGAGCCCGAAGCCGAAGGCGACGGCGGTCCCGTAGAGCCAGGCGAGGCCCTCGAAGCTCACCTCGGAACCGAACGTCACCATGAGCAGCCAGATCACGGCGAATGGGACGCCGACGAGCATCGACATCCAGGGGGCGGCACGGAACTTCATGTGACCAATCCTCTCTCGGTCGTCCCATGATCGCCGACCTCCGCTCGTTCCGCCGGACGCGGGTCCGTCCTTCCTCGCGGGAGAGCACGGACGGTAGCGGACTGTTAATGTGTGCAGGCCATGTGGCTTCCTGGCCGGGGAACCGGCTCGTCATCACCTCCACGTCGGGCGCGGTCCTTCTCCGGTCGGCGTCCGCCCCCGACGCACGCAGGAGAGGCGATGAAGGCATTCGCCGTACGATTCGGCCCGCCGCTGGCGTACCAGATCGCCTGGTTCACGCTGATACTGACGCCGACGTTCATCCTGGCGGTGCGGATCGTCCGGTACGATTCACCGCTCAGGTTCGTCCTGGCCTTGGCCGTCATCGCGGCCGTCGTCTTCGGAACGGCGCTGTTGGTCCGGCGCAATTTCCCCGAGGCCGTCAAGGTCGATGCGGAGTTCGACCACTTGATACTGGTCTCCATGTTCGGGGGCAGCGTGCCGATCGCCATGGGAGTGATGAACGCCATAGGAACTGGCTGGGGCCCGGGTGCCGCGGGGGCGTTCGTCACCTTGTGCCTGATATCGCTGGTGCTCGTCTGGACCGCGTGGGCCCTCGGCTGGATGAGCCCGGGAATGCGACCTCCGCTGGGATTCGCCTTGACCGGGGAACTCATCGTCCGGCTTCGATCAGCGTCGGCCGGTACCGATACAGGGGCAGTCTCCGCGAAGGTGATCGCTCGGCGGGAGGTCGGAACGAAGGACGTGATCCGGATACTCCTGGGGATGCGGCTGCTCCCGCCCCTGTCCAGCGGTGAACGGCGATGGTGCGTCAAGATCGGGGGCGACCGGGTCGGAACGCTGACGCAGACACCGGAACCTCCCGAGAACTGGCACGAACCGCTTTGGCAGGTGAGACAGCGAAGGTTGTTCGACCGCGGCCTGGTGGAGTTCGTTCCCGACCGCACGAGTGCGGACGCGTCCGAGCCCGATCGGATTTCACGCCCTCGATAGCGAGTACGCGACTTCCGGCAAGCGGGTGGACCACCAGGCGGACGACGCGGGAGGGAGGGCATTCGTTCCACCTGCGCGACTGGGAGGGAGCCGGTCTATTCGAACAGGGAGCGGTTGGCGACCGACCAGTCGAGCCTGCGGTCGAGTTCGTCGAGCACGCCGTTCGCGACCCAGTCCGCTTGAGGTTGCCGCCCTTGAGCGGCGAGGCGGCGGACCAGTTCGATGCCGGCCCGCTGGGTCTGGATCACCGCGTCGACGATGCCGTCGGTCGAGTCGAGGCCGTAGGCGACGCAGAACAACTCGATCCGGCGGCGGCGATCGGGCGCCCGCTCGTAGCGCAGCCAGCGAAGGCACTCGGCGTCGTCGCGGAACGGGGCGACGAACTGCAGGGCCCAGGCCAGGTCCCGAATCGCCGGCGCCGGACCCGCGTAGTCCCAGTCGATCAGCCCGACCGGGCGGTCGCCCCGCCACACCAGGTTCCAGGGGCCGAAGTCGCCGTGGCAGACGGTCTCGCCCTCACCGGTGGTTCCGGTGCCGTCCGCCCATGCGGACCCGGGCGGTGGCCGGAACTCGGCGACGGCCTGGTGGTAATCGCGCAGGACGTGGGCGAACGTGGTCAGTCCGCGGTCGCCGGTGACCTTCGCCCAACCGGCCGGGCCCGACTCGCCGTCGATGAAGGTCAGCACCTCGCGCCCGAGGCCGTCGAAGCCCAACGGCCGCGGCGCCAGGTCGAACCCGACCGAGCGCAGATGATCGAGCAGGCGGTGAATCGTGACCGTCCACGGCATGGCGGGCCGATGCACCGCGTTCCCGAACCGCTCGACGCGGCGAAGCGGCCCGTCCTGCAGCACCTCGGAATGTTCCATACCCTCAACCTCCCAGCGCCGGCTCCGGACGGCAACCCGATTCGCGCGCTGCGCTCTTGCTCATTCGGTTCGAGCCGAACGGGCGGCTATGGCGTGTCCGACCGCTATCATGTCCGCTTTGGCCAGACCCAGATCCACCGCCTGCTGGTACAGCTCCCGGCACAGGCTCACCAGCGGCACGGCCGTGCCGCGGGCGGTGGCGGCCTCGTCGATGAGGACGCTGTTCTTGAGCACGTCGGCGATCGCGGCCTGCGGCGTGAAGTCGCCGTCGACCAGCTTCGCCGCCTTGCCCCGTGACAGCGGCGATGCCATCGGACCGGCGTCGAGCACGTCGCGCAGCACTCGCGGGTCGACGCCCCCGGCCTCGGCGAAGCGGAACGTCTCCGCCAGCCCGGTCGCCATCGTTATGAGGAACACGTTGACCGCGAGTTTCGTGGTCAACGCGCTCGGCACCGCGCCGCAGACGAAGTGCCGGCCGCACATCGCCTCGACGATCGGGAGCACGTCGGTGACCGCTTCCTCGTCTCCGGCGAGCATCGCCACCAGGGAGCCCGCTTCGGCCGGTCCTCGCGATCCCGACACGGGCGCCTCGACGTACGAGCCGCCCGCGCGTGCGACGTCGGCGGCGAGGGCGGCGGCGTACTCCGGGCCGAACGTTCCCATCTGGATGATCGTGCGGTCGCGGACGAGTGCTCGGAAGCCGGGGCCGCGCCGGTCCAGGACCGCGTCGACGGCCGACTCGTCGGCCAGCATGAGCACCACAGTCTCGCACTTCGAGAACACCTCGGGCACATTCGCCGCGACCGTCGCGCCCACCGCGGCCAGCGCCTCCGACCGCGACCGCGTGCGGTTCCACGCCACCAGCTCGAATCCGGCCCGGGCCAGATTCAACGCCATGGGCCGCCCCATGATCCCCAGCCCGATGAAGCCCACCGGTCCGTCCCGTTTCACCACGGTCGCATCAGGCATCGGCACTCCCACCGCCCTCGGCGGCGATCCGCCGCCAACACCGCACTATGGCCTCTGCCGACGAGGCGATGTCGTCGGCGTCGGTCGCCGCGTCCGAGACGCTGATGCGCATGGCGCGGCGGCCCTGCCAGACGGTGCCTCCCGCCCAGCAGGTCCGGTCGGACTGGACGGCGGCGATGACCGCGTCGGTGGTCGCGTCGTCGTCGAACTGCACGAGCACCTGATTGAGCGCGGGCGGGACGAGCAGTCGCGCTCCCGCCGCCTCCAGCAGCCCCGCCATCTGCTCGGCGAGGCGGCAGCACCGGTCGACCAGTTCGGCGACGCCGTTGCGGCCCAGGCTGGTCAGGATCGCCCACACCTCCGCCCCACGAGCACGCTGGGACATCTGCAGGCCCAGGTGCGCGGCGGCTCGTTCGGCGTCGCCGGCCAGGTAGGCGGCGTCGAAGGACATCGCCCGACGCAGATCCTCGGGGTCGCGGCAGACGGCGATCCCCGAGTCGTACGACGCGTTCAACCATTTGTGCGCGTCGGTGGCCCACGAGTCGGCCAGCTCCACGCCGCCGACGAGGTGCCGCCGCGCCTCCGAGGCGCCCGCCCACAACCCGAAGGCGCCGTCGACGTGTACCCAAGCGCCTTCACGGCGGGCCATCGGGATGATCTCGGAGAACGGGTCACTGTGGCCGGTGTTCACGTTCCCGGCCTGAAGCAGCACCAGCGTCAGCCCGTCGACGGTCGGGAAGCGGTCGACCGCGACCCGCCCGCACTCGTCGGTCGGCGCCGACTCGATCTGATCGGTGCCGATGCCGGCGGCGCGCAGCGCCTTCGACACCGAAGCGTGGATTTCGGCCGAGGCGACCACCCGCAGGCGCGGAGCCCCGGCCAGACCGCGCTCCTCCACGTTCCATCCGGCCCGGTGCAGCAGCGCGTCGCGCGCGGCGACGAGACAGGTGAGGTTGGCGATCGACGCGCCGGAGCAGAACGTGACGACGGCCGACTCCGGCAGGCCCAGCAGCTCGCGGCACCACCGGGAGGCGAGCTCGTCGAGCATCGCCGCGACCGGCGACATGACCGGCAGCGCCAGGTTCTGATCCCAGGCGCTCAAGAGCACCGACGCCGCCGACGCGGCCGGATCGGTCCCGCCGGTGACGAAGCCGAAATACCGGCCGCCGGTCGATGCCACGGTGGCCGGGGAGCCGAGCTCGTCGAGCATCGCCACCGCTTCGGCCGCTCCCAGGCCCTTGTCGCCGAGGTCGCGCGGAAAGCGGTCGAGGCCGCGCAACGCCTCCTCTTCGGGGAACACGCCGCGCTCGGGGGCCGCGGCGACGTACGCCGCCGCCCGGTGTGCGGCCGCAATGATGAGCTCGGCTCTCTCCGTGTGCTGGTCTGGGCCATGCGATTGGGACGACGACATGCCCCAAGTCTAGAAAACTGGCCCTGGAAAACAAGAGCCAGTTTATGAGAAAGTGGCACCATGTCCCACCCGCCCGCACGCCTGAGCACCGAGCACCTTGCCGCCAGACTCCACGGGTGGCACCACGGACCGGGGCCGCGCTACCTGCGGCTCGCGGAGGCGCTGCGCGAGCTCGTCGACACCGGAGCGGTCACCCAAGGCACGCGTCTGCCGTCCGAACGCGCCCTGGCCGCGGCGCTGCAGGTCTCACGCAACACCGTCACCGCCGCCTACCGCCAGCTCCGCGACGCCGGTTGGCTCGTCGGACGCCAGGGCGCGGCGACCCAGGTGGGCGCGACCATGCACCTCAACGGCGACGCCGTCTCCGCCGATCCGCTCGCCGACCTGTTCGGCGACGGACCGCGACCCCGGCTCGACCTGACGATCGCCAGCCCGGCCCCGGCACCGGCCGTCCTCGACGCGCTCGCAGGGCTCCCCGACCTCATGTCCGAGACCGTCGGCTCGCAAGGCGGCCTGTATCCGGCGGGACACCCCTTGCTGCTGGAGGCGATCGCCCAGAAGCTCCGCCACGACGGCATCGCCGCGCACCCCGATGAAATCGTCGTCACCAGCGGTGCCCAACAGGCCCTCGCCCTGGTCGCCGAGGCCCTGCACCGGCCGCGCCGCCCGGTCGCGGTCGAGGCCGTGACCTTCCCCGGACTCATCGACGCGATCCGCCGCCGCGGGCGGCCACGGCTCGTCACCCTCCCGGTCGACCACGATGGACTCCAGGCCGACGCGGCCGCCCGCCTCGTCCGCGCCACGCGACCGGCCGCCGCCTACCTGACGTCCTTCCATAACCCCACCGGTAGCGCGATCGGCGCCGAGGGCGGGCGGGCGCTGCTCGACGCCGCGACGGCGGCGCGAACGACCGTCGTGGAGGATCGGGTGCTCGCCGACCTCCCGCTCGACGGCGCGGCCGCTCCGACGCCGCTGGCGGCAATGCCGAGCGACGCGGCGGTCACCACCGTCGGCAGCGTCTCCAAAGTCCTCTGGGGCGGACTCCGGATCGGCTGGATCCACACCAATCGCACGCTCGCATCGCATCTGCGGGCGCGCCGCCGCGCGCTCGACCTCGGGAGTCCCGCCCCGATGCAGTTCGCGGCGGCCTGGCTGCTCCGACACCACTACGACGACGTGCGGGAATGGCGAATCGAATGCCTCCGAACGTCGCTGGCCGCGCTGACGGACGCGCTCGACGCCGCGGATCTCGGCTGGCGGTACCGGCCGCCCGCCGGGGGACCGAGCCTCTGGATCCGGCTGCCGCACGCCGACGCCCGCGCCTTCGCCGAGCGTGCCGCCCGCGACGGTGTCCCCGTCGTCCCCGGCAGCGCGTTCACCGTCAACCCCGGGACCGCGGCCGACAGCATCCGCATCCCGTTCTACCTGCCGCCCGAAGACCTGGACACCGCGGTCGCCACCCTCGCCGGCACCTGGCGCCGACACATGGTCCCGGGCCGGGGCCGGGCGTGAATCGTCCGATTTCTAGGGCGCGGCGGCCACCGACTCCCGTTCCACGAACTCGGTCGCCAGGGCGGTCCCAGGACCGGTCTCGTCGCCGTTCACCGCCGCCAGCAGGCGCTCGACCGCCAGCTCGCCGACGGCCGCCAACGGGCTCCGGATCGTGCTCAGCGCGGGCGTGGGAAGGTCGGCGCCGAAGATGTCGTCGAAGCCGACGATGCTCAACCGGCCCGGCACGTCGAGTCCGTGGCCGCGGCATTCGTGCAGCAGGCCCAGGGCGATGAGGTCGTTGTAGGCCAGCACCGCGGTCACCTCGGCCGCTCGGACGCGCTCGAACGCCTCGGCTCCGCCGGAACGGGTCGGCGCGGCCGAGCCGACCTCCACGATCGACATGCCCCGGTCCACGGCCAGTGCGAACAGGACCTCCCAGCGGGCGCGGTTCATCCAGGACGCCTCCGGGCCCGACAGGTAGGCGATCCGGCGGTGTCCGAGCCCGGCCAGGCGGTCCAGCGCGGACTCGATGCCGGGGCGCAGGTCGGGCACGATCGAGGGCAGGCCCGGTGCCAGGCGGTTGACCGTCACGACCGGTTCGACCGAGGCCAGCCGCGCGAGGTCGTCGTCTTCGAGGCGGGAGGCGACCATGACGAGTCCGTCGGCGGCCGGCTGCAGGCGTTCGGCGGTGGCCAGTTCCAGCTCGGCCGACTCCTGCGCGTCGGCGAAGACCAGGATCGATCCCGCCCGCGACGCGGCGCGCTCGGCGCCCCGCACCAGTTCGAAGTACACCGGATTGGTGATGTCGGAGACCATCAGGCCGAGCGTCCCGGTCTTGCCGGTCGGCAGCGCCCGCGCCATGGGGTTGATCCGGTAGCCCACGGCCTCGGCCGCCTCGCGGATGCGCCGCTCGGTCCGCTCGTTGAGGCGGCCGGACTTGTTCAGCGCCCGGCTCACCGCCGAAGGGCTCACGCCGGTGAGCCGGGCGACGTCGTAGATGGTCGCCCGAGGCTTCCGGCGGCCCGAGGCTCCCGGCGGCTCCGCGTCGTTCCGGTCCAAGTCGGTCCAGCTCCCGTGTCAATCGATTGTCAGATGATGGGCGACCTCAGTCTACCGCCGTGGAAGCCGACTCACTCGGTTCGGCTCCGGAGGGTTCATCGGCATCTGGCAATCGATTGACAACGACTCCCGCGGATGCTTGAATGGCCCCATGCTCCGACTCCGAGGCCGAGATGGTAACCGCTTGCTGAAGGTCGACGGGGCCACCCGCGCCATCGCCCGCGTCCTGTACGAGCGGGTCGCCGCCGCCCCGATCGTCTCCCCGCACGGGCACGTGCCCGTGGCATGGCTGGCGTCCGACGAACCCTTCCGCGATCCGGTCGACCTGCTGGTCAGGCATGACCACTACGTGACCAGGCTCCTCCATGCGGCCGGGGTCGACATGGAGGCGTTCGCCCGAGCCGCCGACCGCGACCCGCGCGCGGCCTGGCGGACCTTCGCCGACCACTGGCACCTGTTCGCGGGCACCGCCTCGGGCTACTGGCTCGAGGACGCGCTCGCCGAAGTCCTCGAGGTCGGCGAACCGCTCACCTCCGAGTCGGCCGACCGGGTCTACGACGCCGTCGCCGCTCGCCTGGCCGAGCCCGCCTTCCGTCCGCGCGCACTGTTCCGGCGCTTCGGAATCGAGGCGCTGGCGACCACCGACGACCCCCTCGACGACCTGGCGGCGCACGCCTCCCTCAACTGGACCGAGCTCGGCGGCCGGGTCCTGCCCACCTTCCGGCCCGACCGCTACCTCGACCCGGACGCGGACGGCTTCGCGAGCCGCGTCCGGCGCCTGGTCGAATCGGCCGGAGAGGCGATGACGTTCGCCGGCTATCTGGCGGCGCTGGAGGAGCGCCGCCGCCACTTCATCGACCACGGCGCGGTCTCGGCCGACCACGGCGGCGAGGAGCCCTACACCGCCGACCTCGAACCCGCCGACGCCGAACGGCTCTTCCGCCTCGCCGTCGACGGCACCGCCGACGCCGCGCAGCAGCGCGAGTTCCGCGGGCACATGCTCCTCCAGATGGCGCGGATGAGCGTCGAGGACGGCCTGGTCATGACCCTCCACACCGGAGTGCTGCGCAACCACAGCACCGCCGCGCTGGAGCGGTTCGGGCCGAACTCGGGCCACGACATACCCCTCCGCACCGACTTCGTGCGCGGCCTGCGGCCGCTGCTGGAGCGCTTCGGCCTGGTCAAGGACTTCCACCTGGTCCTGTTCACCGTGGACGAGACGACCTACTCCCGCGAGATCGCGCCGCTGGCCGGGTTCTACCCCAGCGTGTTCATCGGCGCGCCCTGGTGGTTCCTCGACGCCCCCGACGCCATGGAGCGGTTCCGCTCGGCGGTCACCGAGACCGCCGGGTTCTACCGCGGCTCGGGCTTCGTCGACGACACCCGGGCGTTCCTGTCGATACCGGTCCGCCACGACGCCGCCCGCCGCACCGACGCCGGCTTCCTCGCCCGGCTCGTCGCCGAAGGGCGGGTGTCGATGCCACAGGCCGAACAGCTCATCGACCACCTGGTGTGCGAGCAGCCGCGACAGGTCTTCAAACTGTGACCGGCGACGAGGCGCCCCGGCTCGGACGCGGGGCGGTGCCGGGCGCGGCGGCGCCGATGCGGATCGTCCACCTCGGACTCGGCGCGTTCCACCGCGCCCACCAGGCGTGGTACACCGCGCGCGCCACCGACGCGGCCGACTGGGGCATCGCCGCGTTCACCGGCCGCAGCTCCCGCACCGCGACCCTCATGGCAGAGCAGGACTGCGTCTACACGCTCGTCGAACGGACCCCCGACGGGGACCGATGCGAAGCGGTCGGCAGCATCGTCCACGCCTCGCCCGGCGACGAGGTCGACGGCTTCGCGGCGGCCGTCGCGAACCCGGCGGTCGCGGTCCTCACTCTCACCGTCACCGAGGCCGGCTACCGCCTCGACGCGGGCGGCGAACCGGACATGCGCGACCCCGAGGTCCGCGGCGACGCGGCGGTGCTGCGCTCGCTCGCCCGCGGCGAGGCCGCTCCGACCGCCCGACCCCGGACCGCCCTGGGCCGGGTGCTCTGGGCATTGGACCGGCGGCATCGGGCCGGGGCGCCGCCGCTCGCCGTCGTGCCCTGCGACAACCTGCCGGACAACGGCGCGACCGTGCAGCGCGCCCTGGAGCTCCTGGCCGATGAGGTCGCGCCAGGCCGGGCCGAGGCCGTGCGGCGCACCGCCGCCTTCGTGTCCACTTCGGTCGACCGCATCACCCCGAGGGCCGGCCCGGCCGACATCGCCGCCGTCACCGCGGCGACCGGCCGCCACGACGCGGTCCCGGTGGTGACCGAGCCGTTCAGCGACTGGGTCCTGTGCGGCGAGTTCCCCTCCGGGCGCCCGGCCTGGGAGACCGCCGGCGCCCGGTTCACCGACGACCTCGCGCCGTGGGAGGCGCGCAAACTGTGGCTGCTCAACGGCGCGCACACGCTGCTGGCCGCCACCGGGCCCCGGCGCGGGCACCGCACCGTCGCCGAGGCGATCGCCGACCCGGTCTGCCGGGCCCGCACCGAGGCGCTGTGGGACGAGGCCGAGCGGCACCTGCCCGACCTCGGCCTGCGCCGGTACCGGTCGGACCTCATCGAGCGGTTCGCCAACCCGCGGATCGAGCACCGGCTCGACCAGATAGCCGAGGACGCCCTCACCAAACTCCGACTCCGGATCGCACCGGTCGCCCTCGCCGAACGGGCCGCGGGCCGGTCGGCCGCCGCCTGCGCCGAGGCGATCGCGGCCTGGGCGCTCGCGAACTGCGGGCGGCCCGGCCATCCGGCGACTGCGTCGGCCCTCCTCGAACGCCTCTCGCCCGATCTGGCCGCCGACGCCGACTTCGCCGCGACGGTACTGTGTGCCGTCCGGTCTCCTTCGACCCTCCGACCGACTCCACCGCCCCGGAAAGGACCGCAATGCGCATCGACAAGGCCGAGGTGATCGTCACGAGCCCGGACCGGAACTTCGTGACGTTGAAGCTGACCACCGACGACGGGTTGACCGGGTTGGGGGACGCGACCCTCAACGGCCGCGAGCTGGCCGTGGTCGCCTACCTCAAGGAACACCTCGTCCCGCTGCTGCTGGGGCGGGACGCCCACCGGATCGAGGACACCTGGCAGTTCCTGTACCGGTCGGCCTACTGGCGGCGCGGGCCGGTCACGATGGCCGCGATCGCCGCCGTCGACACGGCCCTGTGGGACCTCAAGGGCAAGGCCGCCGGGATGCCGGTCTACCAACTGCTCGGCGGGGCCTCGCGCGAGGGGCTGCTGGCCTACGGGCACGCCTCCGGCAGGACGATCAAGGAGCTGTTCGATTCCATCCGCGCCCACCGGGAGCTGGGTTACCGCGCCATCCGCATCCAGGCGGGCGTCCCCGGACTGAACGCGATCTACGGCATCGCCTCCAACGACACCTTCGAGGCGAACGAGGGCGTGCGCTACGACCACGAGCCGGCCCAGCGCGGGGCGCTCCCCGCAGAAGAGGATTGGGACACGCGCGCCTATCTGCGCCACCTGCCCGGCGTCTTCGAGGCCGTGCGGAGCGAGTTCGGGCCCGAGCTGCCGCTGCTGCACGACGCCCACCACCGGCTCACCCCGGTCCAGGCCGCGCGGCTCGGGAAGGACCTGGAACCGTACGACCTGTTCTGGCTCGAGGACGTCACCCCCGCCGAGAACCAGGAGGCCCTGCGCCTGGTCCGCCGGCACACCACCACGCCGCTGGCGATCGGCGAGGTCTTCAACACCGTCTGGGACTACCAGCAGATCGTCCGCGAGCAACTGGTCGACTACGTCCGCAGCGCGGTCACCCACACCGGCGGCATCACCCACCTGAAGAAGATCCTGGACTACGCCTCGCAGTACCAGATCAAGTCCGGCATGCACGGGCCCACCGACATCTCGCCGGTCGGCATGGCCGCCGCGATGCACCTGGGGCTGGCGGTCCACAACTTCGGCATCCAGGAGTACATGATGCACGGAGAGCGGACCGACCGGGTGTTCGAGCAGTCCTTCACCTGGACCGACGGGCACCTCCACCCCGGCGACGAGCCCGGCCTCGGCGTCGGCCTCGACCTCGACGAGGCCGGGAAGTACCCCTACATCACCGCGTACCTGCCGTTCAACCGCCTCGCCGACGGCACCGTCCACGACTGGTAGCGGCCCGGACGAGGCGAGCGCCCGGCCAGAGGCCGGGCGCTCGACGTTCGTGGCCGCGGGTCAGGGCGTGACCTCGATGTTCGTCAGCCCCTGCGTGGCACCGGTGACGGTATTGGAGGAGTAGACGACGTTCGGGTCGTCCTGGCACTCCCCGTTCTTGTGGTGGATCCAGATGGCGTGCTCGCCGACGCCGCCCAGGTCGGAATCGTTGCGGCGGAACTCGTTGCCGCATCCGTAGCCGTCGAGCAGGTTCAGCACCGCGTAGCCGCGGACGATGGTGCCGGGTTCGTCGAAGGTGCCGGTGTTGTCCTCGAACCGGTAGTCCGAGCCCTTCACGTCGATCCAGCTGTCGGCGTAGTGCTCTCCGGAGATGCCCTGGCCGTCGAAGGTGTTGCCGCGGATGAGCCCGCCCTCGGTGCCCTCCTTGATGTCGATCGACTCGCCGCGGACGAACGGTCCGATGTAGTTGTCGAGGACCTGGATCCGGTCGGAGCGGTCGATGCCGCCCTCGTTGCCGTGGCAGTCGAAGTTCGACTGCGCCGATCCGAGGTAGACGCCCTCGCCGAAGCCGGGGTCGACCAGGCCGGTCTCCTCGATCCGCGAGTTGCGGATGACGCCGTCGGCCGAGGACTGCCGGAAGTGAACGGCCTCCTGGTCGATGTGGTGTACGAAGATCCCGTCGACGGTGACGTGCTTGGAGTCGTCGATCACCAGGCCCTTCTTGGAGTCGGCGATGGTGAAGCCGGTGAGGTTCCAGTACGGCGCGCCGGCCAGCCAGAGCCCGTAGCCGGGGTCGAAGTCCCCTTCGGGCCCGGTGCAGGGCGAGCCCGATCCCGAGGCGCCGTCGTTGATCAGGACCGCGTCCCGGGGGCCGGTCAGGGTGATCGGCTCGGCGGCGGTGCCGCCCCGCTGGGCGAGGAAGGCGCCGTGGTACTCGCCGGAGGCGAGGCGGATGGTCTGCCCCGGCTGGGCGTCGGCGAGCGCGGCCTCGAGTTCGGCGCCGGTGGCGACGTCGATCGTGTCGCCGCTGCCGCCGCCCGCGTCGGTGGTGGCGGTGACCGGACCGCCGGCGGCCGAGGCGTTGCCCGCCGCGTCGCGGGCGGTGACGGTGAACTCGTAGGTGGTCGCGGGCTCCAGGCCGGTGACGGTGGCGGAGGTGCCGGAGACATCGAGGACCGCGGTGCCGTCGCGGTGGACGTCGTATCCGGTGACGCCGGTGTCGTCGCTGGAGGCGTCCCAGGACAGTGACACGCTGCCGCTGGTGGTGGCGGTGACGGTCAGGCCGGTCGGGGCCGTGGGCGGTTCGGTGTCGTCGCCACCGCCGCCGGAACCGTCGCAGGGGTTGCCGTTGACGGTGCAGCTCAGCGGATCGCCGTTGCCGTCGGCGTTGAAGCCGAAGTCCTCGGTGCCGCCGGGGTCGATGTCGCGGTTGTAGGAGACGGGAGTGAAGGTGTAGGTCTGGCCGTCCCGGGACATCTCGGAACTCCAGTGGTTCGAAACGGTGGTGCCGGCGGGCAGCTCGATCTCGATCGTCCACCCGCTGACGGCGGTGTCGCCGTCGTTGGTCAGGAGCACCTCGGCGCCGTAGCCGCCGCTCCAGTGGGAGGTCGTGATCGCCGCGGTCACGTCGTCCTGACCGGCGTGGGCGGTGTTGAGGGTCGCGATCGTGGCGGCCGCCGCGACGATCGGTACGGCTATGGCGCCGATTGCTGTCGTTCTTCGCATGGTCGTTCTCCACAAGGTCGGCCCGTCGGCGAGGGGTCGGACTCGCAGCCGAGCATCGGGTCGGCGAGCCGAGACCGCCGGCGGCGCATCGATGCGACCGGCCGGGGCGCCTGTGCGCATATGCTGTGATGCCGCTTCCGAGTCTCGGATCTCGCCTCGTGATGAGTAACACAATAGGAGAGTGATTCCAACATGTCAACATTCATTCATGGGGAAGGTTCCATACACATACATGGACAGCGTCTCACAGGGGTGGGCCGTGACTGAGGCGGACCAGTCGCTCCTGATCACTGGTGCCGCCGGTCGCGTCGGCGGCCTGCTGCGCCCGCTGCTGGCCCGGCCCGGCCGCCGCCTGCGGCTGCTCGACCTGCGCGAACCCGAGCCCGCCGCCGGAGCCGATGAGGAGCTCGTCATCGGCTCGGTGACCGACCTCGACGCGATGGTCGCGGCCTGCGGGGGAGTGGACGCCGTGATCCACCTAGGCGGCCAGAGCGCCGAGGAGGGCTTCGACACGGTGCTGGAATCCAACGTGTACGGCACCTATGCGGTCCTGGAGGCCGCCCGCCGGTGCGGTGTGGACCGAGTGGTGCTGGCCTCGTCCAACCATGCGGCCGGGTTCCACGACCGCCGCGACGGCCTGCCCGACGGCGGACTGCCCGCCGACGCCCCGGCCCGCCCGGACACCTTCTACGGGTGGTCCAAGGCCGCCGCCGAGATCGCGGGCCGGATGTACGCCGACAAGTACGGCATGGACGTGGTCTGCCTCCGGATCGGACTGTGGTTCCCCCGGCCGCCGGGCCTGCGGGGCCTCGCGATGTGGCTGTCCCCGGAGGACGGCGCCCGCCTGGTGGAGGCCTGCTTGTCCGCCGAGCGGCCGGGTTTCCGGACGGTGTGGGGCATCAGCCGCAACACCCGCCGCTGGTGGTCGCTGACCGAAGGGAAGTCGATCGGCTACTTCCCGGTCGACGACGCCGAGCGCTTCGCCGACGAGCTGATCGCCGGGCACGGCGAACCCGACTTCACGGCCGATCCGGTGCTGACCAGGGTCGGCGGGCAGTGGTGCGACGTTCCACCGGGGCGGCCCTACCGCGCCGGTCCGGTTCCGGAGGCAGGGGACTAGGCGGTTTTCAGTACCCCCGGCGACTCGGATAGCGGCCGTCAGGGGTGCTGAAACACCGCCTAGCGCACCCCGGCGCGGCGCAGCGCGGTGGCCAGCGCGCGGCCGTGTTCGACCACGGCCCCGGTCACCCGCTCCACGGTCTCGCCGTCGGCGGACCCGATCGGCATCGAGCACGAGATCGCGTCGGTGGCCGGGATCCGGTAGTCCACCGCCACGGCGACGCAGGCGATCCCCTCGGTGCCCTGCTCGCGCTCCAGCGCCCAGCCGCGCGAGCGGACCCGGTCGAGCTCGGCGTGCAGCTCGGAGCGTTCGGTGATGGTGCGCGGGGTGTGGGCCTCGAGGCGCTCGGGCAGGAGCCGGTCGACCTCGTCGGCGGTGAGCTCGGCCAGCAGCGCCTGGCCCAGGGCCGTCAGGTGGGCCGGGAGCCGGCGCCCGACCCGCGAGATGCGGTGCACCTCGTCGCGGACCTCCCGGCTGGCCATGTAGAGCACCTGGTCGTCGTCCAGTCGTGCGTAGTGGACGGTGAAGCCGATCTCGGCCCGCAGGTCCTCGAGGGCCTCGTAGGCGTAGCCGAGCGCGGGGTCCCGGTCGAGGTAGGCGGTGCCCGAGAGCAGCGCGTGCGGCCCCACGCCGAAGGCCGAACCGGAGGCGTCGGCCTCGATCCACTTGAGCTCTCGCAGGGTTCGCACCAGCGCGTGCAGGCTGGAGCGCGGATATCCGGTCAGCTCCTGCAACTGCGCGAGCGTCAGGCGCTCCGGGGACTCGGCGAGAGTCTCCAGGATGCGGACCGTGCGCTCGGCGGATTTGACCGGCGAGGACTCGATCCCGGCACCGGGGGTTCGGCTCATGGATCTCACCATCCTTCAATTCCGTCTCGGGCATTGACATACATGTTACTGGACGCTAGCTTGTGATAGTACTCCTCTATAAATGAAGATTGCATCCACATACTTAGACGAAATTCATGGAGGGAACGAGGATGTTCCACCGGAAACAGGGATGGCGCGGCCTGCCGAAGCTGGTCGCACTCCTCGCCATCACCGCCGTCGGACTCGCCGCGTGCGGCAGCGGCGCCGACGAGCCCGAACAGGACCCGGACGCCGCCTTGGAGGTCTGGATCCGCAAGCCCCCGGGCGCCCCGACCGAGGAGACCGCGAAAGAACTGGCCGCGGCCTTCACCGAGCAGACCGGCATCCCCACCGAAGTCACCGCCCTCTTCGACGACTTCGAGACCAAGCTCCAGCAGGCCGCTTCCGCCAAGGACCTGCCCGACATCGTCATCAACGACACCGCCCAGCTCGGCACCCTCGTGGAGCAGGGCTTGGTCCGCGAGGTCGACCGCGACGGCATCGAAGGGGCCGACGACCTCACCCCCGCCTCCTGGGACGCGGCCACCGGCGCCGACGGCGCCTACTACGCGGTGCCGTTCTCGGCGCAGTCGTTCGCGCTGTTCATCCGCTCCGACTGGCGCGAGGCCGTCGGCGCCGAAGTCCCGACCACCTGGGGCGAGATGGACGCCCTCGCCGAGGCCTTCACCACCGGCGACCCGGACGGCAACGGCGAGGACGACACCCACGGGTACGCCGTGCCCGGCTCCACCAAGCGCGGCTACACCTCCTGGTACCTGTCGAGCTTTCTGTGGTCGGGCGGCGGCGGCTTCCTCGACGGGGAGCCGGGCGCCTTCAACCCGGCCGTGGACTCGCCCGAGTCGGTCGAGGTTCTCGAATGGTTCCAGCACACCTTCTGCGACGGCCTCGTCGCGCCCGGCGCGGTCACCGCCGAGACCTCCCAGACCCACCCGGTCTTCTACGGCGGCCAGGCCGGGATCTACTTCACCGGCCCTTACATGATGGGCGTCTTCGACGCCGACCTCGGCGCCGAGAAGTACGAGATCGTGCCCCTCCCGGCCGGCGAGGGCGGCGAGGCCGTCTCGCTCGCTGAGGGCGAGAACGTCTACCTCATGGCCGGATCGGAGAACCAGGAGGGCCAGGAGCGCTTCGCCGAGTTCGCCGCCTCCGTCGAGGGCCAGACCATCGGCATGGCCGGCGACACCGACGGCACCATCGTGCGGCTGCCGGTCAACGCCACCGTCGACATGGCCGAGGTCCGGACCGACGAACGCTGGCAGACCTTCCAGCAGATCTATCAGGAGTCCGGCCGCTACGTGCCGAACGTTCCGGAGTGGACCCCGTTCCGCCAGATGGCGGCCGAGACGTTCAACACCGTCGCCTCCGACTGCGAGGCTGACCCGGCCGCCGAGCTCGGCGGCCTCGCCGACGAGTTCGCCGAGGAGCTCGAAGGACAGGGAGCGGCCGGCTGATGACGTCGACCGCAACCGCCGACCCGCGGGAGGAACCGGGCCGGGCGGGGCCGCAGCGGCCCCGCCCGGCCCGGGCGCCCGGCCGCCTCCGGCGCACCAGGTTCAGGGACCCGGCGGCCGCGCTGCTCCTGCTCCTGCCCGCGCTGGTGATCTTCACCCTGTTCAAGTTCATCCCCATGGGCCGGGCGGTCCAGATGAGCCTGTTCGAGGTCCGGCCCTACCTCGGGGACCGGTGGGTGGGCATGGACAACTACCGGCACGTGCTCACCGACCCCGACTTCCTCGACGCGATGTGGCACACCGCGGTCATCGCCGTCACCCAGACGGCCGGGGCCATGCTGCTGGGCCTGGCGATCGCCCTCCTGCTGGAAGGCACCGCCCGCCACCTGTGGCTCGTGCGGACCGCGGTGTTCCTGCCGACGATCGTGACCATGGCGGTCGTCGCCGAAGTCTGGCGGGTGCTCTACTACCCCGCCCCCGACGGCGTGGTCAACTCGGTCCTGGCCTGGATCGGCCTGGGCCCCTCCCAGTTCCTCAACTCCGCCGACACCTCGCTGTCGTCGGTGATCGCGGTGGGGATCTGGCGGCACGCCCCCTACGACATGATGATCATCCTCGCCGGACTGGCCGGCGTCGACCGGACCCTGTACGAGGCCGCCTCGGCCGACGGGGCGAACACCTGGCAGCGCCTGCGGCACGTGACCCTTCCGGCCCTGCGCCCGGTCTTCATCATCCTGCTGACCCTGGCCGCGATCCGCGGCATGCGGGTGTTCACCGAGATCTTCCTGCTGACCAACGGCGGCCCGAACGGGTCCACAGAGGTGCTGATGACGCTGATCTACAAGCTGGGGCTCGAACGCAACGAGCTCGGCATCGCCGCGGCCGGATCCGTGGTGCTGCTGGCGGTGACGGTGGTGCTGACCCTGGCCGTCCAGGCGGTACGGGCCAGGAGGAGGGCATGATGCGGCAAGGCAAGGGCCGGTTCGACTCCGCCCTCGGCTTCAGCGAACTGACCGGGCCGATCGGCTGGGCCGTCCGCGGCGCGGTCTACGCCCTGCTGCTGGTGGTGTTCGCCGGGCCGCTCATGGCGGTGGTCGTCGGCGCCTTCAGCAGGGTCCCCGACCCCACCCGGCTCAGCCTGGTACCCGACCAGTTCACCCTCGACAACTTCACCCGCGCCTTCGAACGCGACGTGCTGCTGTACCTGCTCAACTCCTTCATCGTGGTCGGCGGCGGCCTGCTGCTGCAGGTCACCGTCAGTGTGCTGGCCGCCTACGCATTGGCGCGCAAGAAGTTCCCCGGGGTACACCTGGTGCTCCTGCTGATCCTGTCGACCATGATGCTGCCCGAGGAGATCCTGGCGATACCGCTGTCGCTGGTACTGGCCGACGTGCCGGTCATCCACGTCAACCTCATCGGCACCCTGGTCGGCATGATCGTCCCGGTCGCCGCCTGGGGATTCTCGATCCTGGTGATGACCGAGTTCATGAAGGAGATCCCGGTCGAGCTGGAGCAGGCCGCCCGCATCGACGGCGCCGGGGAGCTGCGTGTGCTGGCGCAGATCATCCTGCCGCTCTCGCGCCCCGCGCTCGGCGTGATCGGCATCTTCGGGTTCACCATGATCTGGGACCAGTACATGCTGCCGCTGCTGGTGGCGCGCGACGCCTCCCAGTTCACGCTGCCGCTGGCGCTGCGGACCCTCCGCTCGGACGACCAAGTGGGCCTGGGGGTCCTGCTGGCGGCCTCGCTGCTGGCGCTGCTGCCGTCGGTCCTGGCGTTCCTGGCGATGCAGCGGCAGTTCATGAAGGGCCTCACTTCCGGGGCCGTGAAGGGGTGAGACGAATGCAGGACCTGCGAGGCATGATGAGCTTCCCGCTCACGCCGTTCACAGCGGACAGCCGACTCGACCTGGACGCCTTCTCCGGGCACGTCGCGGCACTGGTCTCGACCGGCGCCACGGGGCTGTTCGCGGCCTGCGGCACCGGCGAGTTCCCCGCACTCTCCACAGGGGAGTACCGGGACCTGGTGCGCACCGCCGTGCGGGTCGCGGACGGGCGCGTGCCGGTCTTCGCCGGAGCCGGAGGCGGCCCCGAAATCGCGCGGGACTTCGCGGCCGCCGCGGCCGAGTCCGGCGCCGACGGACTCCTCCTGCTCCCGCCCTACCTCGTCGAATGCTCCCCGGCCGGACTGGTGCGCCACGTCCGGCACGTGGCCGAGGCGACGCCGCTGCCGCTGCTGGTGTACCAGCGCGCCAACGCCGTGCTCGACCCGGACGCGGCGGTCGCCCTGCTCGATGTCCCGACTGTGGTCGGCCTCAAGGACGGGCGGGGCGACATCGAGGCCATCGCCCGCATGGTCGCCGCCGTGCGCGCGAGCGGCCACCCGCGGGCCGAGCTGTTCGTGTTCCTCAACGGACTGCCCACCGCCGAGCTGACGGCGAGCGCCTACGCCGCCGTCGGCGCCGGAGGCTACTCCTCGGCGGCGCTGTGCTTCGTGCCCGACCTCGCCACCGCCTTCCACCGGGCGATGCGGGACGGCGACGAGCGGACCCGGCGCGTCCTCGAATCCGAGTTCTTCCTGCCGTTCGCCGAGCTGCGCGGACGCGTACCCGGATACTCGGTAGCCCTGGTCAAGGCCGGGGCCGCGCTCACCGGAACCCCGCTCGGCCCGGTGCGGCCGCCGCTGGTCGACCCCGAGCCGCCGGACCTGGAGCGGTTGGAGCGGATCATCGCCCGCGGCCGCGACGCGCTGGCGCGGATCGAGACGACCGAGGCGGTGGCGCGATGAGCCGCGTCCGAACCGGTCCGATCGTGCGCCAAGCGGTGGTCACCCCCGTCGCCGTGCCCGACCCGCCCCTGCTGAACGCCGTCGGCGTCCACGAACCGTGGGCCCTGCGCGCGGTGATCGAACTGCGCTGCGAGGACGGCCTGATCGGACTCGGCGAGACCTACGGGGACGCGCCGCACCTGGCGCTCCTGCGCCGGGCCGCTGCCACCTTGCCCGGCCTCGACGTGTTCGACGGCGCCGACCTCCAGCGCCGCCTCGCGGCGGCGGTCGGCACCGCCAACGCCCCGGACCGCCACGGCCTCACCGGCGCCACCACTCCCGCCAAGACCCTCGCCAAGGTCACCGCCCCGTTCGAGATCGCCTGCCTGGACGCCCAGGGCCACGCCACCGGCCGGTCGGTGGCCGACCTGCTCGGCGGCCGCCACCGCGACCGGATCCCCTTCGCCGCCTACCTGTTCTACAAATGGGCCGCGCACCCCGGGGGCGAGGACGACGAGTGGGGACCGGCCCTCGAACCGTCCGAACTGGTCGACCAGGCCCGGCGCATGACCGAACGGCACGGCTTCGCCTCACTCAAACTCAAAGGCGGCGTCCGCCCGCCCGAGGAGGAGCTCGAGGCCGTCACCGAGCTCCGCCGGGCCTTCCCCGACCACCCCATCCGCTTCGATCCCAACGCCGCCTGGACCACGGCGACCGCCCTGCGGTTCGCCGACGGCGCCGAGGGCCTCCTGGAGTACCTGGAGGACCCCACGCCCGGCCTGGCGGGCATGGCCGCGGTGGCCGAGGCGGCCCCGATGCCGCTGGCCACCAACATGTGCGCGGTCGGATTCGACGACCTCCCGGCCGCCATCGACGCCGACGCGGTCGGCATCGTCCTGTGCGACCCCCACTACTGGGGCGGCCTGCGGGCGACGCTGCAACTGGCCGGGATCTGCCGGACATGGGGCCTGGGCCTCTCCATGCACTCCAACACCCACCTGGGCATCAGCCTGGCCGCCATGGTCCACACCGCGGCCGCCCTGCCCGACCTGGCGTACGCCCTCGACACCCACACGCCCTGGCAGGGCGGCGCCGACGTCGTCCTCCGCTCCCCGCGCATCGAGGGCGGCTCGGTGGCCGTGCCCGACAGCCCCGGACTGGGCGTCGAACTCGACCGCGACGCCCTCGAACGCATGCACCGGGACTACCTGCGCTGCGGCCTCACCGAACGCGACGACACCTCCTACATGCGACGAATCGACCCCGATTTCGAAGGGACGCTGCCGCGATGGTGACCCGCCCCGCACCGGCCGCCGCGCTGCTCATGCACCCGAAGCTGGTCGCCGACCTGTTCCCGGCCGACCTGGCCGACCGGCTCGCCCGGACCGTCGAGTTCGACCCCGGCGCCGCCACCGCCGATGTGTCCGGCATCGACCGCCTGGACCGAGTGGAGATCCTGATCACCGGCTGGGGCTGCCCGGCCATCGACCCCGACGTCCTCGACCGGGCGCCGCGGCTGCGCGGCATCGTCCACGCCGCCGGGACGGTCAAGGGCCACCTCCACCCGGCGGTCTTCGAACGGGGCCTGGCCGTGTCCACCGCCGCCGACGCCAACGCCGTCCCGGTCGCCGAATTCACCCTGAGCGCCCTGGTGCTCGCCGCCAAAGGCGCGTTCACCGCCGCCGGCGACTACGCCGCGGGCAAGGAGGTGTTCGTCCGACCGCCCGCCGAGGACCGCGGCCTGTACGGCGCCGTGGTCGGCATCGTCGGCGCCTCCCGGATCGGCCGCGCCGTCATCGGGCTCCTGGCCGACCACGGCGTCCACACCCTGATCGCCGACCCCTACTTCGGGCCGCGCGAGGCCCGCGAGCTCGGCGCCGAACCGGTCGGCCTGGACGACCTGTGCCGACGCTCCGACCTGGTCTCTCTGCACGCCCCGGCCCTGCCCGAGACCACGGGCATGATCGACGCCCGCAGACTCGCGCTGCTGCGCGGCGGCGCGGCCCTGATCAACACCGCCCGCGGCTCCCTGGTGGACACCGACGCCCTCACCGCCGAGTGCGCCACCGGCAGGATCTCGGCGGTCCTCGACGTCACCGACCCCGAGCCGCTCCCGCCGGACCACCCGCTGCTGCGCCTTCCCAACGTGTTCGTCACCCCCCACCTGGCCGGGTCGCGCGGCAGGGAACTGCGCCGACTCGGCGAATTCGCCGTCACCGAGGTCGAGCGCCTCGTCCGCGGCGAAGCCCTGCGTGGACGCATCCGCGGACACGACCTCGACCGCATCGCATAGGAGCAACCGTCATGCCGCACACCTGGCAGGACAACCCCCTGCGCACCCGCGACGACCTGGCCGACGCCGTCACCGCACTGGCGCGGCCGGTGGCCGCCCGCCTCAGCGACGGCCGCGCCCGGGCCCGGCTCGGCGCGACCGGCGCGCACTTCCCCGACGCCGCCGCCGAGCTCGAGGGCTTCGCCCGGCCGCTGTGGGGCCTGGCGCCGCTCGCCGCAGGCGGCGGAGACTTCGACCCGGAGCCGTACCTGCGCGGCCTCGACGCGGGCACCGACCCCGGCCACCCGGAGTACTGGGGCCCGATCGGCGACCACAGCCAGCGCTGCGTCGAGGCCGCCGCCATCGGCTTCGCCCTCGCGCTCGCCCCCGAACGGTTCTGGGAACCGCTGCCGGGCCCGGCGAAAGACCGCCTCGCGCGCTGGCTGGCGGGCATCAACCACGCGCGCCTGCACGACAACAACTGGCTGTTCTTCCGGGTCCTGGTCGGACTCGGACTCCGCGCCGTCGGCGCAGAGGGCCGCGATCGCGAGGCCGAGCGGGCCGCGCTCGACCGGCTCGAGACGTTCGCGACAGGGGACGGGTGGTACACCGACGGCCCCACCGACCGGGCCGACTACTACACGCCCTGGGCCATGCACCTGTACGGCCTGGTCTACGCGCGGCTGTCCGGCGACGACGACGCGGACCGCGCGCGGCGCCTGCGGGAGCGGGCCGCGGCCTTCGCCGCCGACTTCGCCCACTGGTTCGCCGACGACGGCGCCGCGATCCCATACGGGCGCAGTCTGATCTACCGGTTCGCGCAGGCCGGGTTCTGGGGCGCGCTCGCCTTCGCCGACGTCGAGGCGCTGCCGTGGGGCCAGGTGAAGGGGCTGCTGCTGCGGCACCTGCGCCACTGGGCCCGGCTTCCGGCGGTCGACGAGGCGGGCCTGCTCACCATCGGCTACGCCTACCCCGACCTCAATCTCACCGAGGCCTACAACTCTCCGGGGTCCCCCTACTGGGCCATGAAGGCGTTCCTGCCGCTGGCCCTGCCGGGCGGGCACCCGTTCTGGCGCGCCGAGGAGACCGGGCCGCCCCGGTTGGAACCGGTGCGGCCGCAGCCGCATGCGGGCATGGTCCTCGTCCGCGACAGGACCCACGCGTGGGCGCTGGCCGGAGGCCAGAGCGGCCTCCAGTTCCGCCACGGCGCCGAGAAGTACGCGAAGTTCGCCTACTCGACCGCGTTCGGCTTCAGCGTTCCGGCCGGCGGGCACGGCCTGCATCAGCTCGCCGCCGATTCGATGCTTGCGCTGTCGGAGGACGGGACGCACTGGCGGGTGCGCGAGAGCGCCGAGGAGGTCCGGGTCGAGGGCGGGACGGTCCGCTCCCGGTGGCGGCCCTGGCCGGACGTCGAGATCGAGACCACCCTGACGGCCGGGGGCCCTTGGCATGTGCGCACGCACCTGGTCCGGACCGGCAGGCCCCTGTGGACCGCCGAGGGCGGCTGGGCGCTGGACCGCACCGGCGACGACCCGGCCGACCCGCGCGGCCGGGAGGAGTCCGGCCCCGGTTTCGCCCAGGCCGCCTACCCCGCCGGGTTCAGCGGCCTGCGCGACCTCGACCGGGCCCGGACCGGCGAGCTGGTCCGGGCCGAGCCGAACACGAACCTGCTGCATCCGCGCACCGTGATCCCCACCCTCCGCGGCCGGTGCGAGCCCGGCGAGCACCGCCTGTCGTGCGAGGTGCTCGCGGCGGGGCCCGGCCCCTGGGAGCGGCTTTGGAAGCAGGGGTCGGGCCCCTCCGGTCAGGCCCCCCAGCCGCCGACGATCGACGGGGAGGCGGCGTCCTCGGCCAGCAGCCGCGGCTCGGCCGAGCCGTCGGCCGCCACCGCCCACACCCCGCCGTCCGAGCCGTAGGCAAGGGTGTCCCCGTCGAGCCAGAGCGCCTGGTCGTCGACGCCGTCGGTGCCGGGCAGCTCGGTCTCCCGACCGGTGCCGAGGTCGAGCACGGCCAACCGCCACGGCCGGGCCCCGTCGCCGGTCCGCTCTTTGAAGGCGATCCGCGTGCCGTCCGGCGACAGCGAGGGGCACTCGACGTTCTCCCGCACGTCCTCGGCCGCCCACCGGTCCAGGTCGCCGCGCACCAGGTGGGTCCGCCCGCCGGTGGCGACCGTGGCGTAGAAGACGTTGTCGTCGTCGGTGAAGGTGACGCCCCAGTAGTTCACGTCGGCCGCGTGGTGCCGCTCCCCGCCGAGGTAGAGCTGGATGGTCTCCATGTTGACGATCAGATGCCCGGTCTCCAGGTCGAGGATCGAGGTCCGGGTCGAAAAGTTCCCGTCCGCATAGGAGTCGCCGACGACGAAGGTCGTCCACGCGACCATTCGGCCCGAGCCCGAGACCCGGGCCCGGTTCGGGACCCCGGCGACCTCGGCCCGGTCCAGTTCGGTGCCGTCGTCGGCCATCACGGTCACCTCGGTGGTCGGTACCAGGCCCGGCGCCGCGGCCAGGCACACCCCGACCCCGGCGTCGGCGTGGAACCGGTCGCAGCGCAGTCCGGCCGCCCGTCGCCGCCCACCCGGTTCGGCGGCCGGGACGCTCACCACGCCGCTCTCGGCGACGACGTACAGCCCGGGCTCGTCGAACGCGGTCGGGACATCCTGGGCCCGCGAGGGGACCTGCCGGGACTGGAGCACGTACCATCCGGCCACCGCGGCCAGCAGCACGGCCGCGACCGCCGCGACCAGCGGTTTTCCGTGTCTCATGCGAACCCCCAGCGCCTGGCCCGCCCCGCCACCAGGATCAGCGCGACGACCAGGCACACCGAGGCCGCCAGGACCGCCTCGGTCATGCCCCACCACGTCCACATCGCCCCGAAAAGGACCGATCCGGCCAGGCGTGCCGCCGCCTGGGACGACTGCACCAGTGCCATCCCGCTGCCGCGCACCGCTTCGGGGAAGACCGGCCCGGCCATCGCCATGAGCACGCCGTCGGTCGCCGCGTAGCTGACCCCGAGCAGCAGCGGCACGCCCAGCAGCAGCAGGTGATCGGGGGCGAACGCCAGCAGCCCGTATGCCGCCGGCAGCACCGCGTGCCCGGCCAGGAACAGCCGCCATCGCCCCACCCGGTCGGCCAGGTGCCCCATCGGCACGGCCAGCAGCAGGTACGCGGCCGCGGTGCCCAGCGGGAGCAGCGGGAAGTACTCGGCGGCCAGGTCGGCCCGGCGGCCCATGATGAGGTAGGCGAAGTTGTCGCCGACGACCACCAGCGCGAGCAGACCGGCGACCAGGCAGAGCCGTCCGGCCCCCGGCGTCCGGAGCGCGCGCCGCAGCGAGGTGGCGCCCCGCCGGGCCGGTCCGCGCCGGTCCGAGACGAACAGGGCCAGCAGGACCACGCCGAAGGCCGCGCAGCAGAAGCTGGTCACGAACACCGCGTCGAAGGATCCGCCGGTGCTCCACAGGACCGCGAAGGCCGCCAGCGGGCCGAGCAGCGCGCCGCACACGTCCATCGCCCGGTGCATGCCGAAGGCGGCGCCGAGCCGGTCCTTCGGGGCCGACAGCGAGATCAGGGCGTCGCGCGGGGCCGTCCGGATGCCCTTGCCGATCCGGTCGACCGCGATCACACCCGCCAGCATCGGGATCGAGGAACCGGCCGCGAGGAGCCCGAGCTTGGAGCAGGCCGACAGCCCGTATCCCGTCCCGGCCACAAGCTTGTGCCGCCTCCAGCGGTCGGCGGCGGCGCCGCCGACGACGCGCACCAGCGCCGTGACGCCGTTGTAGACGCCGTCGATCAGGCCGAACAGCAGCGGGCTCATGCCCAGGCCCACCACCAGGTAGAGCGGCAGCACCGAGGTCACCATCTCGGCCGAGACGTCGGTGACCAGGCTGACCGAGCCCAGAGCCAGCACGTTGCCGGTCATGAAGCCCAGTCGCGATCCCGCGGGTCTGCCCGTCGTGGCCACGTACATGGAAGTTCCTTTCGGTGTGGGCCGCGGCTCCTGTCGCCGCCGCGGCCCTCATGCGGGCGGTCAGTGGCAGGAGTATTCGGGGGAGCTGTCGAGGACCGCGCCGGTGTGCTCGACGTAGTCCCAGGAGTAGCCGGTGTCGGTGAAGGTCAGTGCCACCACGCCGAAGCTGCCGCTGAGCCGGAACTCGCTGTTGGGCTGGACGTTCTCGATGTCGTACGGGTTCGCGCCTCCGGTGCCGCCGATGATCTCGACGATCCCGTTCGGGTCGTAGTCGCCGTAGGCGTTCTGCGGGGCGAACCGCTCGTAGTGGTGGTCGTGGCCGCCCAGGACGAGGTCGGCCTCGTAGTCGAGCAGCCGGTCCCACACCGGTCGGCTGACCGGGTCGTTGCCGTGGCCGCCCGAGCTGTAGAGCGGGTGGTGCCAGTAGGCGGCAATGCAGTCTCTGGTGTTGGCGGCCAGGTCGTCCTCGAGCCAGGCGAGTTGGTCGGGATCGTCGAAGATGTTGGAGTCCAGCGCGATGAAGTGCCAGTTCCCGACGTCGTAGCTGTACCAGGTGGTGCCCTCGGGGGTGGCGATCGAGCCGAAGTACTCCTTGTAGCCCACCTCGAATCCGGCCGGGTCGTAGGACTCGTGGTTGCCCGGAGTGGGTTTGACGATCGAGTTGAACCGGCCCCAGGTGTCGTCGTAGTAGTTCTCGAAGTCCTCCAGCCTGGCGTCGTCGTACTGGTTGTCGCCCATGGTGATCACGAAGTCCGGGTCGAGGGCCGCGGTCCTGTCCGCCGTGAGCGGGTGGACGCAGCCGGACTCGTCCGCGGTGCACTGCTCGGCGATGTCCCCGGCTGCGACCACGGTGAACGAGTCCGGAGGCGCCGTGGCGGCCGACAGCGTCAGCCGGTCCACGTTGGGGCCGCCGTCGCCGGTGTTCGCGGTCGCTCTGACGGTGTGGGTGCCCGCCGCCAGGGAGGCGGTGACCGCCGAGGTCCGCCAGTGGTCCCAGGCGCCGGTGCCCGGGAACGAGAGCGCGGGGTCGATCTCGCTCCCGTCCAGGGTGATCGCCATCGGGCGGTCGGTCGCGGTGCCGTTGGCGTACCTGAAGCTCAGGTCGTAATCCCCGGCCTCCTCGACTTCGACGGTCCATTCGACGAAGGAGCCGGTGGTGTTGTCGTAGTTGACGAATCCGGTGCCGGTGTACCCGGCGTGGTCGGAGTCGACCTGCCCAGCGCCTATGACGGCGTCCTCGGCCTGGTAGTCGGTGTTCGGTGCGCTGCTGCTGTCGCCGTACACCTCGAACTCCCACAGCGAGTATCCGTACGGGGTGCCGCGTTCGGTGCCCGTGACCCGCACGAAGCGGGCCGGGCCGGAGGCTGAGGCGATCTCCTCGAACCCTCCGGTTCCCGAGGTGGTGCTGTACACGGTGGTCCAGGACGAACCGTCCGTGGAGAACTCGATGCGGTAGGAGGCGGCGTAGGCCACCTCCCAGCGCAGGTCGACGCGGGTGACTTCGGCCACGGCGCCGAGGTCGACCTGGATCCACTGCGGGTCGGCGCCTTCGGCGCTGGCCCAGCGGGTGCCCTGGTCGCCGTCGACGGCCAGGCCCGGGGTGAAGGAGGCGTCCTCGATCGAGGACGCCGATGCCGGTTTGCCTTGGGACAGCAGGGGTTCGGCGGCCCAGCCGAGGCCGGAGGCCGTGATCACGGCGGCGATGCCGACGCCGAGCACGGTCAGCAGCGCGGCGGGGCGCCTGAGTCGGTGCGAGCGCATGTCCCTCCAATCAATGGTTAGTAAGAATGACTGACTATTATCTGACCATACAAGGAGCATCGTCATCCGTCAATGCCTTGTGTTGCGGAGTCGGCGTTGACAGAGATTGGTTAGTTAGATAATCTATCTATTAATCTCGGGCGGAGCCTCCTCGCCCGGCCTCCCCGACGAGAGGACCCGAATGAAGATCGCCGTCATCGGTGGCGGTTCCACCTACACCCCCGAACTCGCCGAAGGCATCGGCGCCGCCGCCGGGCTCGGAGTCGACCGGCTCGTGCTGGTCGACCCCGACCGGAGCAAGCTCGACGTCATCGGCCCGCTGGTCCGCCGCATCCTGCGCCGCCGCGGGCATCCGGCAGAGGTCGAGTGGACCACCGACCTCGACCGGGGCGTCGACGGCGCCGCGGCGGTGCTGCTGCAGCTCCGCGTCGGCGGGCAGGCCGCCCGCATCGCCGACGAGGCCTTCCCGGTCGAATGCGGTTGCGTCGGCCAGGAGACTACCGGCGCCGGGGGACTGGCCAAGGCCCTGCGCACCATCCCGGTCGTCCTCGACATCGCCGAGCGGGTCCGCCTCCGGGCCGCCCCCGGCGCCTGGATCGTCGACTTCACCAATCCGGTCGGCATGGTCACCCGCGCCCTCCTCGACGCCGGGCATCGGGCCGTCGGACTGTGCAACGTGGCCATCGGCTTCCACCGGCGCTTCGCCGCCATGCTCGGACGCGACAGCGCCGAGCTCGAACTCGACCATGTGGGGCTCAACCACCTGACCTGGGAGACCGCGGTCCGCGCGGATGGGCGCGACCTCCTGCCCGAACTGCTCGACCGCCACGCCGAGGCCGTGGCCGACGAGACCGGGCTGCCGGCCGCGACCTTCGCCGACGGCCGCGTGCCCTCCTACTACCTGCACTACTACTACGCCCACGACGCCGAAGTGGAGCGGCTGCGCCACGAGCCCTCGCGCGGCCGGGAAGTGGCCCGGATCGAGGCCGAGCTGTGGCGCCTCTACGCCGACCCGGCCCTCGACCGCAAGCCCGAGCTGCTCTCCCAGCGCGGCGGGGCCTACTACTCCGAGGCCGCCGTGGCGCTGCTGCGCTCGTTGCTGACCACCGACGGCGCCGTCCACGCCGTCAACGTCCGCAACCGCGGGTTCCTGCCGTACCTGCCCGACGAGGCGGTCATCGAGGTCTCGGCGCGGGTCCGCTCCTGGATCACCCCCGCGGCCGAGCGGACCCTCGGGCCGCGCCAGCGCGGCCTGGTCGCCTCGGTCGCGGCCTATGAGGAGCTCGGCGTCGAGGCCGCCGTGCGCGGCGGGGAACGGCGCGTCTACGAAGCGCTGCTGGCCCATCCGCTGATCGGCCAGCACGACCTGGCGGAGGCGCTGACGGGCCGCCTCATCGCGGCGGGGCGGGAACACCTGCCTTGGGCGTGAACGCGGACCGGCGCTTCGTCGCGATCGACGGCGGCAACTCCAAGACCGACGTGCTCGCCGCCACCGCCGACGGCCGCGTCCACGCCTTCGTGCGCGGCGGGACCTCCTCGCCGCACCGCCTCGGCTACCGCGAGGCGATCGACTACCTCGGCAAGCTCATCGACGGCGCCCGCGCCGAATCCGGTTGGGACGCCTCGCCGCTGGAGCGCGTCGAGATCCTGCTGGCAGGAGCCGACCTGCCGTTCGAGCTCGAACGGCTCGGCGGCGACGCCGACTCGCGGCGCTGGGCCCGCCGGATCCGGATCGACAACGACACCTTCGCCCTGCTGCGCGCCGGGACCGACGACCGGAACGCCGTCGCCGTGGTCTGCGGGGCCGGAATGAACTGTGTGGGCCGCAATGAGTGCGGCGACCTCTCCCGGTTCCCGGCGCTCGGCCGCGCCACCGGAGACTGGGGCGGCGGCGAGGACCTGGCCGAGGCCGCGCTGCACCACGCGGTGCGCGGCGAGGACGGCCGCGGGCCGGCCACGGCTCTGACCGAAGTGGTGCGGGAGCACTTCGGCACCGCCTCGGCCGTGGACGTGGCGATCGGCGTGCACCTGGGCGAGATCGACCGTGCGCGGCTCCACGGGCTGGTGCCGCCGCTGTTCGCGGCCGCCGCTGAAGGCGACGAGCTCGCGCTGCGGACGGTGGACCGCCAGGCTGAGGAGATCGCGGCCATGGTTCGGGTCTCGGCCGACCGCCTCGGCCTCGGCGGCGGGTCGTTCACCGTCGTGGGCGGGGGAGGAGTGCTCCGGTCCGAGCCCCCGGTGCTGTACCGGAGCGTCCGCGAGCGTCTGGCCGAGGCGCACCCGCTGGCGCGCTACCGCACGCTGCGGCGCCCGCCCGTGCTCGGCGCGGCCTGGGCGGCCCTCGACGTCCTCACCGGACGGTTCGCGGGCCGGGCCCACCGGCGCCTGGCCGCGCAGCTCGCCGAGCGCGAACCGCTCGCGGTCTGACTACCGCCCGGCCTCAAGGACCGAGTCGAGGATGCGGGCCTTGAGGTCAGCGTACGCCGAGTCCAGCGCGCCGACGGCCACCGCGTCGCCCTCGACTCCCGAGCGCACCACCCGGTCGCCGAAGCGACCGGAGGCGGCCCGGACGGGCCCGATCAGGGCCTCGCCTCCGGCGGCGGCGATCTCGCCGGCCAGGACGATGCTGGGCGGGTCGAACAGGCACCCCAGCATCCCGACCGCCGCGGCGAAGCGGGCGGCGCAGTCGTCCAGGAAGGACTGTGAGCCCCGTTCGACCGCCACCGCCATGACATCGGCGGCGTCCCGGCCGTGGAGGCCGTGAGCGCGGCCGATTTCAATGACGGCGGGGGCGCCGATCCAGTCCTGGAAGGTCGGGTCGTCGGGGCCGGACCGGTCGGCGAAGGCGGGCACGTAGCCCAGCTCTCCGGCGGCCCCGTGCTCGCCGACCAGCAGCCCCTGC
>NZ_JAELXW010000068.1 GCF_016428645.1 Glycomyces salinus | reverse complement strand
CGCCGATCCAGTCCTGGAAGGTCGGGTCGTCGGGGCCGGACCGGTCGGCGAAGGCGGGCACGTAGCCCAGCTCTCCGGCGGCCCCGTGCTCGCCGACCAGCAGCCCCTGCCCCATGTCGATGCCGACGCCGATGCCCTCGCGGCCGAGCCAGAGCACCACCCGGCCGCCCTCGGCGGCGGGGGTGCGCCGCTCGGCCACGGTGGCGGCGTTGACGTCGTTGTGGATCTCGATCGAGGCGTCGATCCGGTCGGCCAGTGCGGCGCGCAGCCGGGTCTCGCCCAGGCCGGGGATGTCGGCGTAGCTGATGGTGCCGCTGTCGGGGTCGTGTGCCCCGGGCACGGCGATGTGGAGGGCCGCGACCCGGTCCAGTGCGATGCCGGCGCCGCCGATGGCGCGGGTGAGCGCCTCGAGCACGGCCTGGTCGGCGGTCACGGCGGTGAAGTCGACCTCCTCCGAGGCCGAGGCCCGCTGTCGTCCCTTGAGGTCGGTGACCGCGAGGCTGAGCTCGCCCGGTTCGCGAAGGGTCGCGGCGGCGGCGAAGGCGTAGTCGGCGTTGACCGCGTAGACCTCGGCCTTGGGGCCCACCTGCCTGGCGGTGGTGCGCCCGACGGTGACGGCCAGCCCCGACTCCAGGAGGCGGAGCATGACCTGGGAGGCGGTGGGCTTGGCCAGTCCGGTGAGTTTGCGCAGCTCCACCCGGGTGAGGGTCTCGTTCTCCAGCAGGTGGTAGAGCGCGGCGCGCTCGTTGATGGTGCGGAGCAGTTGCGAGGACCCTGAAGGGGCCCCGGCGGCCGGGCGGCCGGTGGTCTGCATGGGTCTGCCTCTTCCGTTTCGCCTGATGGCGGCCGCTGCGGGGCCGGTGGCCGCCGTGATCTTGACCGCGGAGCCTGCTGAGTATACTATCGGCACTTATAGTTAGTCATGCTATCTAACTATTAGAAGCGTAAGCCTCGGCGGCCCCTCCGCGTCGCCCCGACCAAAGGACTCCTCACATGGCCCACCCGACTCCCCGCCGCCGCACCGTCCTCCGCGGCACCGCCGCCCTCGGCGCCGGCGGCCTCCTGGCCGCCTGCACCGGCACCGGCGACGGCGGCGACCGCGCCGACACGCTCTACACCACCGGACTCCAGGACGGCGAACCCACCAACTTCAACCCCCTCGGCTGGACCGGCGCCTGGCCGGTCGGCAACTACACCGTCTACCTCTACGAGACCCTGTTCAACTTCAACCTGCTCACCGGCGAGGCCGAACCCCTGCTCGCCGAACGGATCGAATGGGCCGAGCACACCGCCGCCGTGACCCTCCACGAAGGCACCACCTGGCGCGACGGGAAGCCCCTCACCCCCGCCGACGTCACCGCCACCTTCGGCCTCGCCGACCGCAACTACGGCATCGCCTACGGCGACCTGTGGACCTATGTCGACTCCATCGACGCCGTCGACGACCGCACCGTCGCCTTCACCCTGAACCCCGACCTGCCGCAGCGGCTCCGCCTGATGGACCTGCTGTGCTTCACGTACATCCTGCCCGCACACGTCTGGTCCGAACTCGGCGACGACGAACTGCTCGACCACCCCAACCTCGAACCGCTCGGCTCCGGCCCCTACCGGCTCGAAGCCCACAGCCACCAGGACATCACCCTCGACCGCCACGACGACTACTGGGGCAACGAGATCCACGGCCGCCCGGCTCCGAAGCGGCTCGTCCACACCGTCTACGAGGGCAACGACGCGGCCAACCTGTCCTTCCAGAACGGCGAGACCGACATGTCCGCCCACTTCCTCCCCCGCGTCAACCAACTGTGGGAGGAGCGCGGCATGACCGTCAAGACCTGGGACGACCAGGCCCCCTACCACATGCCCGGCTCCATCCCCATGCTCTTCCTCAACTGCACCGCCGGGCCCCTGGCCGACCCGGCCGTCCGCCGCGCCCTCGCGCACGCCATCGACTACGCCAAGATCGCCGAGAGCGCCATGGCCGGCATGAGCGACCCGGCCCGCGCCAGCCTCATCCTCCCCGCCGGGGCCGAAGCCCAGTACTTCGACGCCGAGGCCGCCGAATCCGGCTGGACCTACGACCCCGGGACGACCGCGAGCATCCTCGAGGACGAGCTCGGCGCCACCCGCGGCGACGACGGCGTCTACGTCCTCGCCGACGGGACCCGGCTCGGACCGTTCACTGCCGCCACCCCGCAGGGCTGGACCGACTGGAACGCCGCCCTCGACATCGTCGCCACCACCGCCACCGACGCCGGGATCGAGATCGCCACCGAGTTCTCCGACTGGTCCGAAGTGAACGACAACCTCGCGAACGGCAACTTCGACATGGTGCTGTGGTACGTCTCCGACGTCGCCCCCTCCAGCCCCTGGTCGCGGATCCGCGATGTCCTCGACGACCGCGAAGTGCCCCCGGTCGGCGAGACGGCCTTCTGGAACTTCGGACGCTACCGGAACGAGGCCGTGCCCGGCCTGCTCGACGAGGCCGCCGCCGCCGACGACCAGAGCCGCAAGGCCGCCTACACCCAGCTCGACGACCTCCTGCGCTCGGAGGCCCCCGCCATCCCCCTGATGTACCGGCCCCTCGAGTTCTACCAGGTCAACGAGGCGAACTGGACCGGCTTCCCCACCGAGGACGACCCTTATTGCGCCCCCATGCAGGGCATGACCGGCGTCCAGATCCTCTCGCGCATCACCCCGGCCGACGCCTAGACATGGCCTTCCTGCGACACCTGCTGCGCAAGCTCGGCTGGTACGCGGCCGCCTTCGCAGCCGCGCTCGGGCTCAACTTCTTCCTGCCCCGAATGCTGCCGGGCAACCCGGTCGACACCCTCGTCGCCGCGTCGCTCGGCCGGGGCGCCTCCAGCGAATCCAAGCAGCGCGTCTACGAGACCTACATCCACGAGTTCGGGCTTGACCAGGGCCTGTGGGAGCAATTCGCCACCTATGTGGGCAACGTCATGCGCGGCGACTTCGGCACCTCCTTCAGCCGCTACCCCGCCGACGTCTCCACCATGGTCGCCGACACCCTGCCGTGGACGATCCTCCTCCAGGTCCCGGCGGTCGCCCTCGGCTGGATCATCGGGAACCTCATCGGCGCGGTCGCCGCCTACCGACGCGGCGGCTTCGACCGAGGCGTGTACCTGACCAGCCTCTTCCTGTCCGCCGCGCCCTATTACTGCCTGGCCGTGCTGCTGCTGTACGGGCTGGCGGTGGCGCTGCCGCTGTTCCCCACCGGCGGCGGCTGGTCGTTCGGGATGCGGCCGGAGTGGTCGGCCGCGTTCGCCGCCGACGCGCTCTCCCACTGGTTCCTGCCGTTCCTGTCGCTCCTGCTGGTCTTCATCGGAGGCCAGGCGATCGGCATGCGCTCGATGGCCGTCTACGAGATTGACGCCGACTACGTCGGCTTCGCCCGGAGCTTCGACCTGCCCGACCGCAAGATCGTCGCCTACATCTTCCGCAACGGGATGCTCCCGCAGATCACCGGCCTCGCGCTGGCGATCGGCACGCTCGTGGCCGGGGCGCTGCTGACCGAGATCGTCTTCTCCTACCCGGGCATCGGGACGCTGCTGTACGACGCCATCCTCAATAAGGACTACCCCGTCATCCAGGCGGTCACCCTCCTGGTCCTGATCGCGGTCCTGGCCGCCAACTTCTTTGTCGACGTCCTCTACGGGCTGATCGACCCGCGCATCCGAGCCGCCGAGAAAGGGGAGCGATGAACGCGCTCAGATCTCTGCCGGCCCGGACCTTCATCGCGGCAGCGGTCTTCGTTGCCATCGTCGCCACCGGGCTGATCGGACCGATCGCCGCATCGGCCGGCCCCGAGGAACTGCTCGGCACCGCCTTCACCGCACCGGGCGCGGACTTCCTGCTCGGCACCGACCACCTCGGGCGGTCGGTCGGCGTCCAGCTAGTCCACGGCGTTAGGACCTCCCTCTACATCGGCCTCCTGGCCGGCGGGATCGGTACGCTCATCGGCGTCGCCGTCGGCACCCTCGCCGGGTACCTCGGCCGCCTCGCCGACGAGGTGCTCATGGGGCTGACCAACATCATGATCACCATCCCCTCGATCATCGTGCTCCTGCTGCTGTCGATCAGCCTGGACACCCGCTCGGTCACCGTCCTCGGGCTGTGCATCGGCGCGGTCTCCTGGCCGTGGACCGCCCGCGCCGTCCGCGCCCAGATCGCCAGCCTGCGCGAACGCGAACACGTCGACATCGCCCGCCTCTCGGGCGAGCGCACCTGGCGCATCATCGGCGTCGAACTGCTGCCCTACATGCTCTCCTACATCGTGATGGCCTTCGTCATCCAGTTGTACGGGGCCATCCTGGCCGAGGCCGCCCTGAGCCTGCTCGGGCTCGGACCGACCGGCACCACCTCCCTCGGCGTGATGCTCCACTGGGCCATCGCCTGGGAGTCCATCCGCGGCGGCCAGTGGTGGGTCTTCGGCGCCCCCACCGTGCTCATCACCGCCATCACCTTCTCGCTGCTGCTGGTCCAGTCCAGCCTCGACTCGGTGTTCAACCCCCGGCTCCGCGGCCGGAAGGAGACCGCATGACGCTCGCGACCATCCGGGACCTGCGCGCCCACTACGCCACAGCCGAGCGCCGCTACCACGCCCTCGACGGAGCCGAACTCGCCGTCGAACCCGGCCGCATCCTCGGCATCGTCGGGGAGTCCGGCTGCGGCAAGTCCACACTGGCCTCCGTGCTGTCGCTCAACCCGAAACCGGCCCTGCGCGTCGACTCCGGAACCATGAGCATCGCCGGTACCGAGATCGACCTGGCCGACATCGAATCGCACCGCTCCCTGCGAGGAGGCACCGTCGCGCTGCTCCCGCAGGGCGCCCTCGGCGCGCTCAACCCGACCCGCCGCATCGGAGCGGCCGCCCACGACATACTCGCGGCCGGACCCGGCCGGATCAAGCGGTCGGCCTCCGCCGCGCGTACCGCCGCCCGCCTCGAAGAGCTCGACCTGCCACCACGGGTGCTGGACGCCTACCCCCACCAGTTGTCCGGCGGCATGCGGCAGCGCGTCGTCGCCGCCCTGGCGACCCTGCGCGACCCGCGTCTGCTGGTCGCCGACGAGCCGTCCTCGGCGCTCGACGTCTCCTCCCAGCGATTGCTGATGAACCTGCTGCGCCGCCTGGTCGACGAGGAACTGGTGGAGGGCATCGTGCTCATCACCCACGACGTGGCGCTGCTGTCCGAACTGGCCGACCGCATCGCGGTCATGTACGCGGGGCGCGTGGTCGAGCAGGCCCCGGCCCGGACCCTGGTGGAGCGGCCCCGGCATCCCTATTCGAAGGCCCTGTTCGCCTCGGTCCTGGTGCCCGAGCCCGGCACGCGCGAACGCCGCCTCGACGGCATCCCCGGCTCGCCGCCGGACCTGCGCGCCCGCGAGCCCGGCTGCGCCTTCGCGCCCCGCTGCGCCGAGGCGACCGAGCAGTGCCGCGCCCGCCGGCCCGCCCTGATCGAGACCGGCCCGGCCGCGGCCGCCTGCTGGCTGCGCGACCCCGCGAAGGAGCCCGCCGATGCCCGCTGAGGAACCCATGCTCCGCGCCCGGGGACTGACCAAGACCTTCGGCCGCGGCCGGCTCGAGGTGTGCGCGGTCGACGCGGTCGACCTGGCCATCGCTCCGGGTGAGGTGGTGGCGCTGGTCGGCCAGAGCGGATCGGGCAAGTCCACCCTCGGACGGTTGCTGCTTCGTCTGCTCGATCCCACCGCGGGCCGGATCGAGTTCGACGGCCGGGAGGTCACCGGCCTGCGGGGCGCCGGGCGCCGCCGCTACTGGCGGGCGGTCCAGGCGGTCTTCCAGGACCCGTTCGCCGCCTTCCACCAGTACCGGCGGGTCGGCGCGACCCTGGCCGCGGCCCGGCGGCTCCTCGCCCCCGCCGACCGCGACGTGGCCGACCCCGGGGCGGCCCTGGCCGCGGTGGGGCTGGATCCGGACCGGACCGCGGCCAAGCGCCCGCACGAGCTCTCCGGCGGCCAATTGCAGCGGGCCATGATCGCCCGGGCCCTGATGCTGCGGCCGCGGCTGCTGATCGCCGACGAGGCCACCTCGATGCTGGACGCGTCGGTGCGGGTCACGGTGCTCAACCTCCTGGCCGACCTCCGGCGGGATCGCGACCTGTCGGTGCTGTTCGTGACCCATGACCTGGGGCAGGCGTACTACCTGGCCGACCGGATCCTGGTGATGCACCGGGGCCGGATCGTCGAATCCGGCCCGGCCGAGCGGGTGGTGGCCGACCCGGAGCACGACTACACCCGGTCGCTTCTGGCCGACGTCCCGAAGCTCCACCACGGCTAGCCCGTCCTTCGACGAGAAGCGCGCCATTGATCTTGATGAATCTATTGACTTGGCGACCCGGGCTCCGTATGGTCATGAATAAATAGTCAAAGTTCCTAACTATTAAGGGAGGACCCCATGAGACCCATTCGACGATCGAGGCGGCTGCTGAGCCTGATCGCGGTGCTCGGCACGGCGATCGTGCTCGCGCCCCTGGGATACGGCATCGCCGT
>NZ_JAELXW010000067.1 GCF_016428645.1 Glycomyces salinus | reverse complement strand
ATCGTCTACGCAGACCCCTAACCGAACGGCATTGGGCCTAGCCCTCGGCGGCCGACCGGCCCGGAGAGCGGTCATCGCCGTTTCCCCGGGCCGATCGGCCGCGAGCGCATCCACAGGACCAGGTGCCAGTCCTGGTCGTTGATGAGCGGGTCGACCAGCAGCGACCGCAGCCGCTCGGCGCGCTCGCCCTGCCCGGCCTCTTCCAGGGCCGCCGCGATCGCCGCGGTGGTCTCGGACAGCATGATCGACAGGTGGGCGGTGCCGTCGAGGTCGAAGTTGCGCTCGATGGCGCGGGCGGCGAGGTCGAGGTCGGCCTCCCTGCCGTCCAGGCGGTGCCGGTCGGCGACGAACAGCTCGGGAGCGCCGGTGCCGGTATCGAGCAGTGCCCGACCCGGTCCGAACGGCAGCGACCGGGGGGTCTTCGTGCGGTTCGACTCCAACGGGGTGGTCCTTCCAGAAGAGGAAATGAACGAACATCATACTAAGAAATTGAACAAGTTCCGACATGCCTTGAGGGGGCGCCCGGCCCCGGCGAGACTGATCGCGTTTGACATTGACACGGTGTCAAGGTCTTTACTTGGGCGCTGGAGGTGGTCGACATGAACACGCCACACACGAACCCGCAGGGCACGCGCCTGGCCGACGCCCTGGCCGTCCGCAGCTCCTCGACGCGGCTCAAAGCCGCGCTCGCGGCCGGAACGCATCCCGACCCGGACGCGGCCGACACCCTCGTGGCCCGGTCCGCGATCGAACCCGACTTCTACGTGCGCGACATGCTCACCTGGGCCCTGACCCGGCTCCCGCCGGAGCTGACGGTGCCCAGGCTGCTCGCCCAGCTGCGCTCGGAGCACCCGCAGGCCCGCGCCCAGGCCCTGCACACGCTCTCCAAGATCGGCGACGCGAGCGCCTGGCCGCAGATCACGCCGTCCCTGCTGCGCGACCGCGACGACGAGACGGCGCGGAGCGCGTGGCGGGCCGCGGTGGTCCTCGTGCCCGACGGGCAGGAGAAGGAACTCGCCGCGGAACTGGCCTCCCAGCTCGGCCGCGGCGACCGGGAGATGCAGCGCAGCCTGAGCCGCGCCCTCGTCGCGCTCGGCGAGGCGGCCGAGGCGGTGCTCGCGACCGCGGCCGACAGCGAGGACCCGACGGTTGCCGCGCACGCCAGGGCCACCGAGCGGCTCCTGAACGACCCCGACGCCGCGTTCGAGCTCGACGTCGAAGCGGCCAAGCGGATCGTCGCGCTCGGCGGCGAAGAGAGGACCGGCTCCGATGCTGATCGGTGAGGTCGCGCGCCGCTCGGGCGTCAGCACCAGGATGCTCCGGCACTACGACGCCCTCGGCCTGGTGCGGCCGACCGGCCGCACCGCCGGCGGCTACCGCGAGTACACCGCCGAGGACATCCGCAGGATCTTCCACGTCGAGAGCCTGCGTACCCTCGGCCTGTCGCTGCGGCAGATCGGGCGCGTCCTCGAAGACCCCGAGTTCACGCCCGCCGCGCTCGTCGGCGACCTCATCCGGGAGACCGAGCGGCGGCTGAGCCGGGAACGGGAGCTGCTGGGACGGCTCCGCGCGGTCGACGCATCGGAGCCGTCCGGCTGGGAGGACGTCCTGCGCATCGTCGAACTCCTGCGCGGGCTGGGATCGCCGAGCGCCTCCAGGCGGCAGCAGGCGGTCCTGGCCCCCGCGGCCGACGCGCAGGTGCCCGCCGAACTTCTGGCCGAGGCTGTCCTGTCCGAATCGGACCTGAACGTCGCCGGGGCCCTGCGGTGGGCGCTCGCCCGCGCCGACCGCGACGTGGCCGCGAGCCTGGCGCGCGGCCTGGACTCCGAGGACGCCGAAGTGCGGCGACGCGCGGTGGTGGCGCTGGCCGAGATCCCCGGCGACGAGGCGACCGCGGCGCTCGCCGAAGCCCTCGATGACCCCGACCCGACCGTCCGAGGGCGCACCGCGCTCGAACTGGGCTCGCGCGGCCTGGCCGAGGCCGTGCCTACCCTGGTGGGCATGGTGATCGAGGGAGCCAACGACGTCGAGGCCGCCGAGGTCCTGGGGGCCCTGGCGCGCGACCCCGAACGGGCCGAGGGGATCACCGCCGCCCTGGCCGACCGGCTCGCCGCGCCCGACGGCGATCCCGCGGTGCGCCTGCGCCTGGTCCAGGCGCTCGCCGAACTGCCGAGCGCGGCCGCGCTGGAGGCCCTGAAAGGACTGACCGGCGATGCGGACCGGACCGTGGCCCGCACCGCCGCGGCCTTGGCCGGAATCATCGAAGATCGGGACCGGGCCTCGGGCTGAGCGTGAATCCCGAGGGGTACTTCGAGCTCTGAGGCCGTATCGTCCACCACGAACGGAAGGGAGCGCACTGTGACGACGTCCTCTGCGATCGCGGACCTGACCGCCGCCCTCTCCTCGAAGGGGATCGGGACGGTCGACTCCTCCCCGCTGGGCCGTGCCCTCTATTCGTCCGACGCGAGCCTGTACCGGGTGGTGCCCCAGGTGGTCGTCCGGGCCCGGCACCGCGAGGAGGTGCTGGCCGCGCACGAGACCTCCCGGGAGCTCGGCGTCCCGGTGACCATGCGCGGGGCCGGGACCTCCATCGCGGGCAACGCGGTCGGCCCCGGCATCGTGATCGACACGCGCGGCCTCGACCGGATCCTCGGCGTCGACCCCGAGTCGCGGACGGCGGTCGTCGAACCCGGCGTCGTCCACGCCGACCTGCAACGGGCCGCGGCCGCCCACGGGCTCCGGTTCGGCCCGGACCCGTCCACCCACACCCGTTGCACCATCGGCGGGATGATCGGCAACAACGCTTGCGGCTCAAGGGCGCTCGGCTACGGGCGCACCGCCGACAACGTCGAGGGGCTCACCGTCGTGTGGGGGACCGGCCGGCAGGCGACCTACGGCTCCTCGGGCGCCGGGGCCGACGACCCGACCGCCGTGGGCCTCGCCGCCCTGGCCGACCGGAACCTGGAGCATCTGCGCACCGCGTTCGGGCGGTTCGGACGCCAGGTCAGCGGCTACAGCCTCGAGCACCTGCTGCCCGAGAACGGCCGCCGCGTCGACCGGTTCCTGGTCGGCAGCGAAGGCACCCTGGCCACCGTGCTCGAAGCGACGGTGGACCTGGTGCCCGACGAGCCCGATCGGCGGCTGCTGGCGCTCGGGTACCCGACCATGTCCGAAGCCGCCGACGCGGTCCCTGCGCTTCTGGCCGCCGCCGCCGGCCGGCTGATCGCCTGCGAGGGGCTCGACTCGCGGATCGTCGACCTGGTGCGCGAGCGCCGCGCCGTCCCCGCCCTGCCGCGCGGCGGCGGCTGGCTCCTGGTCGAGTTCGCCGGGGCCGACGCCGGGGACCTGGTCCCGGCCCTGATCGCCGCCTCCGGCGCGACCGACTCCCGGACGGTGGCCGACGCGGGCGAGGCGACCGCGCTGTGGCGCATCCGCGAGGACGGCGCCGGACTGGCCAGCCGCTCCCTGCCGACCCCGGCCTACTCCGGCTGGGAGGACGCCGCCGTGCCGCCCGAGCACCTCGGCGCGTGGCTGCGCGACTTCGAGTCCCTCCTGGCTGACCACGGCCTCCACGGGGTCCCGTACGGCCACTTCGGAGACGGGTGCGTCCACTGCCGCATCGACTTCCCGTTCGCCGCCGGCGACTCCGCGAGCGCGCAGGGCTTCCGGGAGTTCATGACCGCCTGCGCCGACAGGCTCGCCGACTACGGCGGGTCGCTCTCGGGCGAGCACGGCGACGGCCGGTCGCGCTCGGAACTGCTTGACCGCATGTACGACCCGGCCTCCATCGACCTGTTCCGCGCCGTCAAGCGGCTCGGCGACCCCGAGGGCCTGATGAACCCCGGCAACATCGTCGACCCCGCCGCGATCACCGACGACCTGCGGCCGGTGCGCCCGGCCGCGCCGCCCGCGCGGACCGGGCTGCGGCTCGTCCACGACGACGGCGACCTCGCCGCGGCCGCCCACCGCTGCACCGGCGTCGGCAAGTGCGTCGCGCCGCGGCCCGGCGGCGTCATGTGCCCCTCGTACCTGGCGACCCGCGAGGAGAAGGACACCACCCGCGGCCGGGCCCGGGTCCTCCAGGAGGCCCTCGACGGCGAGCTGCTGCACGGCCTGGGCGACCCGGCCGTCGGCGAGGCGCTCGACCTGTGCCTGTCGTGCAAGGGCTGCGCCACCGACTGCCCCACCGGGGTCGACATGGCCACGTACAAGTCCGAGGCCCTCTACCAGCGCTACGACGGCCCCGACGCCGTCGAGCGCCGGCCGCGCAGCCACCTGGCGCTCGGGCGGCTGCCGCAGTGGGTGCGGCTGGGCGCGCCGTTGGCGGCAGTGGCCAATGCCTCGCTGCGGTTGCGGCCGATCGCCCGTCTGGCCAAGCGGATCGCGGGCATCGACCGGCGCCGCTCGATCCCCGAGATCGCCCGCCGGACGCTGCGGCGGACCGCCGCCACCGCCGACGCCTCGGCGCGCCCGGACGTGTGGGTGTGGGCCGACACTTTCACCGACCGCTTCCTTCCCGGCTCGGGGCTCGCGGCCGTCCGCTACCTGGAGTCCCGGGGGCTCTCGGTGCGCGTCATCGCCGAGGACGCATGCTGCGGGCTCACCTGGATCACCACCGGCCAACTGGACCAGGCCCGGGCGAGGGTGGAGCGGGCCGTGCGGACCCTGGCCCCCTACGTCGAATCGGGAGTGCCGGTGGTCGGCCTCGAACCGTCCTGCCTGGCCTCGCTCCGCAGCGACGCGCTGGAGCTGACCGACGCGCCCGAGGCGCGGACGGTCGCAGAGAACCTGCTCAGCCTCGCCGAGGTGATCGACCGCCTGGAGCTGCCGCTGCCGGACCTGACCGGGACCGAGGTGGTCGCCCAGCCGCACTGCCACCAGCGGGCGGTGTTCGGGTGGGGGACCGACCGGGCGCTGCTGGAGCGGGCCGGAGCGCGCGTCGTGGAGGTGCCCGGCTGCTGCGGGCTGGCCGGCAACTTCGGTATGGAGGAGGGCCACTACGAGGTCTCATCGGCGGTCGCCGAGACGCACCTGCTGCCCGCGGTCAGGTCCAATCCGGACGCGGTCGTGCTCGCCGACGGCATGTCGTGCCGGGTCCAGCTCGACGACCTGGAGCGGGTCCCGACGCTCCACCTCGCGGAACTGCTTGCCGGAGAGCGGACCTGAACGCGCCCGCGGATCCGCGCGGTGGGCCATTCGGATTCGATGCCTCGGGTGCGCTTCTGTAAGAGTTCCTTAAGCCTTTTCGGCAAGTGAGGGCATTGACTTGATATCTTCACGTGTTTATACTTTCATATTGTTAGCGCTTCCACAATTGCGGATATCAGACTTGAAAGGAGTTGGAAGACCGCATTATCGGACCTGCGACAACGGGTTCCTTCGATGTCGAATGCGCAGTCGAATCGCATCGTTACCGCTGGTCCAAAGCATTACAGCCTCTCGGTGAACACACGCCCGCCCCCCGGGTCGGAGAGGTCACGGCCATTTCCTGATATCGCGCTGCCCAAAATCTATCCGAGCCGAATGGTCACCGGAATGGATCAGTGTGCCGTGAAGCAATTCGGTGTCGCCGACGAAATCACTCTATCCGCAATGTACTTATGAACGGGCCCGGGTCGCTCATTCCCGGCGGCATTCGGGCCCGGATCGCCATCGGGCCGAGGCCCGATCACCGACAACGAAACCGAGGTACAACCATGCCTGAAATCGACTACCCCAAGCGACGAATAGAACACATAGAGGACCGAGGGTCGAACGGAACACGCCTCATCGCCAGACCCGGGCCGAGACCCGGCCTCTCGGTCCTGCCTCCCGCACCGGACGGCGACACGGACCGGTTCCGCCGGTTCGGCTGGGGCCCGACCCGCGCGGTCCCCCGGCTGTCGATCCACGAAGCGATCGAGCGGCACGCCGCCGCGACGCCCGCCGCGATCGCCGCCGAGCACGAAGGACGCCGCATCACCTACGGCGAACTCGAACGCCACGCGGCCCGCCTGACCGCCCGCCTCGCCCGGCACGGCGTCCGCCCGGGCGACCGCGTCGCGCTCGTCGTCCGCCGCGGCATCCCGATGGTCGTCGGCATCCTGGCGATCCTCAAGGCCGGCGCCGCCTACGTGCCGCAGGACGCCAGGATGGTCCGGACCCCGGCACTCCGGCATATCCTGCGGACCGCCGCGGTCGAGGTCGTCCTCACCGAGTCCGGCGCGCCCGTGGACCTCCCTGCGGGCCACACCGCCATCGACATCGACGCGGCCATGGCCGACCGGACCGACCCCCCGGCCCCCCGCGTCCACTCCGCGCCCGAGCGGGCCTGCTACGTCCTGTTCACCTCGGGCACCACCGGGAAGCCCAACGGCGTCGAGGTCACCCACGGCAACGTGGCGAACCTGCTGTTCACCCGGCCCGGTGACCTCGGCATCCGGCCCGGGACCACCGTCGCCCAGATCCTCAACATCGCCTTCGACATGGCCGCTTGGGAGATCCTCGGCTGCCTCACCCACGGCGGCACGCTCCTCATCCGCGGCGACGACATCGAAGCGACCGCCCGCAGGGCCGAGGTCCTGATAGCGACCCCGACGATCCTGTCCCGGATCGACCCCGCCGCGTGCGGACCGGTCCGGACCGTCGCCGTCGCAGGCGAGCCCTGTCCCCGCGCGCTGGCCGACCGGTGGGCGGAGCGCAGCACCTTCTACAACGGGTGCGGCCCGACCGAGACCACCATCGTGAACACGATGCAGCGGCACCGCCCCGGCAACGAGCGCCTCACCATCGGCAGGCCCACGCCCAACAACACCGTCTACATCCTCGACGAGCGGCGCGAACCGCTCCCGATCGGCGAGGTCGGCGAGATGTGGGCCGGCGGCGACTGCGTCTCGGCCGGATACCTGGCCGACCCCGGGCTCAACGCTGAACGGTACGCGCCCGATCCGTTCCTGGGCGGCGGCCGGATGATGTTCCGCACCCGCGACCTGGGCCGCTGGACCGACGACGGTGAACTGGAGCACCTCGGACGCACCGACGACCAGGTCAAGATCCGCGGATTCCGAGTCGAACTGGACTCGGTGTCCGCCGTCCTGGAGGGCGTGCCCGGCTGCGCCCGGGCGGCCACGGTCAAACTGGACGACCGCACGCTGGTGTCGTTCGTCGAACCCGCCGCCGTCGACCCGGCCGGGGCCCGCGACGCCGTGGCCGCGGCCCTGCCGTACTACTGCGTGCCGGACACCGTCCACGCGATCGATGCCCTGCCCTTGACCAGCCGCGGCAAGATCGACAAAGCGCTGCTCGCCCGCCTCGCGCGCGCCGAAGGAGGTGCGGCGGCATGAGCCTCCTCAAAGAGACCGCGACCCAGGACGTCGCGCTCCCGCCCCTCCTCCCGCGGGCGCGGCGCCTCTTCAAGCATCCGGCGCTGATGCACTACAACCGGCTGGCCGCGACCGTGATCGCGGTGAACCTGGTGGTCCTGGCGCTGGCGCTGCCCGATCGCGTCAGCCCCGAGCTCGCCTCCCGCGCCGCGCTGGTCAACTTCGCCCTGGCGATCCTGATCCGCCGCCAGCGCCTGATCAACCTGCTGTTCCGGCTGGCCACGGCAGCGCCGGTCACCTGGCCGCTGCGCGTGCGCTGGACGCTGGCCAAGGTGTACCACTTCGGCGGCCTGCACGTCGGAGGAGCGCTTTCGGGGACGCTGTGGTTCGGCGCGTTCGTCGGACTGGCCACCGCCCAGGGCGCGCCGACCGACGTCCTCGTGCTGGCGTACGCGCTCGTGGCGCTGTTCGTCTGCATCGTGGTGATGACGCTGCCGAGGCTGCGGGCCAAACACCACAACAGGTTCGAGCTGGTCCACCGCTTCGGCGGCTGGCTGTCGCTGGTCCTGCTGTGGGCCCTGACCCTCGTCCAGATCGGACACACCGGCGTCTCGCCGTTCGCCTCCCCGGAGTTCTGGGTCCTGTGCGTGCTCACCGTGGCGATCGCCGCGCCGTGGACTCGCCTGCGCCGGGTGCCGGTGGACATCAAACGGCCATCGTCGCACGTGGCCATCGCCCGGTTCACGCACGGCCGCAAGCCGTTCGCCGGTTCCTCGACCGCGATCAGCCGCTCCCCGCTGCTGGAGTGGCACTCGTTCGCCAACATCCCAGCGCCAGGCGAGCGGGGTTTCCGGCTGACGATCTCGCGCGCGGGCGACTGGACCGGCCGGTTCATCGACGACATGCCCGATCACGTGTGGGTCAAGGGCATCACCACCGCCGGCGTGGCCAACATCGAGGTCCTGTTCCGCAAGGTCGTGTACGTGGCCACCGGCAGCGGCATCGGCCCGTGCCTGCCCCACTTGCTGGCGCAAGAGGTGCCGGCGCTCCTGGTCTGGTCGACCCGGGCTCCGCGGGAGACGTTCGGCGACGAACTGGTCGACGAGATCCTCGCCGTCCAGCCCGACGCCCGGATCTGGGACACCGCCGAGCACGGCAGGCCCGACCTGGTGGGCCTGGCCTACGCCGCCTACCGAGACTTCGGCGCCGAGGCGGTCATCTGCATCTCCAACAAGAAACTCACCTGGCGGGTCGTCCACGGCCTCGAGCGCAGGGGCATCCCCTCGTACGGCGCCATATGGGACTCCTGAGGAAGGAAGACGTCATGCGACTGAAGATCGAACGCACCGGACGGGTCGTGCGGGTGCGCCTGCACCGGCCCGAGGTCCTCAACGCCCTCGACACCGAGCTGATGACCGAGCTGGTCGAGGCGCTGGAACCGCTCGACCGCGACTCCGGCGTCGGCTGCTTCGTGATCACCGGCTCGGAGCGGGCCTTCGCGGCCGGAGCCGACATCGCCGAGATGGTCGGGAAATCGGCCGCCGACATGATGACCGAGGACTTCTTCGGCGGTTGGGAGGCGTTCGCGGCCCTGCGCACCCCGAAGATCGCCGCGGTCGCCGGGTACGCGCTCGGCGGCGGCTGCGAACTGGCGATGATGTGCGACCTCGTCATCGCGGCCGACAACGCCAAGTTCGCCCAGCCCGAGATAACCCTCGGCGTCATCCCCGGCATCGGGGGCACGCAACGGCTCACCAGGCTGGTGGGCAGGGCCAAGGCGATGGACATGATCCTCACCGGCAGGCCGGTCGACGCCGCCGAGGCCGAGCGGATCGGCCTGGTCTCACGGGTCGTTCCGGCCGACCGCCTGCTCGCCGAGGCCACCGAGGTCGCCGAGCAGATCGCCGGCCACGGCTCGGTCGCGGTCAAGGCCGCCCGGGACTGCGTCGACCGCGCCCTGGAGACGGGCCTGGCCGACGGCGTCCGCTACGAGCGCCGGGTCTTCCACGCGCTCTTCGCTACCGACGACCAGAAGGAGGGGATGCGGGCGTTCCTGGAGAAGCGACCGGCGTCGTTCACCGGGAAGTGACCGGGTGCGGGCGCCGCGGACCGCGGCGCCCGTCAAGCGTCCAGGAACCGTTCGACCAGGCCCCAGCGCCGCAGCTGCTCGACTTGGAGCCGCGACCACGGCGACAGGTCGGAGCCGGAGCGGGCCGCCCACGCGACGTAGTCGGGCCAGGCGATCCAGTCGACGCGGTCGGCCTCGGCGGGATCCGGCGCGGGGTCGCCGTCGATGCGGCACAGGTAGACCGGGCAGATCTCGTTCTCGACCACCCCGCCCGACTCGGCCCGGTAGCGGAACGTCGGCAGCGCGCACACCAGGTCCCGGGGCGCGACGCCCAACTCGGAGCGCAGGCGCCTGGCCACGGCCGACTCCATGAACTCGCCGGGACCGGGATGGCCGCAGCAGGTGTTGGTCCATACCCCCGGAAAGGCCCGCTTGGCGATCGACCGCCGGGTCGCCAGCACTCGCCCCTCGGCGTCGAAACCGTAGCAGGAGAACGCCAGGTGAAGCGGGGTGTCCGGCCCGTGCACCGTGTCCTTGCGCTCGTGTCCGATCGGCGTTCCGTCCTCGCCGAGCAGCACGACCGCCTCAGTCGCCTCGCCCAAAATCGCCCCCGTGGTCGGCAGGCCACCGATGGTATCGCGGCCGACCGGAGTCCACATCCGCCGATCGGGGCACGCCCTCTCAGAGCGAGCTCGACCGTCTACGGAGCGGGCGCGCCGAACGCGGCCCGCCGTCGAGCGCCGCGGCGCGACCGGCTGCGCAGGTAGACCACCCGCACCGTCGTGCCGACCGCGAACGCCGCCGCCGCGATCGCGCCGAACAGCGCCAGCGGCGAGCCGATCGGCTCACCAGTGCGGTGCCCGGCCCGGCCTTCGGGATCGTAGGTCATCACGACCTGCTCGCCCACCTCGAAGCGGCGGTTCGGCGAGGTCCGCTGGGTGAGCTCCCCGGCGGTCGGGCACTCCAGGGTGTGGTCGTACTTGCGCTCACGATCGCCGTCGCGGCGGACGTAGACCATCTCCTGCGAGGTGACCGTGCATGTCTCGGTGACGCCGCGCTCGGTCAGCACCTGCTCGTTGACGCCGATGAACACCACGACCGGCATCGCGAACAGTATTAGGTGGACGGCCACGGCCGCCCCGAGCATCGGCGTCCGGCCCTCCCGGAGCACGAAGTACCAGACCTCGACGAGGAACAGCACGAACGCGACGGCCAGCAGCGACATCGGGACCGGCGTCCAGAACGCGTCGGCCACGAGCATCCCGTACCAGGCCGCGACGGCACAGAGCGCGACCACGGCCAGGACCAGGACCGAGCCGACGATGACGTCGCGCCCCAACCTGATCCGGTCCTCGAAGGCGTGTTCGGCGTTCCGCTTGGGCGGCTGGTCGGGCTGCGAGTACCGCGGGCCGTAGGGCTGGTCGGTCACGGTGGGCACTTCCTTCTGGGGCTGGGGGCGCGGGCACCGCACAGGCTAGCGCCGCGCGGCAACCGGCTAGGGGTAGTCCGGCACCTCGACCAGGACCTGCCACTGGTCGCCTTCGACGCCGGTGAAGGTGACCGTGGCCGAGTACTCCTCGCCGCTGTCCGGGTCGATCATCGTGCAGTAGACGATCCGGCCATCCTCGGGAACGTAGTTGACCTCGCCGCAGTCGACCTCGGGGCGCGCCCCGAGCTGCGGTTCCAGCGCGTCCTCGGCGGCCTCGGCGATGTCGGCGGCCGCGATCTCCCCGTCGCGGGGAGGCGTCGCCCCCGTGTCCTCGGACTCCACCTCGGCCGGCTCCTCGGCCTGGGTCTGGTCGTCCGCGCCCTCGGCCGGGAACACCTCGACCTCGATGTCCCACTGGTCGCCGTCGACGCCGGTGAAGGTCACGACCATGTCGAGTTCCAGGTCGGTGGCGGGGTCGATCATCGTGCAGTCGACCTCGTCGCCCTCGGCGGGGGTGATGTCGTCGTCGCCGCAGTCGACCTCGGGCCGCTCCCCGAGCTGCGGCTCCAGTGTGTCCGCGGCCGCCTCGGAGAGGTCCTCGCCGGAGATCGTCTGGCTGAAGAGGCTGCAAGCCGAGGCGGCGAGCACCGTGAGCGTCAGCGGCAGGACAAGTCGTAGAGGGCGCACGTTCGGCCTTTCAGTCGAAGTATTGACCGGTCGGTCTTCGGGCTTCGCGGTCACCGGGCGAATTCGATCATGATCGTACTGGGCATGGTTCCCGCACGGATTCTGCACGGATCACTCGTGCGAACCGGGATCTGATCGGCCCCGGAAACGCTGATGTATTGGCGCCCTGAAGGACAGGCACCGGTCGTCTCCGACCGAAATGCGGGGGAGCGCCAGCCGGCTACTCCTGCTCGCCGGTCATTCTCGGAGTGACGCTGGCCACGCGCGCGTAGCGCGGCCGGTTCCAGGAGGGAACGGTGCATTCGGTCCCACCGTCCGTGACCGCTATATCGGCGAGAATGGACTGTGAAGTCACTTCACCGGGGCGATGCCCTGACTGCCGGTGTATGCCCAGAGCCCGGTGTGCCAGTTCACCGGCTTCGCCGGGCTTTCCGGACTTCACGGCGATCGCGGCCAGATGGTTGAGCGCCCGGCCCTGCAGGAACCGGTAGCCCGCTTCCTCGGCGGTCCACAGGGCGCGCTGCGCCGCGGCCTTGGCGCGGTCGGGCTCGCCGCTGTGCAGCAGCGCCCCCGGCAGGCCCGCCATGGCCTCGACCCGGTGGAACATCGTGGGCTCGTCGGCGGTCTCGACCAGGATGCGGTCGAAGTGGGCGATCGCGGCCGCGTGGTCGCCGAGTGCCTCGTAGGCCGAGGCCACCGCCACCAGCGCGTGCATCCTGATCCGGTGGTCGGCGGCGTCGGTGCGGGACTCGAGGACCCGCTGTCCGAGGGCCAGCGCCTCACGCTCGTGTCCGGAGGCCAGCCGGAGCCTGGCGGTGGCGCCCATGATGTCCCCGGAGCGGTCGAAGCCGGCCCCGGTGCGCTCCAGTTCGGTCGCCTCGGCCAGGTGGGCCGCGGCCAGGTCGGTCCGCCCGCGGAACAGTTGGACCTCGGCCATGTGCGTGAGCATGACCGCCCGCACCGAGGCGGTGCCGGTGGCCACGGCGAGGTCCAGCGCCGACTCGAAGTACTCGATCGCCTTCTCGAGCTCGCCCACGAGCGAGTGGAGGATGCCCAGCCAATGCAGGTTGGTGCACTCGGCGCGGCATTCGCCGACCGCCCGGTTCGCGTGCAGCGCCGCGTGGGCGTGCCCCAGCCCTTCGGGTATGCGCCCCCGGTAGAAGGAGGCCGCCGCCAGGTTCCCCTCGGCCGCGGCCGCGCCCGCGGTCCAGTCGAACCTCCTGGCTATGTCGGCCGCGTCGCGCCCGTGTCGGACCGCCTCCTCCAGCCGGTTGCAGCGGATCAGCGCGCAGGCCATGACCAGCTCGGCGGCGGCCAGGCCGGCCCTGTCCCCGGCGCGCTCGGCCGCGACCAGGGCCGCCCGGGCGATGCGGAAGCCGTCGTCGCCGAGCATGCCCAGCCAGATGTACCCGCGCAGCATGTCGGCCAGCCGCCAGGCGTATTCGGGCGGCCCGTGCTCGGCGGTGTGCTCGACGGCGGCGATGAGGTTGATCCACTCGGCCTTCAGCCATCGGGCCGCCTCGGGCGCCGACGGCGGGGAACCGGCGTCGGATTCGGTCGCGTCTTCCAGCCCCACCGACTCCGGATACAGCAGTGAGCGGCAGGCGGCGGCGTTGACGCAGTACCAGTCGAGCAGCCGCCGCAGCGCCTCGGACCGCTCGGACTCGCTCAGCCGGGCCGCGGCGGTCTCGGAGGCGTAGAGGCGGACCAGGTCGTGGAGCCGGTAGCGGCCCGGGTGGCCGTGCTCGACCAGGTTCGCGTCGAGCAGCTCGCGGAGCGCCCGCCCGGCGTCCCCCCTGGGGCCGCCGTGGAGGCGGACCGCGCTCTCGATCCCGAAATCGGGCCCCGGGATCAGCGCGAGCAGGTCGAACAGCCGGGCGGTGTCGGGGTCGAGCGAGCGGTACGACCAGGAGAACACCGCCCGCAGATCCACCGAGTCCTCGTCGCCGGCCAGGGCGTCGAGCCGGGAGGTCTCCAGCCCTTCGGCGATGACCCCCAAAGACGAGTCGGCGCGGGTCGAGGCCCTGGCGGCCGCAAGCGCCAACGCCAGCGGGAGCCCCGCGCAGGCCGAGAGGATCCGCTCGGCCGATCCCGGATCGGCCGCGAGCCGCTTCGGTCCCAGGTGCCGCTCCAGGAACGCGATCTCCTCCCGCCGGCTGAACGATCCGACCTCGATGATCCGGGCCCCGTGCGAGGCGGCGAGGCCGACCAGTCGGCGGCGGCTGATCACCAGCGTGTGCACGTTCGGCGAACCCGGCAGCAGCGGCCGAATCTGGTCGGCGTCGCGCGCGTTGTCGAGTATGAGCAGCCGCCGCTCCTCGCCGATGCGGCTGCGGTAGAGCGCGATCTGGGCGTCGGGGTCCGCCGGGATCCGCCGCGGCTCGACCCCCATGGAGCCCAGCAGGACGCGGGCGGCCTCGGCCGTCTCCAGCGCGGCCCCGGTCGGGGCGAACCCACGCAGGTCGATGTAGATCCGGCCGCCGGGGAATCGGGCCGAGGACCGGTGGCCCCAGTGCAGGGCCAGCATCGTCTTGCCCGTACCCCCGGCGCCGGTCAGGACGACCAGCGGGCTCGAATCGGACTCGGCCGACTCGTCCAGCGCGGCCAGGCTCTCGTGCCGCCCGGTGAAGACGGCCGTGCTGGCCGGCAGTGTCTCCGGCGTGAAGCGGACCGGCTCCTCGACCGCTCCGGGGGCCAGGCTCGGCTCCTCGCGCAGGATCGCCGTGTGCAGGTCGCGCAGCGGCTTGCCGGGATCGACCCCGAGCTCCTCGACCAGCCGCTCGGCGGCCTCGGCGTAGACGCGGAGGGCCTCGGGTCCGAGCCCGGAGCGGTAGAGCGACAGCATCAGCTGCTCGGCGAAGCGCTGCCGGAACGGGTGCTCGGAGTGCAGCCGCCGCAGCTCGTCCACCAGCAGTTCGTGGCGCCCCAAGTGCAGCCCGATCTCGATGCGCTCCTCGGTCAGCTTGAGCCGGTACTCGTCCAGCCGCCGCGCCGCCGCCTCGACGGTGCTTCCGGACAGCCCGGCCAGGGACGGGCCGCTCCATTCGGCGAGGGCCTCGCCGAGCGCCCGCTCGGCCTCGGCCGAGCGTCCGGCCGCCTGGTGCTCCTGCGCCTCGGTCTCGCTTCGCCGGCAGCGGAGCAGGTCGAGCTCGTCGGTCTCGACCTCGAACCGGTAGCCCGTCCCCACCTTCTGGAGCCGGTCTCCGGCCGTGCCGAGCTGGCGGCGCAGGGCCGCGGCGATGTTCTGCACCTGCCTGGTGGCGGTCGCAGGCGGATCGTGGTCCCAGAGCCCCTCGACCAGCCGGTCGATCGGGAGCACCTGGTTCGCCTGCTCCAGCAGCATCGCCAGCAGCCGCGGATGGTGGCGGCCGCTGATCGGGACCGGCCCCTCGGCCGTGCGGACTTCCAGCAGACCCAGAATGCGGATTCTCAACATGACTGCCCCGCCTCTCATCCGATCCAGCGCCTCGGCCCGGCTGGGCCGTGCTGCGAGCCGCCCGCGAGTTCTTCGAAGGCGCGCGCGATGTCGGGTTCTTCGATCGTGGTCATTTCCTCGGTGGACGGGACGCCCGAATGGCCGTGGGTCCCGATCAGGCGCAGATCGCGCCGCGCTCCGGCCTTGAGACACAGCTCGCGGGCGAAGCGGGCGTTGCCGAACGAGTCGATCGCCCCGGCGTCCACGACCTGTTCGAACCGCGCGAGCAGCGCCCGCTCGGCGTCGGCGGCCAGCCGCTCGCCGCCGGAGCCCAGGATCGCGACGGCGATCGCCAGGAGTTCCTCGGCCGAATAGGATGGGAAGTCGATCACGGTCGAGAACCGCGACCGCAGACCCGGGTTGCTCGACAGCAGCTCGCGGATCTCCGCGGTGTATCCGGCCAGGACGATGACCAGGTGGTCGCGCCGGTTCTCGGCCGCGGTCAGGATCTCCTGCATGGCCTCGTCGCCGTAGGGGTCCCTTCCGCCGGCGTACCCCGCGTTCACCAGGGAATATGCCTCGTCGATGAACAGGACGCCGCCGGTGGCCTCGTCGATCTTATTGCGGGTCTTCAGCGCGGTGGACCCGAGGTGCTTGCCGACCAGGTCGCCGCGCTGGGTCTCGACCACCTCGCCGTGCTCGAGCAGGCCCAGGCCCGCGAGGATCTCGCCCATGATGCGGGCGACCGTGGTCTTGCCGGTGCCGGGCGGGCCGGTGAACACGAAGTGCTGCGGCCGGGTCGTGGCCGGCAGCCCGCGTTCCTTCCGCAGCGCCGCCATCCTGAATTGGGCCTTCATGGTGCGGATCTGGTCCTTGACCGGATCGAGCCCGATCATCGCCTCGAGCTTCCGCGCCGCGTCCTCGAGCAGGTCGCCGCGGCCGCCGGAGGGCTCCTTGGGTTCGGACGGCGGCGAGGTGCTCAACCGCCTGTCGACCGGCTGAGACCGCGGACCCTCCGGTCGGGCCGCGCCGGCGCGGACGGCGAAGTCCTCGACGTCGGGGGCGAGGCGGTAGGCCCGCTGGAACGCCTGCCTCGCCTCCTCGCCCTTCCCCACCCCTTCCAGGGCCACGCCCTGCACGAAGCTGACCTCGGCGTCGAATTCGGGGGTGTCCACCGCGGCCGGGACGCCTTCGAGGGCGCTCAGCGCCTCGTGGTGCATCTCCAGGTGCGCCAGCGAGAACGCCACGTACAACTGGGCCTCGTCGTGGAGGAAGGGGTCGGCGATGTCGCGGGCGACCTTGAGCACGCGCTCCCAGTCCTTCTGGTCGAACGCGCAGCGGATCCGCAGGAACTTGACCGGGTCGTCCTCGACACCGGGCTCGACCAGCGCCTGGGAGGCCAGTTCGTAGTGCTCGTCCTCGATCAGGTGCGACACGTAGGCCAGCCACGCCTGACGGGCGTCGCTGAGCGTGAAGGTCACGAACGACCCGATCGCGAACGAGGCGTCCAAGGACAGTCCCGTCATGCGCCGCAGCCCGCCGACGTCGTCCTGGCAGTCGAGCACGGCCAGCAGCGCCTCCTGCTGCCGCTCCCCGCAGGCGTACATGCCGAGCCAGGCGTCGGCCGCCCGCTGATCGTATTCGAGGACGTGTTCGAAGCAGTCGGCCGCCCGCACCAGGTCGTCCTTGGCGAGCAGTCTCACTCCGCGCGCCCAGACTTCCGAAGCCAGTTCGGTGGCCGTCGAGAATGGCATGTCCGCTCCGAGGTGAGAAGGGGTCAAAGGGCAGGAGTGCTCCAGAGCACGGTTCCCCCGATTGCCGCAAGGTTACGATGCGAGCGCCTCGGCCCGTGGCCGAACCTTTCGGACCCGCCGCACCGATCGAACCCGGTTTTGCCTGGTGAGGGCAGTTTCCCAGGTGCCGCGGCCGAGGTCCTGGGCGGGATTCGGCCACCCGACTGCCGGTATCCCGCCGGTTCTCCGCCTCGAAAGGACGCCGATCGGCGGCTACAGGCGGTCCAGCCGCTCGGCGACCTCATCGGACTCGGGCACCCGGCAGTCGGCGTACCCGTCCGCGGCCAGGAGCAGATGCCGTCGCTGCTCGGCCGCGTCGCCCCGGACGCGGTGGGCGTCGGCCAGGCCGTGGTGGGCGCGCGCGAGTTCATAGGTGTCCTCATGGAACTCGGCCAGGGCCGCCGCCCGCTCGAGCTGGCCGACGGCCTCGCCGGTGCGGCCCGAGGCCGTCAGCGCGCGCCCGAGGCCGTTGCGGCCGGAGCGCTCCAACGACGGATCGGCGAGCTTCGCGGCGTACTCGACGGCCCGGGCGAGATGCTCGGCCGCGTCCCCGCCCCGGTCGAGGCGCAGCAGGTCCTCGCCGAGCTCGATGAGCGTCGCGGTCACGTCGGCGGTGACGCCCACGCCGTGGTAGGCGGCCAGGCAGGCGGTGTGCCGCTCCAGGGCCGAGTCCGGATCGCCGCGCTCCCGGTCCAGGACCCCGCGGAAGTGGGCGATGCGGATGCGGTTGTGCTCGTCGCCGTCGTCGAGCCGCCGCTCCGCCGCCGCGAGGAGGCGCTCGGCCTCGGCGTAGCGTCCGAGCCGCAGGAGCGGGACGACCATGTTGGTCCTGATGAGCGCGGCCGCGGCCGCGTCGGCGGCCTGCTCGGCCTGCGCCAGCGCCGCCTCGTGCACCTCCACCGACTCGGCGAACCTCCCCGACCGCCGGTAGAGGATGCCGATGTTGGCCAGCGTCAGCGCCGCGTCGCCGAGCTCGCCCAGGTCGCGCTTGATCGCGACCGACCGGTCGAGGAACGCTATCGCCTCCCGGTGCCGTCCGGCCGCCACCAGTTGCCGCCCCGCGTCCCCGAGCGTGTAGGCCTCTTTCCGGCTGTCGGCGGTGAGGCGGGCTATGTCCAGCGCGATCCGGTTGACGGTGGCGTGCGGGCCCACATCGGGGTCGTGCACGAAGAACGCGTTGAACGCCGTGGCCAGGTGCCAGGCATGCTCGGTCAGCCCGGCCCGGTCGGCCGCGACCACGGCCGCCTCCAGGTTGCGGCGTTCGGCCTGGAACCAGGCCAGCGCGGACGCCTGGTCGTCGAACCCGGGCAGCCCTTCGTCGTGCTCGGCGGCCGCCTCGGTGAACCTGCGCTTGTTCGGATGGAGCCGCGCCGCGGCCTGGTACGCGAAGTGCAGGTAGACGCCCAGCAGGCGGCCGAACGCCTCGTCCAGGTCCGGTTCGGCCTCGTCCTTGGAGGCGAGCTGGGCGGCGAACAGGCGCACCAGGTCGTGCGGCCGGTACCGCCCCGGCGTGCGGGTCTCGGACAGGTGGAAGTCCACCAGCGCCTCCAGCATCGCCGAGGCCCGCTCCTCGCTCACCCCGCACAGCGCCGCGGCGGCGTGCACGTCGACGTCGTCGCCGGGGACCAGGCCGAGCCGCCGCAGCAGCCGCCGGTGGTGGGAGTCGAGTTCGCGGTAGGAGGCGCCCAGCGCCGCGGCCACGCCCCGGTGGCCCATGTCGAGCTCGTCGAGCAGCCGGTCCTCGTCGGTGAGGCGCTCCAGCAGGTCCTCGGCGCGCCACAGGGGACGGCTGCGCAGGCGCGCCGCCGCCAGGCTCAGCGCGAGCGGCAGGCGCCCGCAGCGCTCGGCGATGGCGGCGGCCTCGTCGTCGGTGATCCGGTCGGCCACGGCGGCGCCGAGCATCGCCACGGCTTCGGGCATCGACGGCGGTTCGAGCGGCACCGAATGGGCGCCCGCCAGCGCGGACAGGTCCCGGCGGCTCGTCGCCAGGACGAGGCTGCCGGCCGTACCGGGCAGGAGCGCCTCCACCTGCTCGGCGTCGGCGGCGTCGTCGAGCAGCAGGAGCATGCGGCGGTCGGCGATGGCACTGCGGTACAGGGCGGTCAGCTCGTCGAGCCCGCCGGTCACGGGCTGGTCGTCGACACCGAGGCGGCGTAGCAGGCGCGCCAGGGTCGACTCGAGGCTCGGACGCGGCCCCGGCGAGGTCGAGAACCCGTGGAGGTCCGCGAAGACCTGCCCGTCCGGGTAGGCGGCGGCGAGGGCGTGGGCGGCGCGCACGGCCAGGGTGGTCTTGCCGACACCGGCCATGCCGTGCACCGCGACCACGGCCGCGCCGTCGGCGACCGCCGCCAGGAGCGCGTCCAGATGCCGCTCGCGCCCGGCGAACACGGCCGGGTCCCGAGGCAGCTCCCGGGGCACCAGCGGGCCGCGGTCGGCCGCCCCGGAAAGGAGCGCCTGGTCGGCCTCGTCCAGGCCCAGCGCCGCGACCAGCAGCCGCAGCGTGTTCGGTTGGGGCCGGACTCGTCCCGATTCGATGTCGCGGACCGTGCGCGTCCCGACCCCGGCCTTCCTCGCGAGCTCCTCTTGGGTCATCATCGCGCGTTGACGGAGCGGCCGCAGATTCACCGGGGCGTCGGCCTCTCGATCGGGCATGAGGTCATGATAGTGCCGCCCGGCTCCGCGCGGCCGGGCTCGTCGCTCCGAGCGGCGGGGAACCCCGGCTCGATAGGGTGGTCCGGGGGCGAGGACCGCCTCACAGACCCCGCTACGACCTCAGGAATTGGAGAACGCATGGATGCCAAGCCCCTTCGCGTCGGGATGATCGGCACCGGATGGATGGGAGAGGCCATCGCGCCGGACTTCGCGCTGTGCGACGAGGTCGAACTGGCCGCCGTCGCCGGTCGCGACCCCGAGCGCACCGCCGCGTTCGCCGCTCGCCACTCGATTCCCGCGGCCCTGGACGTCGAGCGGCTCCTCGCCGCCGACGAGGTCGAACTGGTCTACGTCGCCTCCACCCACGACTCCCACTTCGAGCTGGCGAAGGCCGCCCTCGAACTGGGGAAGCCGGTGCTGCTGGAGAAGGCGTTCACCGTCGACGCGGCCGAGGCCGAGCGGCTCATCGCGATCGCCGACGAGCGCGGGCTGTTCCTTATGGAGGCGATGTGGATGCGGTTCAACCCCGTCGTCCGCCGCGTCGGCGCCCTGCTGGCCGAAGGCGCGATCGGCGAGCCCCGCACCCTCCAGGCGAGCTTCGGCTTCGCCGCCCCGGCCGACGCGGATCACCGCCTGTGGGACCCGCGCAGGGCCGGCGGATCCCTGCTGGACCAGGGCGTGTACCCGCTCGCGCTGGCCGACTTCGTCTTCGGTGAGCCGGATGCCGTCATGGCCGCCGGGTCCAGGCTCGACTACGACGGCGTCGACTCCGGCGTCGACTCCGAGGTGGCGGCGGTCCTGGGATACAAGGGCGGCCAGCAGGCGCTGTGCTCGACCTCGATCCGGTCGCAGCTGCCGACGAACGCCTCCATCGGCGGCGCCGGGGGACGCATCGAGGTCGAACCGGCCTTCTGGTGCTCCTCGGGCTTCACCCTCCACCGCCCGAACGCCGATCCGGTCTCCGAGCGGTTGATGGTCGAGGGCCGGGGCTACGTCCCGATGCTGCGGGCGACGGCCGAAGCCGTGGCCGAGGGCCTGGGCGCCCATCCCTGGAGCGACCATGCCGCCACCCTCCGGGTGATGCGAACGGTGGACCGGGTCTTCGCCGCCTTGGCGGCCTGACGGCCGGCCGCACCGGAAGTCTCGGCCCCGGAGACGGAAGCGCCCCCGTTGTAATCTGACGCACATGTCGAACCCGTCGGGAATGCGGAAGGGACCTGCGACCGCCGGTGAGCGGGAGCCGGAGCCCGAATTCGGCGCGGTGCTGAAGGAGTACCGCGAGCGGGCCGGGCTGACGCAGCGGGACCTCGCCGAGCGGTCGGACGTCAGCCTGGCCGCGATCCGCGACATGGAGCAGGGGCGCAGCCGCCGCCCTCGGCGCGAGTCGGTCCGCGGGCTCGCGGCGGCCCTGGAACTGCCCGACCAGGACGTGGCCCGCCTGTTCCGCGCCGTCTTCGGGGCGAGCGGACCGGTGGCCGCGGCTCCGGTCGAACCCTCCACTGCGGCCCGGAAGGGAACGACGCTGGGGGTCCTGGGCCCGCTCACCGTCTGGCGCGACGGCGTCCCGGTGCCGCTGAACTCCCCGAAGCAGAACGCCATCCTCCTGCGACTCGCGCTCACGGCGGGCGAAGTCGTGGGGCGGGACCAGCTGATGGATCTGCTGTGGGGAGAGAAGCCACCGGCATCGGCCGCGAACCTCCTGCACACCTACATCGGACGCCTGCGGCGGCTGCTGCAGCCCGACCCGGACTCGGAGCGGGTCCTGGTCACCGAGGCCGGCGGATACCGCCTCTCGGTCGCACCGGACCGCCTGGACCTGGCCCAGTTCCGCGACCTGGCCTCCCGAGGCGCCGAAGCGAGCGATCCGCACCAGAGGCTGCGCCGCTTCGAGGCGGCTGCGCGGCTCTGGCGCGGAGAGACCGATGTGGACGCCCTACGGGGCGATCCGCTGATGGTCGCCGTGACCGAGGAGTACGCGGCGATGCTCGGCGCCTGGGCCGCCACCGCGAGGGACCTCGGCGACTGCGAGCAGGTGCTGCCGCGCCTGCGAGAACTCGCCGTCCGGTTGGAACTGCACGAACCGCTGCACGCCGAGCTGGTCATGACCCTCGCGGCGAGCGGACGCCGGGCCGAGGCGCTCGCCGCCTTCGCGAGAGTGAGCGTGGCCCTGGCCGACCAGCTCGGCATCGAACCGGGCGAGCGCCTCCGCCGAGCTCACCGCGGCGCGCTGCGGGAGCGTTCCGACCCCGAGCCCGAAGGGGACGGACGCCAGACCCCCGTCCGGCAGACTCCGTCGCCGCCGCCCGACTTCGTCGGGCGCGAACGGGAACTGCATCAGGTCCTCGAGGCGCTCGGGACCGACCGGCCGCGGACCGGATCCGAGACGCCCGCGCAGATCGTCGCCGTCAACGGGCCCGCCGGAGTCGGCAAGACCGCGCTGGCCCTGCAGGCCGCCTCGCGGCTGCGCGACCGCTATCCGGACGGCCAGCTCTACACCGACCTCCACGGTGTGACCGGCGCGCCGTTGACACCCATGGAGGTGCTCGGGCGGTTCCTGCGGGCGCTCGGCGTCCCCGGCGGGAGGATCGGCGCCGACGAGGCCGAGGCCGCCGCGCTGCTGCGCGGCGAGCTCGCCGGACGTCGCATGCTGGTCGTCCTCGACAACGCCCGAGACGCCGGGCAGGTGGCGCCCCTGCTGCCGGGCCCCGGTGCATGCGCCGTGCTCGTCACCGGGCGCAGGCGCCTGAACGACCTGGTCGGCGCGACCGTGATCGACCTCCCCACGCTGCCGTTCGCGGACGCGCTCGACCTGCTCGCCGCGACCGCCGGCGAACAGCGGATCGCGGCCGAACCGCGGGCCGCGAGGCAGTTGGCCGCGGCCTGCGGGCACCTGCCGCTGGCACTGCGCATAGCGGGAGCCCGGCTGGCCGGAAGGCGGGCCTGGACCGCGGCCGACTTGGCCGGGAGGCTCCGCGACGAGGGCCGCCGACTCAGCGAGCTGACGGCGGGCACCTCCAGCGTCCTCGCCAGCTTCCACCTCAGCTACCAGGACCTCAGCGAGACCGCGCAGCGCGCCTTCCGGCTCTGCGCACTGCATCCGGGGGACGACTTCGGATTGGACGCCGTGGCCGCGATGCTCGGCGTCGACCCCGCCGACGCCGACCTGATCCTCGACGAACTGCTCGACACCAACATGCTCCTGCAGTACACGGCCGACCGCTTCCGCTATCACGACCTGCTCGGCCTGTACGCCGCCCGCCTGCTCGACGAGGACGCCCCCGAGCGGTACGAGGCGGATCGCGACCGGTACTACCAGTGGTGCCTGCGCACCGTGACCGCGGCCATGGAATGGGTGTACCCGCAGCTGGTCAGGTGGAGCACCTGCGACGACCGCGAAGCCGTGTTCGAAACCCAGGAGGCGGCGCTGGACTGGCTGGACACGGAGGCGCCCGCGCTGGTCGCGCTCCTCGAAGCCATTGACACCACCGTCCACAGCGGTCTCGCCTGGAGGATCGCCGACCAGTTGCGCGGGTACTTCTTCCTCCACCGGCAGTCCGACCGGTGGCTGCGGTCGGCGGCCGCGGGCCTGCGCGCTGCCAGGACCGAGGGCGAGCCGTCCGCAGTGGCGGCGATGCTCATGAGCCGCGGACAGGCGAAGTGGAGCCTCGGCCGCCATCAGGAGGCCCTCGAGGACTACACCGAGGGCGCCCGGCTCGCGGACGCCGGCGGGTGGCACCGGGCCTCGGCCTATCTGCGGCACAACATAGGCCTCGTCCTGTCCGAGCAGGGGCGGCTGGAAGAGGCCGAGCGGTCCTTCAGGCACGCCCTCGAACTCGACGACGACGAGCTGGGGCACGTGCGCGCGGTGACCCTCAACGGCCTGGGCGCCATGTGCGCCGACCAAGGGCGACTGAAGGAGGCGGTCGAGTACTTCACCGCCGCGCTCCGGATCAATCAGAAGACCCGGCGGCAGAAGTCCCTGCTGTCCAATCGCTCGAATCTCGGGATGGTGCTCCGGCAGCTCGGCGACGAGGAAGCCGCCGAGGAGCATCTGTGCGCGGCCCTGGAGGGCCACCGCCGCGCCGCCGACATGCACGGCGAGATGGCGGCGTTGGACGAGCTGAGCATGCTTCACGCGCAGCGTGGGTGCGGGGACGACGCGGTCAGCGCCGCTGAGCAGGGATTCGACCTGGCGACGATCGTGCAGGACCGCCGCGGGCAGGCCGCTCTGCTGACCTCCTTGGGCGAAGCGCGACTGTGCACCGGTGACATCGCGGCGGCCCAGGACACGTTCGGTCAGGTCATCGAAATGGCCGCCCAGTACCCGTTCTTCGTCACGCGCGCGACCGTCGGATCGGCCGCCTCACTGCTGAAGCTGGGGGAGGCCGCCGGTGCGCGCGAGCACGCGGAGCGGGCGGCGAACGCCGCCCGCGAGCGCCGCTTCAGCGTCCTCGAAGCCGAGGCGCTCGCGGTCCGGGCCCGATGCGAGGCGGACGTCGATCCCGCGTCGGCCGCAGCGACCGCGAAGGCGGCGGCCGACCTGTACCGCGCCTCGGGAATGGACCGCCTGGCCGAGCGGCTCCAGCGGGAGTTCGCAGCCTGATCACGGCGTGAGTCCCCAGGACCCTGCGGATTCGGCGGCGGGTACGGGCCGGGTACGGGTTTCGGTGCCAGGTTCGCTAGAGCGCCGATCCCTAGCATCGGTGAATCGGCCGTTCGCCGCGAACCGCGGCGAACGGCCAAGAGTTCCACAATGCACTCGAGTCAAGGAGTCGAGCATGGTCCTCCACCACGAACCGGCCGAACCGGCCGAAGAAGTCGAAGAGACCGATGAGGACGGGCAACCGAACCTGTCGCGGCGCTGGCTGCTGCGGGCGGCGGCGGTCGCCCCGGCCGTGGCCGTACCGTCCCTGATCGTCGCCAGCCCCGCCGAGGCCGCGTACAGAGGCAAGATCAAGCGCTCGGCGGTGATGCTCCGGGCGAGGAACTGGTACAACCGCAACATCCAGTACGACATGGGGGCCACGGCCTCCGACCGGGAGAAGAACCACTACTACCGCAAGGACTGCTCCGGCTTCATTTCGATGTGCTGGCACATCAAGGCTCCCGGACTCAGCACGCGCACGCTCCCCAACATCGCCAGGCAGATCACTTGGAGCGCCCTCAAGAAGGGCGACATCGTCAACTCCTACGACAACCACGTGATGCTGTTCGAGAAGTGGGACGGCGATCACCACATCTGGATCTACGATCTGGCCAACCCCGCGCTGGACATGCGGCACATAAGGGTCCGCACCCTCACCCTCAAGCAGCAGAACTACGTTCCCCGCCGGTACAAGAACATCGTGAACGGCTGACCGGCCGGGGCCGCCGCCGGAGCTCCCTCGCGGACCCTCCGGCGGCGCCGCGCGTCGGCAGTGGTGTGGGGCGCCTCTCATGGGGGAGCGGCGCCGCAATTATTGAAAACGATAGTCATTATCATAACATAATGGCAGTTCCGAAACGGCGCCTTTCGCGCTCGAACACCCGGCACCGACGCTCGCAGTGGAAGGGCGCGGCGCCGTCGCTGCAACCGTGCCCCTGCCCGCGCAAGGAGCAGGTCCGACCGCATCAGCTGTGCGTTCACTGCGGCCAGTACAAGGGCCGCCAAGTGAGAGAGGTCGAGTGACCGGCCGGTCGACCGAGCGGACGCCGCGCCGCGGGTCCGGTAGCGTCTGCACAGGAGCGGAAGGGGTTCGGAGGGGCGATGGAACCGGGTGAAATGTGGAGCCTCGGCGACTACGCCTCCGCAGGCGACCGCTGGGCCGAAGCGAGCGTCCGGCTGGTGGCCGACCACGTCTCCCAGGGCGACTCGATAGTCGACCTGGCGTGCGGTCCCGGGGCGCTGGCCATCGCAGCCGCGAAGTCTGGCGCGGACGCCACCGGCCTCGACGCGGCCCCGGCCCTGCTCGATCTCGCCCGGCGACGCGCCGAGGCCGCCGACGCTGCGGTCGACTGGGTCGCGTCGGACATGACGGAAACGCCGTTCGAGGACGCCTCCTTCGACGTGGTCGCCTCGGCGTTCGGCTGCATGTTCGCGCCCGATCCCGAGGCGATGGCGGCCGAACTGGTCCGCCTGTGCCGCCCCGGCGGCCGGATCGCGGTGCTGGCCTGGACACCCGAGTCGGCGTTCGGGCAGATGGCGCCGCTCGCCTCCCGCTACCTCGAGGGCGGCGGATCCTCACCGGTCGAACGGTGGACCCGAGAGACCGGCGTCGAGCAGATCTTCTCGGGCCTGCCGGTCCGCCTCGAATTCACGGTGCGGACGGTCAAGACGATCTGGCCCTCCCGCGATGAGGCGGTCATGGACATCACCGACGGCAACCCGGCCTGGATCATGATCCGATCGGCGGTAGAACCGACCGGCCGCTGGGGCGAACTCGTATCGGACCTGACCGACCTGTTCACGACCCACGGCCGCGACGAGAACGGCCGTTTCGTGCTACCGGTCGACTACCTGGAAACGGTCGCCCACCGCCGCTGAACCCGACACGGAGTTGCCGGTAGAGCGACGATCCGATCTGGCTTCGGCGGCTTCATTCAACGTGATTCGGCGCCTTCAATCCGAGGGAGGTCGAGTGCGGATACAAGGCGACGAGCGAACGCACTGGGCTCAGGTATCGGTTCACCGGCGTAGGCGGACAGGAACGCTTCGTGCAGCGCGGCGCCGGTGAGCAGGCGTGCGATGGCGTCGGTGTCGAGATCTGGCAGCCGCCCGAGCCGCACTTCCTGGCCGAGATAGTGGGCGAGGAGGCGTGAGGGGCCGTGCGGACCCGCGCCGCGGACCGCCATCGCTTCCCGGTGCGCCGCCAGCAGCTCAGTGCTGCTGAATAGGGACGCGGCGATCGGGAAGCCCTGCTCGTAGAACGCCAGCAGGTCCGCGACGAGGCGTTCGAGGTTGCCTGTGACCGTTCCGGTGCCGGGCAGTTCGCGCGCCGCATCCAGACGAGGCGAGCGCTCGGTCAGCACCCGCACGAAGATGTCCCGCTTGTCGGGGAAGTGCTTGTAGAGCAGGGCCTCCGAGCATCCGGCCTCGCGCGCGATCTCCTTGGTGGTGGCGCGCACGAGCCCGTCACGGCGCATGATCGCCGCCGCCGCGTCCAGAATGCGGTCGCGGGTCGACGGCGCGACGCCGCGCGGTCCGGGGGTTGACGCATGTGTCGGCATACTGGCATCCTAGTGGTTAGTAAATACTCACTAACCAATGTTCGGAGCACCATGCCGCCCCTGAAGGCCCCTCACTCTGAGCTCGCCGGCAACGACATCACCAGTGCCGCAGGCCCGACCATGACCCGACGCACGCTCATCTGGACCGCGGTCGCGCTGATCGTGCTGCTCGTCGAGCTCGGCGCGACCATCGGCAGCACGACCGGGGAGCCGTTCGCACCGGTCGACGGCTGGGGCCCTACCCGCTCCGCGGACGCTTTCACATTCGTCACCGTGGTCCTCGGCTGCGCGGCGCTGGCGATCTTCGGGCGATTCCCGCTCACGGCCGCAGCCGCCGCGACCGCGTCCTACCTCGTCTTCGCGCTGCTCGACCACGAGCTGGGCATGTTCCTGCCGCCGATGGTCGCCGTCTTCGGGCTCGCGGCGCGTGCCGGGCACCGGCTCGCCGCGGTCCTCTGCGCGGCCGCGAGCCTTGCGGTGGGCCTGGTCTGGGTGTCCGGCCGGGCCGCCCCCATCGCCGAACCCGGAGTGGCGCTGCTGGCCTGGGTCGCGTTCGGCAGCGTGCTCGCCTCTTTCTTCCTCGTGCCGCTCCTCGTCGGCGAGATCGTCCGCGCCCGGTCGATGCCGCGCGCAGCCGGATCGTCTTGAAGGCCGCCGAAACCCGCGGCTGGTAGTCGCTCCTGCGCTGGTTTCGGCGTGTATTTACTTTTCCCGGCGGGCCGGTTATATTGACAGAAGTCAATGTTATCGTTTGAATGGGAGCGCTACCATGCTCAAATCGAGAAGAAGACGCTTCAGAAGCCTCATCATCGCCTTCGCGGCTGTGGTCATGGCAGGCGCCTCGGCGCTGTTCTTCACCGCCCAGACCGCCTCGGCGCACGGGACGGCGACCTCCCCGCCCGCCCGCCAGTACAGCTGCTGGGATCGCTGGGGCGGCGACCACATGAATCCGGACATGGCCACCGAGGACCCCATGTGCTACCAGGCATTCCAGGCCAACCCCAACACCATGTGGAGCTGGATGAGCCTGCTCCGCGAGGGCATGGCCGGGCAGCACGAGCAGCTCATCCCCGACGGCCAGCTCTGCTCCGGCGGCAACGCCGACTACGCCTCCCTCGACGAGCCGGGGAACTGGCACACCACCTCGCTCGACAACGACTTCACCCTCCACTACGAGGACCAGGCGACGCACGGCGCCGACTACTACTGGGTGTACGTCACCCGGCAGGGCTACGACGCCACCACCGACGCGCTCGACTGGGGCGATCTCGAACGCGTCGTCGAGACCGGCGTCTACCAGCCCGGCGAAGCCGTCGACATCCCCGTGAGCGCGCCCGGGCGCACCGGGCACCACGTGGTCTACGTGATCTGGCAGGCCAGCCACTTCGACCAGACCTTCTACTCCTGCTCGGACGTCTGGTTCGGCGGCGACCAGCCCGACGACCCGCCCACGACCCCGGACGACCCGCCGACCACCCCCGATGACCCGCCGGCCGACGGCGAGTGCACCGCCACCTACACCGTCGCCAACGACTGGGGCTCGGGCTTCACCGCCGAGGTCGAGGTCGCCAGCACCGGAGGCTCCGGATCGTGGGAGGTGAACTGGACGTGGCCGGGCGACCAGCAGATCACCAACAGCTGGTCGAGCGCACTGGACCAGTCGGGCTCGTCGGTCACCGCGACCGGCGCGAGCTACAACGACACGCTCGCCTCCGGGCAGTCCACCACCTTCGGGTTCAACGCCACCTACGGCGGCTCGAACGCCGCCCCGGACCTGACCTGCACCATCGGCTGACGACCGAATCGGCACCGGACGGTCCCGGCCCTGGCGGGCCGGGACCGCTTCTCGCTCCCGCGGCCCCGCGGAGCCGGGCGATCGCGGATCGTGGAACGATGCGACAGCGAACGCGCCGTCCGACCGGACGGCGCCCGCGATGATCCGCCACCGACACCGGGAGCGAATTATGACCGTCGAGTTGATCGGATCGAATCCGATGGCGACGCTCGTGAAGGACGGCCGCCGCAACGCGATCGTGTCGATCTGGGACGTGGCCTGGAGCGCCCGCGGCAGCGGCCGCGCCGTGGTGGCCTGGGCCGAAGGCGACCCGGCCGTGCGCCTGGTCACCTCCGATCAGAGCCTCGGCCGCTGGCTGGGCGAGACCTTCACACGGCATTTCCCCGAGTTCGAGGGGCTTCCGCCGATCGCGGACCCGGTCGAATGCCGCTTCACCGAATGGCTCATCGAACCGACGCGGGCCCGAGTGGAAGCCGTCGCCACCGGCCACGGGCGGATCGCGGCCTCGATCGGCGACCCGGTGGGCACCCGCCCCGCCCACGTGCGAGACTTCCCGCTCGGCGAGCCGGGCTGGACGCTCACCAACCTCCTCACCTTCTGCGCCGAGGCCCGGATCGAACTGGACGGCGAGCCGGTCGAAGGAGGCCCCGAGGTGACGTCCGACGACCACCGAACCAGCTCAACGGCATTCATCGCCGTCCACGAAACCTGGACCCGAGACGACCGGACGCCGGGCGGCGGTCCCGCGGAGTAGCATCCGACACCGGCCTCGTGCGACCAGCCCGACTACGACACGAGACACCGAACCCCCTGCCTGACCATCGAGCAGGGGGCGCGTCGGTCGACCATCGCGCGGCCGCGATCGCTACGTGCCGAGTCGCAGGTCTTCGAGCAGTTCTTCGAGGAGGCTCTCCTCCATCACCGCTCGCCCCTCGGCCTCCATGAGCGCGCTCAGGCTCTCGTCCCAGGAAGCCTTGATCCGTTTGCCGCGCAGTCCGATCCCCTTGACGCCCGACTCGAAGTCGGCGGACGACATGCGCCACGGTTCGGCGCCCGGAAACCGGTCGAGTCCGCGCTCGACGATGCGGAGGCCGGCCCAATCGAAGTCGGCCCTCCACAGCAGCCGGGCACCGGTCGCGGCCTCCAAGAGCCGGTACACCGCCGCGGAGGGCACCCCTTCGGTGCACACCAGCGGAGGGCAGTCCGGGCCCAAGGCGTCCGCGGCGGCGCGCAGGATCGACGGATTCTCCACGACCCGAACCGTCGAAGCGGCCACGGAGAACGGTTCGAGGCGAAGCTGCTGGAGCGTGATCCGGAACGGGACGCCGCGCGCCGAGCGCATCCACTCGCCGACGACGCCGCCGGTGATCGGCAGGTTGAGGACCAGCACCTGGCTGGCGATGTCGTCGGAGACGATCCCCGCCCACTCCAGCAGCTCCCGCTCGGCCTCGGAGCCCTCCGGGTATTCGATGCCGCGCCAGGCCGACAGCGCCCGCAACAGCAGGCCGCGCGAGCGGCCGGAGGCGAGCGCCTTGGTGTCGCCGAGCATCCGCTCGGCGAGCACGGGCATGGGCACGTCGTCGACCGGCAGCGCCTCCAAGGCGCGGATGACCGGTGCGAGGCTTTCGCCGTCGCGGGCGAGTTCGGCGAGCGCCCCGTTCGATCGCAGCGCCTCCAGCCAGGAGCCGAACCATGCCGCTCCCGACAGCGAAGAGCGCCGGGCCTCGGCGAGGAGCCGCCCCACGCCCGCATCCCGTTCGAGGCGCCGACGCCGCGCGGCTCCGACCTCGATGCCGAGTTCGGTGAGGATCAGTTCCTTCAGGTCGACGCCGAACTGAGCCGCGACATGCGCTTCCAGTTCCGCGATGCTCAGGCGCAGCCGCCGCTGCGCGGCGCGTCGGTGCCTGCCGGTGATACCGATGATCAGGTGCCGTTCGGCCGTGTCGGGATCGCTGAGGGAGAAGCTGGCCGCCTCGCGCTCCATCGCCGCCGCGGCCGCCTTGAGCAGCCGGCGCCACTGGGGACCGGGCTCAATCCCCACTCGGCGCCATCCTCGTCCCGGGCGATCCGAGTGCCGCGGCCAGCGAACCGTCGTAGTCGTGGGCTTCGGTGTCCTCGGCGCCGTTCCACACCATCAGCATCGCCGAGACCGTCGCGGTCGTCCCGTCATGGCTCATGGAATAGTGCGCCGCCCCGGCCACCTCCGGGAAGGTCGCCCACAGGTCGAAGCCGGTCATGATCATCTGGAGGTCGAACTCGGAGGCCAGGCTCATCAGCTCGCCGCGCCCCTTCTCATCGACTCCGGCGAACGCCTCGTCGAGCCCGACCATGCGCGGCGCGTGCTCGGCCGCCGAACCGAACACGGCGTTCGCGGCCGCGAACAGCGGCAGATGCAGCGCCACCGACTGCTCGCCGCCGGACAACTGCGAGTGGACCCGTTTGGTCAGCCGCTGCCGTTGCCCGTCGGCACGCAGGAGCGTGAACTCGAACTTGCGCCACTTGCGGTAGTCGAGGATCTCCGCGAGCAGGTCGCGGTAGGTCGTCTCGGGCCCGCGGCGAGCGCGTTCCTGCTTGATCCGATCGGCGAAGTACTTGCGGATCTGCGGCATCATCGTCGACAGCTTCGCGGGGGCGGCGTTGAACAGGCTGAACAGCTCCCGCTCGGCCGGGTCGAAGTCCTTGAGCAGCCACGAGACGCCGAGCCGCAGCCCGGAGGAGGTCCGGCGCTCGCGCATCGCCAGGTCCATCTGCTCGACCAGGTCCCGCGATTCGATGACGCGCTGGTGTATCTGGCCGGTCAGCGATGTCAGCAGGGCGTCCTCGAGGACGTGCTGCTCCTTCTCGGTGAGCAGCAGTTCCTGCTCCTCGCGCTGCTCGTGCAGCCAGTGCCCGTAGCGGCCGATCGCCTGTCGGCCTTCGTCGGTGTCGACCTCGACCGTGGTGATGCCGCTGGAGTTGTCCCAGCGGAGGTGGTGGTCGAGCCCGGTCGCCGGAAGCTGGGCCATGATCTCCTGCAGGCGGGTGGTGACGATGGTGGTGGCGGCCTTGGCGCTGTTCTCGGTGGCCTGCACGTCGGATGTGGCCGAACGGAGGTCGGCGAGCAGCGCGGCGACGGCCTCCGGAAGCACCGTCTGCCCGGGGGCCGTGTCGGTCCCGGGCCAGCGGTGCCCGGTCGGGCTGCCGAGGATGCCGAGCAGGTCGTCGTCGCAGAACGGCCGAAGCGCGAAGCTCGCCGCTCGCGCCTCGCTCACGGCGTCCACGGTGCGGCCGCCGGCCGCCTCGGCTTCGGCAATGGCACGGCTCTCGGCCCGCGACGCGTCCTCGCGACGCCGCTCGGCTTCCTGGACCTCCCGCTTCGCCTGCTTGATCCGGCCATCGAGCTCGGCGATCTGCTCGAATACCGTGGCGGCGTCGGCGTCGAGGCTCTGCTCGATCGAATACAGCCGCGACCGCAGCCGCCGATGCTCGACTTGTGCCTCTTTGGCTTTGGTGTCCATGGACGCCACGCTCGGGACGAGGTGGGCGACCCGCGTCTGCTGCTGTCCCAGCCTCTCTTGGACGCCGGACCGCGTCTGCGTCGCGAACAGCAGGTCCCGCACCGATCCCTCGAAGTCCGCGACCGCTCGGCGGACGGATTCGAGATCCCCGCGCGGAAGCTCGTGACGCCGCTCGGTCTCCTGGAGCCGCTGCGCCGCCCCGTGCTGCCGTGCGATCGCCTGCTCCAGCGCCGCCGCGGCCGAATCGAGATCTCCCTTTCGCTCGGCGCGGACCAGTTCCCGTCCGGCGACGTTGTTGAACGTCCGGACCAGGTCGACGGCACGGGGCATGGCGCGGAGGGCTTCGTCCAGCGCCCGCAGCTCCGATTCGCACTCGGTGACGGCGTCCTGGAGCTCACCGGCTTCGCCGCGCAGTGCTTCGATCTCCGTTTCGAGTTCCCGCATGCGGCGTTCGCGCCTGCGCCGGCGGGCGGTGGCGCCGATGAACTCCGGGGCCGTCTTCCTGACGCGTCCGATGACCGCGCCGTGGGCGAAGCGCCCGTCCAGGTCGACGATCGAATACGCGGCGCCGTCATCGTCCGAAGGATGCCGAACGGCGATCGAGGCCAAGATCGGTCGCACGGCGGCCGAGTCGGCGTCGTCCTCGCATTCGAGGAAGTCCGCCAGTGCCGTCCCGGTCGGCCGTGACCCGTTCGGGAGCGGTCGAAGCGTCTGATCGGACGCGTCGTCGAGGTCACCGATCCAGGCGTCGAGGATCCCGGCCGCTTCGAGCGCGGCCTCTATGGACGCGGCTTCCCGCTCCCGCACGGTGCCCTTGAACCGCACCCGCTTCCACAATGGGGCGCCGGCCCGTTCGCCGCGGCCCCGGTCGCGCCAGGTCGGGGCATCGGGGGCGTCGTCGTGTTCGCCCCGGATCCGCTCCCATTCGCTCTGTTTCGCGTCGATCGCGCTTCGGACTCCGTCGAGTTGCGACTGGAGGCCGTGCGTTCTCCGTCCGATCGCGCTCCGTGCGGCCTGAGTGCGCTCGGTCGCCCGCTCACGCAAGTGGGCCGCGGTCTCGGCATCGGCTTCGGCGGCCCAAGCGAGTGCTTCTCCGCGGAGATCGGTCTTGAGCGCGTCGCGGTACTCCCGGGCCCACTCCTCCAGTGCCCGTTCGAGCGATTCGCGTTCGGTGTCGACCGCTCGGTTGGCCGCCGCGAGTTCCGCGGCGGCCGCTTCGAGATTCGACTCGGCGGTCTCGGCACGCTTCTCGGCCGTCTCGCGCTGCACCGCGGCGGCATCGAGGGCCTCCCCGGCCTCGGTCACGTTGCGGATGTCGTTTCCGCGCTGCTCGCATGCCGCGGTGGCACCGCGGCGCAGCCGTTCGGTGTCATCGGTGAAGGTCCAGTCGATGCCGCCCCGCTCGGCGAAACCCGCGGTCTTGGCAGATTGGAGTTCCACCGCGGTGGCGGCCGTCTCGGCCTGCTCGGCGAGCTCGCCGGCCTCCTCTCTGGCCTCCTCGAGCTCTTCGGCTCGCGTGCGGGCCTCCTCCGCGAGGACTTGCGCCTGCGTCTCGGCCGAGGCCGCGGAGCGGCGCAGCTCCTCGAGTTCGAGACGGTCCCGGTACGCGTCGGAGTCCCTGAGCCCCTGGAGTGAGCCTTCGAGTTCGCTGAGGTGCTCGGCTGCGCTTTCGGCCACCCCGGACAGCCGTTCCAGCTCTTCGGCGGCCGCTTTCGCGACCCGTTCGGCATCGGCCTCCGCCTCGAGTGCCGCCTCGACGGCGGCAAGGCGCCCGTCGACGCCTTCCACCGCCAGCTTCGCGTGCGCCCTGACATAGGTGGTGTACCGAGTCAGGAAGTCGCTGACCTGCTCGTCAGCGGCGCGCAGGCTCCCGAGCGCCTTCGCGACCGCCTCCATGTCCTCGAACGACTTGGCGGCGTCGACGATGAGCCTGTCGTCGATCGGCCGGAGTCCCTCGCCCAGGGTGTCAGAGAGCGTCTCGGGGTTGAGCTCCTTCGCCAGCTGCGGGCGGCGCAGCGTCAGGATCAGCTCGAGCATCTGCTCGTACCGCTCCGGCTCCAGGCCGAACAGCGCCGCGTTGACACGGTTGCGGTATTCGCGCTGGTCGTCGACCACCGCGCCTTCGGGAAGCTGGGCGATCATCTCCTTGCGGTTGCAGACCCGGTCGTCCGGAGCGATGAGCCCGAAGTCGACGCCGACGCGCCCCTCGACGACGAAATGCCAGCGCTTCGGTCTGTCCTGGTGCTTGTTGACGCGCAGGCCGATCCCGATCGTGACGTGCCGAGTGCCGTCGGAGAACTCCATCCACGCGTAGCCGAGCCCGTTCTCCTTGCCGCCGAACAGCAGATTGGACTTCATCGTGCGGTCCTGAGAGGCGAACGGATTGAGCCGCCTGGGGGAGATGTTGCCGTCCAGCAGGAACGGGAACAGCAGCTCCAGCGCCTTGGTCTTGCCCGAGCCGTTGGGGCCGCGCAGCACCAGCCAGCCGTCGGCGAACACGAACTCCTCGTCGGCGTAGTCCCACAGCCCGATGATCCCGGCCCGGGTCGGGACGAAGCGTGATTCGGTCATTCGCGCTGCTCCTCGCGGAAGACGGTGTTGCGGTAGCGGCCCGCCAGCGGCTCCAGCGCTATCCCGCCTTCGACACGGCGGACCAACCGGAACCGCTCGAGCAGGTCCAGCGCGTCGCGCAGCAGGCGCATCGGTGCCTCGTGGTGGTCGCGCCCGAAGTTCCGCGCGTACCGGTTCAGGATGTCGCCAAACTCGTCATGCACGGCCGTGTCGGGCAGGAACGGTCGCGCAGCGGTCACCGAATCCGGAGCATCGGGCGAGGCGGCCGCCGCGTCGGCGTCGAACCCGGTGCCGGCCGGTACGGCTTGGTCGATCTCGCGCCCCAACCGTCCACCGGTCGCGGCCGACAGTTCCACCTCACCGCTCTCCGCGTCCGGATCGACGACCAGGTCGCAGCAGGCGACCAGCAGCAGCAGGGCGGCGTTCGCCAAGGCCCCTTCGCGCGGAAACGCCTCCACGCTCACCCGGGCCGTGTCGACCAGCAGCACGCCCTCCCGGCGGCGCTCGAACACCAGGCCCGTCAGTCGCTGCAGGTCGTCGGCGATCACACTGCCGCGCAGGTGGTTGACGACCTGTTCGGGGTGCTCGGCGTAGTAGGCGACCGGCCGCTCGGCCACGGCTCTGCGAGCGGCCTGGCCGGCCCGTTCCTTGAGCACCGAATCGGACTCGGAGGCCACGCGCTCCCCGAGCAGCTCGTCAACGCCGGTCACCGACTGGAGCATGACGCGGGAGCGCCACAGCGCGAACAGGGCGTCGCGGTCCACGTCGTAGAGCGCGTCCTGGTCGTCGGGGTCCGACGCCCACGCCTCGGAGGAGCCGTCGGCCGCGTGGATCACCGAGCGCTCCTCCAACCACCCGACGGCGTCGACGAAGGCGCGTCGGTGCTGGTAGTCGACCTCGTCGAAGCCGAGTGCGGCGATGCGGTTGGCGTCCGCCTTGAGCAGTGCGGCGAGTTCCTTCACGGTCGTCTGCGCGCCGCAGCGCGCCAGCACCGCCGTGATCAGCGACAGGTAGGCGTACCGGCGGCGGTCGAACGGGCGGCCGGTCCGGGTGCGCGCGGGCTGGGCGGCGTCGAGGCGGTCCTTGACGCGCAGGAGCCGCGCCGTGTCGCCCCGGAGGACGAGCTGGTAGCCGAAGGCGTCCCGCAGGTCGCGCGCGAGCGTCTCGGAGAACTGCCGGACGCGGCCGATGGTCCCCCGGTCAGGGAACGAGGCGGTGACGAACGGCGTCTTCAGCAGCGCTCGGACCGCCTGCTGGTAGTCGGACAGCTGGTAGTCCGAAATCTCGCGCGCGTAGCGGCTCATCGTGACTTCACCCGCTCGACCGCGAGCGCCAGGCCCGCGAGGCGCAGCGTGCCGCTCTTGGAGGACACCACGGTGTCGCCGTCGGCGGGCGTGAGCGACAGGCGGATGCCGTTGGAGACGGCCGAGACGGTGTGGCGCAGGGGGCCCCGCCGCTCGGACACGGCCCTGTCGATCAGGTCCAGCAGCAGACCCAGTTGGCGCTCGTCCAGAACCGCGCCGGCGAACCCGTCGCGCGCCTGATCGGCCATCGACAGCGCCGACTCGCGGTCCTTGCGCACATCCTCGATCTGCCGCTCATGAAGCCGAAGCCGAGTCGCTTCGTCGCGCCTGACCTTCGCGCCGCGCGTGTCGCGGCCGCCGGTGCGGCGGCCCTTCTCCAGCAGTGTCTTCGACAGCTCGACCGCGTCGGTGTCCCACCACGACGCCGAGGTGGCGTGAATCTCGGGCTCCTCATAGGGGCGATTGACGTGCAGGGGCCCGCCCAGGTCGAACACCACGTCGAACAGCGCGTGCGCGGCCTCCATGGAAGGCGCGTTCACGAACCACGCGGCGAGGTGCCGCAGTTGCGACTCGCGGCTGACGCCGCCCCGCCGGGCGTCGGCGAGCTGCCGCACCATCCCGGTGATGTCGGAGATGGCGTTGAACGTGGCGTGCGAGAGCCGGTCTACTTCGGACCCGAGCTCGGCCGAGGGCGGGGCCAGCCACGCCTTGACCCCCTCCCAGCGCCGCCGCCAGTCCGCCAATCGGTCGGTGAGGGTCGCGAACGGCCGGTCGTCGTGCTCGGCCGCGGTCTCCACCAGCCGATCGACCCCCGTCTCCTCGACCGCGGCGGCCGCCTCGCGCAGCAGCGGCGAGTACCGCTGGAGCTCGCCGTGGAAGTCCCGCAGGTGGTTGATGAGCGCGTCCTTGTGGGTCTGGAAGATCGCCGCGTCGACTTCGGTGGTGCGGGTCAGGTCCCCGAGCATGGCGTAGAACCGGGCGGCCTGCTCGGTGACGTCGTTCAGCGACGCGTCTATGCGGCGGAACCGCCGCAGGACCGTCTCGCCGTCGCCGCCTCGATTGGCCGAGGCCAACTCCTTCAGGTCCTCCAGCAGGTCCGCGAACACCGTGCGCGACAGGGAGGTCTCCTCCATCTTCGCGCCCAGCACCGACTCCACGGCGGTGAAGGCCCGGTGTCCGGCCTCGGTGAACTGGTAGACCGAGTGGCGGCGCCGGTATTCGGCGAGCGTGGCGGCCCTGGCCGCGTCCTGGGTGCGGTCGAGCACGCCCCAGTCGTCGAGCGCGTCGAGCCGGGCGGCCAGGTCCACCTCACCACTTCGGGGGCAGTCGCCACCGCGCTCGGCGAGCGCGTCGAGCGCCTGGGCGACCGCCTCGGTCGACAGCACCACCTGGTAGTTCGCCCGGGCGAGGTCGATGGCGCGCAGTACCCACAGGTAGTCGTGCCGTTCAGGAGAGGTGATGAAGCCGAACAGCCGCATGCGGTCGTCGAGTCCGACCGCGTTCAGCCCGAACGCGTGGTCCCCGGTGTCGGTCACAGCGGCATCGAAGTCTTCCGGTCACAGAATGAAAGCGAACCTCAACTACGGTATCAGCGCGAACGACGGCCGCCCCGGCCGCAGCCGGGGCGCCGATGGTGCGATCCGGTCGCCGGTTCGGGAGGACACGGTTTCCCTCGCAGGTATCACGACGCATGTTCGGCCGCTGTGTTGCCGCCTTTTCGGCCTCCGGGTTCGCCGGACCGGGCCTCCGCCTACTCCGCACCCCGCGAACGCCGTCCGAGAGACCCCGGTAGCGTCCTTCACCGGTCGGCGGCCGTCACCCGGCTCGGCTTCGGCCGTTGGACCGGGTAGAACGATCCAGGAGGTGCGGCATGGGACGGAACAACCGGCAGCGACGCAAGGCCAAGTCACGGGAGAAACTCAAGCACCGGTCCAGGGAACGAGCAACAGGCCAGAGCCGCTCCACCTGGGAGGAACTGGTGGTCCAGGCCCGTTTCGCACTGCTCCAGACCGTCGCCGATACCTGCGCTTGCGGCCAGTGCGACGCCCCCGCCTGGGAGGAGTCGGCGCGGCTGCTGTACCGCCAGGCGCCGTCCGCCCACTGGCCCGAGGCGGTGGCCGCCGCGATCGACTCGCTGGCCGCCGAAGCGGTCGGGCAGGCATGGGACCGCGGATGGATGCCCATGGACGTGCTGAGCCTGCTGGCCAAGGAGTCGGCCCGTGCCGCCGTGAAGACCGCCGCCGCGACGCTCATGCGCTCCGAACTGCGGCGCTACGCGGAGGCGCAGCTGAGCGACCAGTGGAGCGCGCAGCGGGAGGCGCTGGCCGAACGCTCGCCGTCGGCATGCGCTGCCGAGGCCCTCGCTGATCTCGAAGGCCCCGTCCGGGTCACGGCTTCGGCCGCGCTCTTGGAGGCGCTCGGCACCATCGCCGACTTCCAGCCGATCCCGCTGGTGCAGCCGCGCCCCGGCAGCCGTTCGGGCTCGGTCCGGGGCGGCGGCGCAGAATCGTCCAAAGCGTACGAAAAAATCCGGGCACTGCTGGCCAAGGCCGAGGCAACCGACTCCGACGCCGAGGCCGAGGCATTCACCGCCAAGGCCCAGCAGCTCATCGCCAGGCATTCGATCAACGAAGCCCTCCTGGCGGAGTCCCCGGACGCCGCGCTGGAGACCGCGGCCGTGCGGATCTACATCGAGAAGCCCTACGAGAAGCCGAAGTCCGAGCTGCTGCACGTGGTGGCCGACGCCAACGGATGCCGGTCGGTGTACTCGCTGACGGCCGGCTTCGCGACCGTGGTCGGCGGGGCCACGAACCTGCGCTCGGTGGAGTTGCTGTACAACTCGCTGCTGGTGCAGGCGACGTCCGCGATGACTCGGGCGGGGTCGAAGCGGGACGGCTCCGGACGGTCGCGGACGCGGTCGTTCCGGCAGTCGTTCCTGGCCTCGTTCGCGGCGCGGATCGGCGAGCGGCTGGCCGAGTCCGCCGACCAGACCGCCCGCGAAGTGGCCGACGAGACCGGGACCGACCTGGTGCCGGTGATGCGGTTGCGGCGCGAGGCCGTGGACGCCAAGATCGAGGAGCTGTTCCCGAACCTGACGATGCGGGCCGCCACGCGCATCAGCGACTACGAGGGCCACGTCGCCGGCCGGGCAGCGGCCGACCGTGCCAGACTCCAGGGAGCCGAGGCCCTCGACGGCGCCTGAGGCCCGCCGACCAGGAGCAGAGGAGACGATCGATGACGCGACGGCCGAAAGGCCTGCTGGGGCAGATCCGGGATCTGGTGTCCTGGCTCGGTGAGGGGCGCAGGCTCACGCAGACCGACCGCATCGGGCTCGCCGACGCCCGCGAGCTGGTGGAGCTGCTGGAGACCGGCGACGAGGTCGACCCGGTCATGTTCGGAAGAGTGGAGAAGACCAAGTCCAGCGCCGAGCTGCGCGGCCTCACCGAACTGGCCGAGTGGGCGAAGGCGGCGGCCCTGGTCCGAGTGGTCAAGCACCGGCTGGTGCCGGTCAAGAAGCACGCGAAGACGCTCGACGACCCCGAAGGGCTGCGCCGCGCGCTGTTCCGCGGCCTCGCGTCGAGCAATTTCGCCGTCTCGCCCGACTACGGATGGCGGGCCGAGAGCCTGCTCGAGATCGACTACGACCTCGGTTTCGACACCATCGTCGGCATCCTCTACATCCACCCCGGCGTGCTCTCGATCCACAAGATCGCCGAAGCGGTCTGGGACACCCTCGCCCCGCGCTGGAGATTGTCCGACCGCAGCCCGCGCCAGATGGCCACCCTCAGGAAGTCCACGGCGGCGGACGTGCGGATCGTGATGGATCGCCTGGCCCAGCTCGGGACCGTCATCGTCAGGGGCGACAACGTCAACCTCACCTCGCTGGGCCGCACCGACCTGGCGCGCAGGCGCGGCGAGCCCGAACCGGGCGACCCGGTGCTCCGCCTCCGCGTCGAACTGCTCGACGTCGACGACCCGACCCCGTGGCGCCGCATCGACATCGCACCCGCCGCGACGCTCGGACAGCTCCACTCGGCGATCCAGGCGGCCATGGGCTGGAAGAACGCGCACCTGCACGACTTCACCACCGCCGACGGCACCCGCTACGGCCCCGAGGCCGACGAGGACAGCGCCGACGAAACGAAGACGACCGTAGGCGAGGCCCTCACGCCCGGAGCCGACCTCGCCTACACCTACGACTTTGGAGACGACTGGAGGCACCGTGTCAGCCTCGAATTGGAGACGACCGCCGAGGCCGACCGCGCCTACCCGTACTGCGCCGACGGCGCGGGCGCGTGCCCGCCCGAAGACTGCGGCGGCCCGCCGGGTTACTCCCACCTCAAAGCGGCCCTCACCGGCTCGGCGGGGCCCGAGCAGGCCGAGCTGCTCGACTGGCTCGGCCTCGAACGCGCCACCGAATTCGACCCGGCCGACTTCGACCGGGACCTGGCCAACAAGCGCCTCAGGGCACTGTGAGCAGCGGGCCGCCTCTGCGCCGGCAAGTCGCCGCCGGGATCGAGCGGGCCGGCGCGCTCGCGGCTGAGGGCGGATAGATCGCCTTCCCTCGGCCGCTGGACAATGGTCGCGTGGGCTCGATGAAACGACGCCATCGTCGGCACAAGCTATCGCAACCAGACCCCGCGGCCGTGGCCGCAATGCTGCTCGAGGAGGTCCTCACCGCGTGCGAGGAGTTCTCCACCTGGCCCACCCCGCATGAGGCGGAAGCGGGCGGATTCTCCGTCATGGGTCCGCTCCTGCTGGACGGGGAGTCCGAACCGGTCGTGCTCCAGATGATCGACTCGGCGCTGGCCGAACCGAAGCCCGGCACCGGGCGACGCCTACCCGCGCTGCACCGGCGGGCGGCGCATCGCCCCGCCCGAGGACTCCATGGGATTCGGTCTGCGGAGCGCGATCGCGATCATCACCGGACTGGCCGCGACGATCGGCTACAGCGTGCTCGGTGACGCCTCGGGGGGTACGGTCGCGGCGATCACCGCCTTCGCGGCCGGGGCGATCCTCGCCATGATCGCCGACACCATGATCCCCGAGGCGTTCGAGGACGCGCACCTGCTCATCGGCCTGATCACCGTCGTCGGGTTCGTGTCCGCCTTCGGCCTCTCCCAGCTGTGATACCGCCAGGGGGTCAATGGGTCGACGACCTGAACGCGGGACCGTAGCCTTGGGGGATGAGCGACTCGCATCCCCGGTTCGAGACCCTGGCCGTCCACGGCGGCGAGCCTCGGCCGCCGCTCGAAGGCTCGGTGGTCTATCCGATCTTCCAGGGGACCGTCTACGAGACGCCCCCGGAGGGCGGGGTCGACTACCTGCGGTACTCCAACACCCCCACGCAGACCTACCTCCATGGCAAGCTCGCCGCGCTCGAAGGCGCCGAGGCCGCGCTCGCCACGGCTTCGGGGATGGCCGCGATCTCCGCGGCGCTGCACAGCGTGCTGAGCTCCGGCGACCACCTCATCGTCGCGGGGAGCGTCTACGGGGGCACGCATCTGCTCGTCACCGAGCATGCCCCGCGCGTCGGGTGGAAGGTCGACTTCGTCGACGCCGACGACCCCGACGCCTGGGAGGCCGCGCTCCGGCCCGAGACAGTCGCCGTCTACACCGAGTCGGTCTCCAACCCGCTCATCAGGATCGGCGACCTCGCCGGCATCGCCCGGTTCGCCGGGAACAACGGCCTGACCTCGATCATCGACAACACCTTCCCCACCCCGGTGAACTTCCGGCCGCACGAAGCCGGA
>NZ_JAELXW010000066.1 GCF_016428645.1 Glycomyces salinus | reverse complement strand
GACCTCGCCGGCATCGCCCGGTTCGCCGGGAACAACGGCCTGACCTCGATCATCGACAACACCTTCCCCACCCCGGTGAACTTCCGGCCGCACGAAGCCGGATTCGACCTGGTGTGCCACTCGGCGACCAAGGCGCTCAACGGACACTCCGACATCGTCGCCGGGGTCGTCACCGGTTCGGCCGAGCTGGTCGAGCAGGCCCGTTCGTGCATCAAGCTGTACGGCGGCAGTCTCGACCCCCACGCGGGGTACCTGCTCGCGCGCGGGCTCAAGACGCTCGCGCTGCGGGTGCGCCAGCAGAACGCGAACGCGACGGCGACCGCCCGCTTCCTGGAAGGACACCCGCAGATCGCCGAAGTCGCCTATCCGGGACTCGAATCCCACCCCGACCACGCGCGGGCCGCCGAGCTGTTCGACGGGTTCGGGTCGATGCTGGCGTTCCGGCCCGCCGACGGGGTCGAAGCATGCGAGCGCCTGTTCAAACGGCTCGAGCTGCCGTACGTCGCGCCGAGTCTCGGCGGAGTCGAAACGCTCATCACCCGCCCGGCGACCACCAGCCACGTCGGCATGAGCCCCGAAGCCCGAGCCGCCGCGGGCATCCGCGACGACCTGGTGCGCCTCTCGCTCGGCATCGAAGCGGCCGAGGACCTGATCGCCGACTTCGACCAGGCCCTCGTAACCGCCTAGTTCCTGCTCACCGGGGCTCGACCAGGGTGCGGACGCGAGCCGCGACCGTGGGACGGCGCACCGCCGCATTCCCCTCCCCGGTGCCGTCACCGGCGCCTCGTTAGGCTCGTTGAGCCTGGTGGGGAGGGACCTTGGACACTGCAACGGAAACCGCGACGATCGCCTGCGAAGTGACGTTCGTGCCCTCGGATCCGCCGCGCGGCGGGCTCGTCGCGTTCTATCGGCTCGACCGCGGGCCCCTGCCCGAGGCTCCCGGCGACGCGGGCGAGGTCACCGTCGTCGCCTACGCCTCCGGGCGGCGCAAGACCGTCCCGGCACTCCTTTGCTGGCCCGAGCGGGCCGCCGAATACCTGCTGTCCGCCGAGGCGGCCACCGACTCGGCCCGCGCCTGGGCACTGGCGGCCCGCAAAGCCCTGCAACTCATCGCGACCGGAGCGATCGCGCCGGGACTCGACGCCGAGGGCGCCGGGGCCTGGCGGATCGCCGGGCTCGACGGGGCCGACGCCGAATGGCTGCGCCGCCTGGCCGACGCGATGCCCCCGGCCGCCTACGCCGCGACCGCCGACCGCCGCATGGCCGACCCGTACCGGCTGCTGCGGGCGTACCTCGACGCCGTCGCCGACGGCTGGACCCGATCCCCGGCCGTCACCGCCCTGGTCGGCGAGCACGCGCTCAGCGCCGAGGAACCGATCGACGCCCCCGAGTTCGCCGCCGCGGCGGCCCGGCTCGCGAACGGCCGCGACATCGGCTGGGGACTCGCGCTCGTGATCGAACCCGGCACGCCGACCACGCGGATGCGGGCGCTCATGTACGACCGCGCCGACCCGGCCCGCCTGGTCGACCACGCCGAAGCCGGAATCGACGGCGGCGAGTTCCGGCGCGGCCTGAACGCCCTCGCCGGTGCCGCGCGCTGGCGCAAACTGCACCAGCTGTCGAGTTGGGCCGCCGATTTCGCCGTCGACCTCGACCAGGACGACCTGGTCTATCTGCTGGTGGACGACGGCCTCGCCGACCTGGCGGACCTGGGCGTCGAAGTCCGGTGGGACGCCGAGGTCGACAAGGACCTGCGGGTGTCGCTGGCCGTCGACGGCCCTGAGGACACTGTGGATGACAGCCCGTTCGCCCTCGACAAGCTCCTGTCGTTCCAATGGCGTGCGGCCCTGGGCGACCGCGAACTCACCGAGGCCGAACTTGACGCGATCGCCGATTCCCACAGCCCCCTGGTCAAAGTCGGCGACCGCTGGCTCCTGGTCGACGAGGCGCTGCGCAGCAAGCTCGCGCGGCGACTCGACACCCCCGCTCCCCTGGAGGCCCTGCGGGCTGCGCTCACCGGTGCCGTCGACATCGGCGGCGAAACCGTCCCGGTCGCCGTCGGCGGTCCATTGGCGACACTGCGGGACCGGCTGCGCGACCCGGACAGGTCCGCCTCCGTCGCCCAACCCGCCGCGCTCGACGGGGAACTGCGCGACTACCAGCTGCGGGGCCTGTCCTGGCTGTCCGGCCTCGCCGAGATGCGACTGGGCGCTTGCCTGGCCGACGACATGGGCCTGGGCAAGACCATCACGCTCATCGCCCACCATCTGCGCAGGCAGGACGACCCGGCCACCGCCGGGCCGACGCTGGTGGTGTGCCCGGCCTCGCTCATGGCGAACTGGGTGGCCGAGATCAACCGCTTCGCCCCCGAGACCGCCCACCGCCGGTTCCACGGCCGCGACCGCACCCTCGACGCCCTCGGCCCCGGCGAGATCGTCGTCACCACCTACGCGACCATGCGCCGCGACGCCGAAGCCCTCGGTTCGGTCCAATGGGGCCTGGTGTGCGCCGACGAGGCGCAGCACGCCAAGAACCCCGCCGCGGTGACCGCGAAGGCCCTGCGCGCCATCAAGTCCGGCGCCCGCGTGGCGCTCACCGGCACCCCGGTCGAGAACAACCTCACCGACCTGTGGTCCATCCTGGACTGGACCACGCCGGGCCTGCTCGGCTCGCTGGAGGGCTTCCGGAAGTCCTACGGTCGCCGCGCCGAACTCGGCGACGCCGATACCGCCTCCCGACTTGGAGCCCTGGTGCGGCCGTTCATGCTCCGCCGCTTGAAGACCGACCCCGGCATCGCACCCGAGCTCCCCGCCAAGACCGTCACCGACCAGCACGTGACCCTCAGCCGAGACCAGGTCGCCCTCTACAAGCGGGTGGTCGACGAGACGATGGCCGCCATCGGGGCCGCCTCCGGAATCGAACGGCGCGGCCTGGTGCTGGCGCTGCTCACCCGGCTCAAACAGGTCTGCAACCACCCCGCCCACTACGCCGACGCCGACGACCCCGCCGCCGGGAAGTCCGGCAAGCTCGACCTGCTCGATGAACTGCTCGAAACCATCGTCGCCGAGGACGAGCGCGCTCTCGTGTTCACCCAGTACGCCCACATGGGCCGCCTGTTGTCAGCGCATCTGGAGCGCTCCGGGATCGACACCGCATTCCTCCACGGCAAGATCCCGGTCAAGCGCCGGGAGGAGATGGTCGCCCGGTTCCAGAACGGAGACATCCCGGTCCTGCTGCTGTCGCTCAAGGCCGCCGGGGTCGGCCTCAATCTCACCCGCGCCACCCACGTCATCCACTACGACCGGTGGTGGAACCCCGCCGCCGAGGAGCAGGCCACCGACCGGGCCTACCGGATCGGCCAGACCCGTGCGGTCCAAGTGCACCGCATGGTCTGCGAAGGCACGCTTGAAGAACGCATCGCCGCCCTCATGGAACGCAAACGGGCCCTCGCCGAAGCCGTCGTCAGCTCCGGCGAGGCCGCGCTCACCGAGCTGAGCGACGACCAGCTCGCCGAACTGGTCCGACTGGAGGAACGATGAGCAGACGAAGCGGTGTGCTCGCCGACACGCGGCTCGGTCCTGCCGCCAGAGACCTCGCCCGGGCCCTCGACCGGCTCGTCGACGGCACCGACTCCGGCCGTATCGGCCGCGGCCTGGCCATGGCCGCGCGCACCGGCTACGTCGACGACCTGGAGACAGAGCCCGGTGCGATCCACACCTTCGTCGCCGGCTCCCGAGGCGGACGCTACTTCGTGACCGTGGCCTACCCCGCGTTCGACGACTACGAGCGCGCCGCCTGGGAGTACGTGACCGGCCCGGCCGGATACGGCCCTGAGATCGCCGCCGGAACCTGCACTCGCGAACTGCTCGCCTTCGCCGAAGACTCCGGCTGCCCCGTCGTTCCCGCTCCCGAGGTGATCGACGCGGACTGCGACTGCCCCGACCCCGATCCGGTGTGCAAGCACATCATCGCGACGCTGAAAACCTTCGTCGACGAGGCCGACCGCTCGGCGTCGATCCTGCTGCGCGCCCGAGGCGTCGGCTCCGCCGGTCCGGTCCCCGCCCAGGCCGTGCCGGAAGGAGCGGGGCGGACCCGTTGGGCCGCCACGGCCTTCGAGGACGGACCGGCCCCGGCCGAGGCTTTCGCCAGGACCCCCGGTCCGCTTCCCGAGGCCCCCGAGCGGCCCGGGGAACCGGACCCTCCCTGCTTCCACGACGGCCCGTGGGACCCGGGCCGCTTCACCCCCGAGATCACCGCGGACCGGCTCGACCTCCAGGCCGCCGTCGCCGCGAACGCCGCCTTCGTCGCGCTCGACGCCGCCGACCGCGGGATCCGGATCCCGCCGCGACCCGACGACCCGCGGCTCGACGCGATCCGCGTCGCCGCGCTCGCCAAGGAGAAGGCCCCCGAACTCGCCCGCCTCGCCGGTTGCCCGCCGCAGGAGGTCGAGGACCGCGGATTCGCGTGGCTCTACGCAGGAGCCGACGGCGTCGCGGTCGTCGCCGAGCAGTGGAGTCCGGACCTGGAGCGCTGCCGTGAAGCCGACGAGCGTTTCGCGCGGGCGGTCGGCGGCGTGACACGTCGCCGGAACCGCTGGACCTTCACCGGCCGGGGGCTCCAACTGCGATTGGGTCGCGACGGGCGCTGGTACCCCTTCGCCAAGGACGGCAACCGATGGCGCCTCGTCGCCGCGCCCCGAGCCGACCTCGGGGACGCCGTCCAATGGATGGAAACCGCATCCCCCGCGCTCCGGGCCTGATAGCCGGTACCGGAACGAGCGGAATCAGCGCCGCGGGGACCGTCCCTAACGGTCGGCTTCGCACGAGGTCTTCGGGACGCGGGATCAGCAGCGGGAGGGCGTAGCAGCCGCGATCCTCCCATGTCGAGTACGCCACTGCCCACTTCGCCATGGCACCACCATCGCGACGGGGCAGCCGTACGTCTCTTGGGCGCCGCCGATAGCTGGGAGCCAGAGCATCGCCTGCTCATCGCTGGGGCCCCCTGGACGCTCGGTCAGTCCTCGCCGTCGGCGGACTGCGACACCAGCGGCGGACACCCCGGAAAGCGCCGAAACAACGGCGTCACGGGTAGTCCGGGTCGGCGGTGATACGCACCTTTTGCGGCGCGCCCCGGGGGAATTCCCAGATGTAGCCGGCGGTGCTGGCAGCGGTCAGCGTGGTCTCGTTCAATTCGACCTTGGAGAACGGATTCGAGCCGAAGGAAGTCGCCACCCACTCCAAGGAGCCCTCGGCGCCTTCCCGTGCGAGCGCGACCCAGCCGATGCTTCCCCACGACGACTCTCCCGCCAGGGCACGGTATCCGCCGTGAGTGTGCGAGGCGCGCTCGTCGCAGCACAGCCAGGAGCTGGGCGTCCACTTGGTGGCCTGCAGCAGCTCGGACCATCGGTAGCCGGCGGGCCGGGAGTACCGAGCGACGGGTTCGAGCGGGCACAGCTCCATCACCATTAGTGTGCCGTCGGCGAACGCGATGTAGTCCACGTTCGGGTCGGGCGCCTCCTCGGCAAGCCAATGCTCGCGGAGCCGTAGGGCCGTTTCCGCTCTACCTTGCGAGTCCATGTCGACATTGTGGCCGCGGCCCGCCACGCGTCCTTCGGCGTCGGATCCGGTTCACCGGGGGACGCCTCCGACTGCCGGACCGCTGTACCTTTCGGTTCATGAACGACGAGTTCGGGGCCGAGCAGGTCCAGGAGATGCTGGCCGAGGCGGAGGTCAGGCCGGCAAGCCTGGGAGACCGCACGCTGTTCGGCGAGCCGATCCTCGTGTTCGCGGAAGCTCAGACCGCCGCCCACGAGGAGTTCCGTCATGTGCGGGTCAGGCCCGACGGCCGGGTCGTCGCTTGGGCGAACTAGAAGGACCTCGGTACCGGTCCCGGTGTCGACGAGGCGTCATGGAAGGAACTGGTCGACCACCAGAAGACCGACATGGCGACGGTCACCGATCGGAGCGGGGCTCCATCGTTGGAAGTGCGCCACCTCAAGCGCTGGAAGAGCCGTATCACCGTGCCGATCCCCACGGACGCGAGATCGGGTCGATCCGGCAGAAGAGCCTCACGTTCAAACCCTCATGGGAGTTGTCCGCCGGCGATCGCTCGTACGGTCGGGTCAGGTCCGACGGTTCGCGGTTGCTGGGCCTCGACATCATCGACGCCTCCGGAGCCGTGTACGGCCGGATGAGAAAGGTCGGTTCCTCGTTCTACGGTGTGCGGCAGTACCACGCCGGAATGGCGGTCGGCCTGCCTCCGGCGACGGTCGGTTTGCCCAGTACGTTCGTGGTCCAGTTCTTCAGGCGCCCGGACCATCTCCAGCTCGCGCCGATCATCCCGTTGGGGTGGGTCTGTCGATGAGCTTCGGCAGCCCCTCGAAACTCCCCAGGCCCGGCCCGGGAGCGGCCGAGTTAGCGCAGGCCGATGGTCCGCAGCGGCAAGGCCCGCCGCCTGGTCGTCGGCAGTGCAACGTTCCTCTTGCCGCTGATCCACGAGCACGAGGCTGATCGAAGCGGGTTCCGTCATTGCCGCGAAGTCCTCAGCACCCGGTGTCTCGGGCCGTCATGCGTGGAACCGGCTGGTACCAGCGGTGATGTTCGGAACATATAGTGCGGACTTGAACCACTCATCAAGGCTCGTTCGGTGGCGAGCCTCGTCAGCGACCGTGACACTCCAGGCGCCGGTCCATCCGGCGCTGTAGGTCTCGCGTCGGCAGTTCTCGAACTCGACCAACAGATCCGGTCTGCCTTCGCATTGTGCGTATCTGCGGTCCACCGAACGGGGTCGCGCGGGCATCCCGATCGCGGCGGGAGCCCAACGGGAGCGAACCGGGAGCCGAGCCCTCCAAGATGTGAGTGCAAGGAACGCAGATCACCGATTCCCGGAGGCGGTTCCGAACCCATGAGCGACGACCAGCAACGCCGCGTCGACCCGGACGCAATCCGCGACGTGGCCCAAGTCGATCTCCCCGAGATCGCCGAGCGGCTCGAAGAGGCGCGTATCGGATTCTTCCGTACCGAAGGGCATGCCGGGGCCTCGTTCTCGGGGACCTCGTACGTCATCGAAATCATCGGGGACGTCGGATGGGATCCGTTCGCCTCCGTCGGAGAGAAGTGGGCCGAGTTCACGGACGGCCTGGCCTCGGGGCTCAGAGAGTCCCAGGTGCGGATCCTCGACGCCGCCGACGCCCTCGAGAAGGTCGCGCAGGATTACGACTACACCGAGGACGAGATCGTGACCGATTTCCACTCGATAGGGTACTGAGCAGGGGAGAGAAGTAGCCATGCCGAAAGACGATGAGGTCTTCGCCGCCGATGTGGAGAGCGCGTTCGAGGCCCTGTGGGAGGCGTTCCGCGATGAGTCGAGCACCGCAGACGTCCTCTTCGCGAAGCCCCTGCTGACAGAACTTCAGGCCGGTAGCCCGCTGTTCACCGGCTTCGGGAGAATCACAGGCGGCACCTCCCCGGTTTTGAGCAGCATGTCGCTCTCGGTGCGGCCCGTTTTGAGTGATCTCAACCCCGAACACGGCCGTGGCCCGATCGACACGATCGAATCCAAGCTCGAGTGGTGGGACGGGCCCTCCGGCAGCCCTCAGTACGAGTTCAAGAACGGTTATCTGCCCGATCTGTACAGTGCACTCGGCGCCACGCACGGCGTCCTCCAGGCGGCGGAGGCGGCGATGGCCCTGGTCGAGGCAATCATCGACCAGGCCCGTCAGAAGTACCTGGACCTGCTCGAAAGCACGCTCGCCAGAATGGGACAGGTGGCCCGGGCCAGGAAGCGGGCCTCGAATCCGGCGAGCATGGTGACGGCGGTCTTCTCGGCCCTGGCCACCGTCTTCTCAGGTGGTGTCGCCAGTGTGATTCTCGGTGGTGTGGCGGCCGTGGGCGCTGTGATCGACCACGCGACCACCGATCCCGGCGAAGGAGAGTACGTGGCGATCCTCAGGGGCGCTCTCGACCGCGCCGCCGGCATCCGGTCGGCTGTCGAGGAGGAGGCGGGGAACGTCGCGACGATTCTCGACGGTGCCTTGAACTATGTGGTGGGGCCGCAACAGGATCGCTTCCTTGCCCCCGAAGTCGGTCCGGTCCGGTGAGATCGGGGCTGCACTTCTACCGCGACCGCGACGGCCGCGAGTTCGACTTCGTGCTCGAACGCCGAGACGGAGCGGTGGCGGCCATCGAGGTCAATGCCTCGGTGACAGTGCGGTCCGACTCGCTCAAACATCTCCGTTCGCTCCGAGACCGATTCGGCGACCGGTTCCACGCCGGCTATGTCCTCCACTTGGGCGAGGAGAGGGTGCCGTTCGGTCCTAACGCGGCCGCCGTGCCCGTCTCGGCGCCGTGGGGCGGGGCACCGCTGCCTTGAGTCCGTCCGCACCCGCTCGTCGTACCCCACAGACCGGGGCCGATTGGGGAAGGAGCGTGGGCCGGTGTGCGGTTGCAATCTCTGCGTCGGGTGTCGGGATGCGGGGTTCAAGTTTCGGCCGGATCGAAATACGCTGGCGGCATGGCATCATTCACGCCGAGGGACCGGCTGCGGCTGGCCCAGGAGATGGACGAGACCCGTCTGCGCATGTACCGCATGAAGGTGCTCCGTGAACAGCCCGGCATCGGCGCGTGGGAGTTGAAGCACGCCGTCCTGGAGTGGATGAGCACCGGCGGGATCCAGGACTTCGATGTCCCGGGCGGCGAGCGGCCCAAAGGAGCGGAGGCGGCCATGGCGAACGACCTCGAACGCTCCTACCGCCGGCTCGCCGCCGCAGTCGACTCGGTCGGCGCGCCCTGGGCGCTGGCGGGGAGCCTGGCTGTCTCAGCACGGGTCGAACCCGCGTACATGACCCACGCGAGCGTGATCCTGTCGGTCAAAGACGAGCAGGTCGCCCACGGCATCCTCGACGACCTTGAGGAGGCGGGGCTCCGCCTGCTCAGCGTCACCGACCAGATGTCGGTCAAGAACTGGAGCCAAGAGCATGACCGACCGGCCGACCCGGCGAACATCGAGATCGAGCACCACCCCAACGGTCTCGTCGCCGGGGCCCGTCTCGTCGACGATTCCGGCGACCGGGACCTCGAGGTGGAGTTGGTCTTCGCCGCCTCCGGCATCGAAGCCGAGATTACCGCCGCGGCCGAGCCGCTGGAGATCCTTCCTGGGCAGGTGTACGCGGTGGCCCGAACCGGCCATCTCATCGCCCTGACCGTCCTGTCTCTCGGCAATACCGGCCGTGACCTCCGGCCCGACCAGTTCGCGACGATGGACGCCTACTCCTCCGAACAGGCTTACAGCGGCATCCGCGAACACGCCGACCTCAAAGCGCTGATGGAAGCGGCCACCGACCAAGACTGGCGCCTCACCTGGGAAGCCGTCGATCTGATGACGAGCCGGAGCGCCACCAGATCCCGCGACCTCCGAGCGGAACTGGCGGCGTTCCTGACCGAGCTGGAGGCCTGAGCCCGTCGGCACCGCGGCGTGGACAGCCCTCGCGCGGACGCATCGCTGTTCGAAAGAGGGATGCTGTGGGCAGCGCCAATCGCGGCGATCTGGGGTCCAAAGGCTGGGCGAATATACGGTTCTGGCATCGGCGAATCTGTTATTACGATCATGGATCCGTCGGAAATCCTCTCATCATGTTGAACCACGGCATCAGCAAAGTCGTAGTTGCTGAAAAGTCTGTTCGATATCGGCGATACCGAGGATTTCTAGGGCTCTTCCCTAGGAAGAGTGGGTGTCTGAGCTGGGGATTGAAAGAGGACACGCTGTCTCTCGCTTAGAATTCGAGGTGCTGAAACCGGACGAATCACCGTGGAGAAGACAGCGTGTCTTTCAACAGGATATTTCAGCGCCTGCTCGGGCTGGAGCAGGCCGTGGTCGAACACGTCGAATTCGACGGCGAGGACCTGGTCGTGCACACCCGCCCGAAAGCCGCGCAGCGGAGCCGGTGCGGCAAGTGCGGGAAGCAGTGGCCCGGCTACGACGCCAGGACCGGTCGGCGCCGGTGGCGCGGCCTGGACCTGGGCACGGTGCGAACCTGGATCGAAGCCGCCTCACCCCGAGTGGACTGCCGGACCTGCGGGGTCACCGTCGCAGGCGTGCCGTGGGCCCGCCACGGCGCGGGCTTCACCCGAGACCCCGCGCCCTGCTGCTGTTGAACCTCGGCGGACACCGCCCCGCCCTACCAGGCAGAAACCCGTGAAATCCCGCCCACGAACACTAGAGATGAGCCCACAAAACCGCCTAATCCGGGGCGTTTTACCTGGTAGTGGGCTTGCAGGCCTCATAGCAGCCTATGCAAACATGTTTCCCCAGGTGAGAGTCGTGTACGACAGCTTGGTGAGGAATAAACACATACCATAAACACAAACATGGTATGTTTTTGTTCATGGCTGTCCAACTGGATGAGCTTCCAGCCACGTTCACGCTCCCGGAAGTCATCGCCGCAGGCGGGTCCCGACGCGCGGTGTACTCATGGCGAGATTCGGGGAAGGTCGTTCAGATCTCCCGAGGCGTGTACCGCAAGGCTGACGCGGCCGAGACCACGTACCTCGACGTCCTAGCGGCTGCCAGGCGTGCTCCGCGCGGGGTCGTCTGCCTGGTGTCAGCACTGGCGCTCCACGATCTGACCGACGAAGTTCCGCCGGCTGTGCAGCTGGCGGTGCCGAGGGGCGTCAACCCTCCGCGTATCGCCTATCCGCCAACAGAGATGCACCGCTTCGATCCTGCCACTTTTGACATCGGCAAACAGCCCTTCGAAGTAGCACCCGGAGAGTTGGTGAACGTCTACTCGCCCGAGCGCGCCGTTGCCGACGCGATGCGTATGCGTCACCTGGTCGGTGAAGGTGTCGCGCTGGCAGCATTGCGGACCTACCTCGCCGAGAAGCGCGGTCAACCCGCGGAACTGATGAGCGTTGCCGGGAGGCTTGGCCGTGCCTCCGCGTTGACCGACGCGATGCGGGTGATACTCAGCTGATGCCGACTCCCTCTCGAGACACGACGGCGGGTCGTGTGTTCAACGATCTGCGAAACACCGCTCGGCGACAGCAACGAGGCACCGACGAACTCTTGGTGGCCTACGCGCTGGAGCGCTGGCTCTACCGTGTCTCCGTCTCGCTATATGCCGACCAGTTCATATTGAAGGGAGGGCTGCTGCTCGCAGCGTTCGACGCGCGCAGGCCCACCCGCGACGCCGACTTGCTCGGACGCATGGACAACGACGTCGAGGTGCTCGTCGACCGAGTCGGTGAGATCGCCGGTATCGGCATTGACGACGGCCTCGAATTCGACACTGACCAGATCCGTGCAGCAGTCATCCGTGAGGACGACCTGTATTCCGGCCTTCGGATCACGATGCCCGCCAACCTCGGGAAGGCACAGATCAAGCTGGCCCTGGACGTCAACTTCGGCGATCCCGTCACACCGGGAGCGGTCCGCATTCCCTATCCGAGCGTGCTCGAATCCCAGAGCTTCGAGATCCTGGCGTACCCCATCGAGACCGTCCTTGCCGAGAAGATCGCCACGGCGGTGAATCTCGGCGAGATCAATACCCGGGAACGGGACTGGGCCGACATCTGGCGACTCACCGGCGGGCACGACCTCGATGGCGGCACGCTTACCGAGGCGCTGCGACGCACGGCCGACTATCGGGGTATCCCGCTCCGACCGCTGTCCCAGCGAATCGGCTCACTGGTCGACTCACGCGGAGGCAACTACCGGACCTGGCGCCGCAGGCAAGGAGCCGAAGTCGACAGCTACCCCGAAGACTTCGGAGCACTGATCGCCGAGGTCATCCGCTTCGCGGACCCGCTGCTGAGCGGCAAGGCCGCAAACTCGCGATGGAGCGGCCAAGCCCGAACATGGGATGAGAAGGCCTGAGAGACAAAGAAAACGAGGCGCGGCCGTCACGTTGCGACGGCCGCGCCTCGACTGATTATCTGCAGTGAAGCCCCCCGGTATGTGTGAGGGACCTATCTGTGAGAA
>NZ_JAELXW010000065.1 GCF_016428645.1 Glycomyces salinus | reverse complement strand
GCGAGCGCCTCGGGGGACCGGCCCGAGGCCGAGACGGCCAGGACCACGTCGGCGGCGCCGACCCAGCCGGGGACGCCGGCGGAGCGGTGTCCGAGGACCGGCACCGGGCAGCGGGGCCCGGCCACGGTCGCGAGGATGTCGCCGGTGCGGGCCGCGGTGCCGACGCCGGCGACCACGACCGCGCGCGGGCGGCCCTCGTCGGCGAGCACTCCGAGCCCGGCGTCGGCCGCGAGCGCGGCCGATTCCCGCAGCTGCGGCCCGGCCGAGGCCAGTGCCCACAGGGCGCCGCCGGGATTGGTGGACTCGCTCAGGTCCCCGGAGATGCGGGCCTCGTCGGCCTGCCGGTCGCCGGTGATGCCTGCCACGCCGTCGTCGTCTGGGCCCATGCTTGTAACTCCTCCTTGACGTCGTCGAGGAGCATCACGGGGATGCCGTCCTCGACTCGGAACTCCTTGTCGCATTCAGAGCAGGTCAGGCAGCTCGCCTCACGGTCGAACGACAGCGGCGCGTGGTGGGGTTCGGGGCAGCGCAGCAGTTCGAGCAGCACGGGCGCGGGGGTGGTGGCAGGCATTGGCTAGTTCCTAACGATGCGGAGGATGTCATCGCGCAGCCGCTCCATCGTGGCCTGGTCGGGGCCTTCGGCGTTGAGGCGCAGCAGCGGTTCGGTGTTGGACGGCCGCAGGTTGGCCCAGGAACCGTCGGGCAAGGAGACGGTCAGGCCGTCGAGCCGGTCGGTCTCGACACCTTCCTGGCGACCGTAGTGTGCGGCGACCTCTTCGATCTTGGCGGCCGCGTCGGCGACCTTGGAGTTGATCTCGCCGGAAGGGGAGTAGCGGACGAACTCGTCGGCCAGCTCGGCGACGGTCTTGTCCGATTCGCCCACGGCGGCCAGGACGTGCAAGGCCGCGAGCATGCCGGTGTCGGCGTACCAGAAGTCCTTGAAGTAGTAGTGCGCGGAGTGCTCGCCGCCGAAGACGGCCTGCTCGTCGGCCATCACGGCCTTGATGTACGAGTGGCCGACGCGGGTGCGCAGCGGGCGTCCGCCGTGCTCGGCGACGATCTCGGGGACGGCCTTGGAGCAGATCAGGTTGTGGCAGATCGCCGAGCCCGGGTGCTTGGCCAGCTCGCGGGTGGCGATGAGCGCGGTGATCGCCGAGGGGCTGACCGGGTCTCCATCGGCGTCGACGACGAAGCAGCGGTCGGCGTCGCCGTCGAAGGCCAGGCCGAGGTCGGCGCCGGTCTCGCGGACGCGGGCCTGGAGGTCGACCAGGTTCGCCGGCTCCAGCGGGTTGGCCTCGTGGTTGGGGAAGGTGCCGTCGAGCTCGAAGTAGAGCGGGTCGATCTCCAGCGGCAGCGCCTCCAGCAGCTGATCGCCGAGGACGGCCGGGACGGTGTGGCCGCCCATGCCGTTGCCGGAGTCGACCACGACCTTGAGCGGCCGGATGCCCGACAGGTCGACCAGCTCGCGCAGGAACGCGGCGTAGGAGGCCAGGAAGTCCTCGCGCGAGGCCGAGCCCGGCGTGGCGGCCTCCGGTGCCGGCTCGCCGTCGAGGATCGCCTGGGCCTTGTCGCGGATGTCGGCCAGGCCGGTGTCGAGCCCGATCGGGCGGGCGGCGGGCAGGCACATCTTCAGGCCGTTGTACTCGGCCGGGTTGTGGCTGGCGGTGAACTGCGCTCCGGCCACGTCGCGGGCCCCGGCGATGTAGTAGAGCATGTCGGTCGAGCACAGCCCGGCCTCGATGACGTCGGCCCCGGCCGCCTGCGCCCCGCGGGCGAAGGCGGCGGCGAAGCCCGGTCCGGAGTCGCGCATGTCGTGGCCGACCGCCCAGGTCTTCTCCCCGGTGACGGCCACGGCCGCGGCCCCGATCGCCTCCATGACCTCCGGTGTCAACTGGGTGCCGACGAGTCCTCTGACGTCGTAGGCCTTCACGAATTCGCTGAGCTGGGGAGCCACGGGAGTGCGTCCGCCTTTCACAGAGGTGGGCCGGTCGGTCACGTCGAGCCTAGCGCTGCTGCTCCTCGTCGCCGGACACCACCCGCAGGTGACGCCGCGCACTTTGCGGCGGCCCGGTGGAGGCGCGGAGACCTTGGCGCGGACCGGGGTCGGCTGGTGGCGGCTCGTCCAGGCCGCGGCCGGCGAGTGTCGCCGGGTCCGCGTCGTGGCGTTCCCCGACGGCGGCCTCGCGGACGGCGTTGGCCAGGGCCACCAGGTCGTCGTCGGTGGGCATCGGAGCGGTGTAGTCGCCCTGGTGCCGCACCAGCTCCCAGCCGTGCGGCACCGTCAGCCGGCGCGCGTGCGCGTCGCACAGGTCGTAGCTGTGCGGCTCGCGCGTGGTGGCCAGTGGCCCCACCACGGCTGTGGAATCAGAATAGATATACGTCAAAGTGGCCACCGCGGGCTGGCGGCAGCCGTTCCGGGAGCAACGCCGATCCGACCTCACCCCACGAAACTACCACTCGCGGTGTCGAACTCGGTGGCGCTGAGCAGTGACTGCGGCCGATTCGGACCCGCTGAGCCGATTTGCGGCCCGCGAGCCTCGCCACGGCGGGGGTCGAATCGACTCAATGGACGCTAAGGTGGGCGCATGCGCAGAGACCGCCACGGCAGAGGCATGCGCGGGCCGCTCGTGCCCAGCGCGCTGCCGCTGCGGCGCACTCCGGTGGAGGAGTTCGACTCGCTGGTGATGGAGTCGGTGACGGCGATCGAGCGGCACCTGATCGAGACGCTCGGTTCGAAGTTCTCGGACCTGCGGCATGTCGAGTTCGCCGTGGACGAGGTGCCGCCGACGGTGCAGGTCTACGACGCCGACATCGTCGAGGACCGCGGTGTGCCGCTGGCCAAGCTCTACCCGGCTCAGCCCGGCACGGCCGCCGCCGCGCCGCGGATCGTCCTCTACCGCAGGCCCATCGAGCTGCGCTCGGACGGCAAGCTGGACATGGAGCTGCTGGTTCGCGGCGTTCTGGTCGAGCAGTTGTCCTCGTTGCTGAACCTGCCGCCGGAGGATCTGGAGCCGTGAGACGCGCGAGGGCGGGGCAACGTGGCCCCGCCCTCGCGCGAATTGTTATCCCGTCTCGGCCTATGCGGCCACCGGGACGCGTTCTCGTTCGACCTCGGCCGGCGCCTCCTGCGGCGCGGTCAGGACCGAGGCCGGGACCGGCTCGGTGAGTGCGGTCTGCTGCTCCAAGTCGGGGTTGATCATCGGGGTCGGCATGCAGACCACGACCGGCACGCGGCGTTCCGCGAGCCGCCGGGCCGCTTCGCGCGCCTGGCGCTTGATCTTGCGGCGCTCCCGCTCCGACAGGCCGCCCCAGATGCCGAAGCGCTCATCGTGCTCGAGCGCGTATTGCAGACAGTTCTCCTTGACTTCGCATCGGGCGCAGATGCGCTTGGCATCGCGCGTGGATCCCCCTTTCTCGGGGAAGAACGCCTCCGGGTCGGTCTGCGCGCACAGTGCGCGAGCCTGCCACTCCGGAACGTTTCCCAAAAGGTCGGCCAGGTAGTCACGGCCGTCCATATACGTCCGCCTCCTCGTGTGCGCACCGGCGGTGCCGATGCTCCCCCCTTGCAATCACTTGCGCGGCACCAGATGTCGGACCTTCAGGCCGGACGCGCTCCCTCCCCTGTGGCGCGGCGGCCCGGAAATGCGGCGCCGCCGGCTGCGCGCAGATCCCGGTCCAAGTGCCCGCGGGCGGCCTTGAGATGGGGCCGCTCCGCTCAGGCTCATCACTTTGGTCGATGAGCGTTCATCGTTATTCGATAACGTTTCGCTATCAGACGATAGCGCACAGTGATCTGGGCGATGGAAGGACCCCTCGGACTCACCCCTTCGGGGACAGGCGATCACGGTCGAGCAATGTGGAGTCTTACTCGCGTTTCGCGCTCCATCGCACGGACCACCAGGCGAGACCGGCCAAGACCAGCCACGTCAGGTCCAGGACCAGCCGCTCCACGGCCGCGCGCGTGTCGATGAACACCGCGCCGTCGCGGACCAACTGCGCGTCCTGGTCGAATCCGTACCGTGCCGCCGACAACGCCAGCAGCACTCCAATAACGATCAAGAGCGCGTAGGCGATACGGGAGCCGCGGCGTATCCCCCGTCCGGGGTCGCCGACCGGTGCCAGCCAGGCCGCCAGGGCCGGTGCCGCCACCGGCACGATCGAGAACAGGGTCCGCCTGGCTTCGTCGGTGAAGCCCATGCCCGCGGCGCGGCTCAGCGCGTCGTCGCGGGGGTCGGGGTCGACGGTGAACCCGAACAGCCATTGGGAGATCGCGACGCCGATGAAGAGGCCGGCCGCAGCCAGCAGGACGTAGGCGACGACGGTGCGAGTGCGCTGAGACGGCATGGCCGGTATTAGACCAGATCCGTGCGGCCGGACTGCTTCAGTTCCTCGACCACGCCCTTGACCTCCTGAGCGCGGTCCCTGGGGCACACCAGGAGCGCGTCGGGCGTGTCGACGATGATCAGATCGTCGACCCCGACCGTGACCACCAGGCGCCCCGAGGCCGGCACCACCACGTTCCGCTTGGACTCGGTCAGGTGCGCCCGCCCGGCGCCGGCCGGTTCGACGACGACGTTGCCGACCCGGTCGGCGGCCTTGAGGACCTGGCCGAGCGTGTCGTAGTCGCCCACGTCGTGCCACTCGAAATCGCCGGGGACCACCCCGACCTTCCCGGCCGCCGCGGCCGGCTCCATGACCGCGTAGTCGACCGAGATCTTGTCCAAGGTCGGCCAGAGCTTGGCGAACAGGGCCTCGCGGCCGTTGGTGTCCCAGGCCGAGGCCAGTTCGCGGACGGCGTCGTGCAGGGCCGGGCGGTGCCGGGCCAGCTCGCCGAGGAAGACGTCGACTCGCCAGACGAACATCCCGGCGTTCCACAGGTAGTTGCCCGAGGAGACGTATTCCACGGCCGAGACCTGGTCGGGCTTCTCCACGAACGCGTCCAGGTGGTAGCCGGGTCCGACCGCCGACCCCAGGCGGAGGTACCCCAGGCCGGTGTCCGGGCCGGTCGGGTTGATGCCGATGGTCATCAGCAGGCCTGTGGAGGCCAGCTCCATGGCTCGCTCGACGGTCTCGGCGAAGGCCTTGCCGTCGGGCACGAGGTGGTCGGCGGCGAAGGAGCCCATGACGGCCTGGGGCTCGCGCTCGGCGATGACGGCCGCGGCCAGGCTGATGGCGGCGGCCGAGTCGCGCGGGCTGGGCTCGACGAGGATGTTGTCGCCGGGCACCTCGGGGAGCTGGCGGGCCACGTCGACCGCGTGCGCGGTGCCGGTGACCACGTAGACGTGGTCGGGACCGGACAGCAGCCGCACCCGCTCGACGGTCGATTGGAGCAGGGACGAATCGGACCCGGTCAGAGGCAGCAGGAACTTGGGCCGCTGAGCGCGCGACAGGGGCCAGAGCCGGGTACCTGAGCCGCCTGCGGGGACCACCGCGTGAAGCATGCCAATAGTCTTGCATGCCGCCTCAACGAGGACGTTCACGCCGTGCTGTCCAGCGCGTGAACGGCGTCGGCGGTGACCAGGCGGTTGCGGGCATCGGCTAGGCTGTCTCGCGTTCCGCCCAGAACATTCCGCAACGATCACGACCAAGGAGATTCCCGTGTCCTATCCCCCCGCCCCGCCCCCTGCCCAGCCCATGCCGCAGCAGAAGTCCGGCAACGGCTTCGGCGTCACCGCCCTGGTCCTGGGCATCATCGGCCTGCTGGCCGGCCTGATCCCCGGCGTCGGCATCTTCATCGGCATCCCGCTGGGCATCCTGGCCCTCATCTTCGGCATCGTGGGCGCCGTCGTCAGCAAGAACCGCGTCAACCAGGCCGGGAAGGGCACCGGCATCGCAGGCATCGTCCTCGGCATCCTCGCGATCGCCGCCGCGATCGTCTGGACCGTCGTGATCTACGACGCGGTCGGCGACGCCTGCGAGGAGGCCGGCTACTCCGGCAGCGCGGCCGAGTGCACCGACCAGATCAACCAGGAGCTCGACGACCTCGAGACCAACTGATGCTCGACGGCGGCGGGGAACGGTACCCCCGCCGCCGCTCAAAACCGCCTCGACCGGGAAGTTCAGAAAAGGCGCGGCTGGGATTCGTCGACCGCCCCGCGCATGTCGTCGTAGTCCAGCACCACGCACCGGATCCCGCGGTCCTCGGCCAGGACCCGCGCCTGCGGCTTGATCGCCTGGGCCGCGAACACCCCTTCGACCGGCGACAGCAGCGGGTCGCGGTTGAGCAGCTCCAGATACCGCGTCAACTGCTCGACGCCGTCGATCTCGCCGCGCCGCTTGATCTCGACGGCCACATGCCCGCCGTCGGCGTCGCGGCACATCAGGTCCACCGGCCCGATCGCGGTCGGATACTCCCGCCGCACCAGCGACCACCCGTCCCCGAGCGGACCGGTGTCGGCCGCCAGCAACTCCTGCAGATGCGCCTCGACCCCGTCCTTCTGCAGCCCCGGGTCGACGCCGAGCTCATGCGACGAGTCGTGGAAGACCTCTTCGATCGAGATCTTCAACTGGTCCCCGGACTTCTTGGAAGTGACGGTCCAAACCCCGTCCCCCTCGACCACCGAACACGGCGGCGTCATCCAATTGAGCGGCTTATAAGACCCCCCATCGGCATGCACCAGCACACTCCCGTCGGCCTTCCAAATTATCAAACGGTCGGCCATGGGCAAATGAGCTGAAAGCCGACCAGTGTAATCAACCTGGCACCGTGCCACCAACAAACGCATGCGCGCCACCTTATCGGCCCGGAGGTGTTGCGTCGGTGCCGGTCATGCCTCCCCGGAAGGGATCGCGATCGTTCCGGTGGGGGAGTTGAACGTAACGGAGAGCTTGGCCAATCCACGCATGAATCCACTTGGGCGCCAAGGTGGTTCAGCGGTCGTTGAATCGAAGGCGAGGTTGGGAAGCCGCTCGAGAAGTGCCCGGAACGCGATGTCGCCCTCGAGTCGGGCCAGGGCTGCGCCGAGGCAGTTGTGGATGCCATGACCGAAGCTCATATGCCGATTGGGTTCGCGCTTCGGGTCGATGCGGTCGGGTTCACGGAACTGGCGCGGGTCGCGGTTCGCGCTGGCGATGTTGACGAGCACTACTGAACCGGTCGGTATGTCGATCTCGCCGATCGACAAGGGCCGGGTGGCGCACCGGAGCGTGCTGAGCTGAGCGGGTGGGTACAGGCGCAGTAGCTCCTCCACCAGACCGGAAAGGGCCTCAGGGCGTGCGAGCACCGGCTTCGTGAGCTCGGGTCGTTGGATCAGGGCGTGGACTCCGTTGCCGATGAGGTTCGCGGTGGTCGCGAATCCGGCCCACAGCAGGAGCACGGCCGTCGCGTGGACGTCATCGAACGCCAACGGCTCCGCGGGCTCCGCGAGCAGGGCGCCGAGCAGGTCATCGTCTCGCCGCTTCTTCTTGGTGAGGAGCAGCTCGCGCAGGTAATCAGAGAGCTCCGCGTATGCGTGCCCGGCCTCCGGGGCCGCTTCGTCTACGAGCGCAATCGCCCAGTGCTTGAAGGATTCACCGTCTTCTTTGGGGACGCCGAGCAATTCGCAGATCACGGCAATGGGCAGGGGGTAGGCGAATTCCGCCATGAGATCGGATGCGCCTCGGGCCGCGAACTCGTCGATCAGATCATGCGTGAGCTGCTCGATCCGTGGCCGCAGTGACCGTATCCGGCGAGGAGTGAACGCCGCGGTCACGCTGCGTCGCAGGTGCTCGTGCCGTGAGGAGTCAGAGGTGATCATGTCCTCGTAATCGGGAATGTCAGTGTCGTCGATCGTCTGTGCTCCCGATGTGTTCATATAATGCTTGGCTTCTCTGTAGCTTTTGGTGACAGATTTCTCCGAGAAGATTTCCAGCGCGTCCTGATAACGGGTGACGATCCAAACATGGGGACCGTCGGGAAGTTGTGTGCGATGAACTCTGGTCTTCTCGCGAATCGCATTGAATTCGGCGTACGGTGATGCGCCGTCAGGGAAGGGGAAGTCAATCTTCGGCATGGTGATCCTCTCGGCCCAAGGAATCCTGGATCGGTTGGCGATGGTCCGGGACGGGTGCAGCTGTATAAACCAGGCGATTGTCGCACGGCAGAGGTGTGCGGACTAGTGCGGAGGCCGCCACTTGGCAGAGTCATCTCTGATCGCAACTGCCTCAGTGTTCTCACTCGATAACAATGGGAACATTGCCAACGCATGGAGGTACCGGTCTAAAATGATCATGGAGTTGGATATTGACTCCCGGTGAGATGGATTCTATGCTCTTTCGGGTACGCGCATTCCGACAGGAAGGAGAAGCAACCATGAACGCCAAGTTTATGGGCCGTCATGTCTCGCTCAAGAAGGTAAGAGTGCTGGCCAAGCCCCCCGAAGACAAGAAGAAGTAGACTGGCCACAAGTCAGGTGCAGTGGCTCCGCACTCGGGGCCGCTGCGCTCAACGCAATGGAAACGATAAACGCTCCCGATGCTCTTCCGGCTCGCTTCATCGCGTTCGCCGGAACCGACGGGTCTGGCAAGACCACCCAGGCCGAACTCGCTGGATCGTGGCTCCGCGACCTCGGCTATAGGACTGCGGTCGTCGCCTCCCAGAGCCCATCGTTCACCCGGAGGGTTCTCACTGACATGGCCGCCGAGGCAGGTCTGGGCGATCACATGGACGTCGTCGGCCCTGCCATGACAAGATTCGTGGGAGCAATGGTCCGATACCGGGACTGGAATGAGACGTTGCTCCCCGCTCTCGAGCGTGACGATTTCGTCGTCGTAGACCGCTACGTTGCTTGTTTCTATGCTTCTGTGAGAGCTATGGGGACAGGTAATGAGAACCTGCTGCGCCGTATGTTCCGGAACCTTCCTGTGCCCCATATGACCATTCTGGTTCGGGTCGAGCCGGAGACGGCCCTGGAACGGCTGCGTCGACGCGGAGTCGATCATGAATATCCCGAGTATCTCAAGGCGTTCGCGCATGAATACGACGAGATCCCCGAATCCGAGAATTTCACGGTGATAGACGGAAGCGAGGACACCGCCGCTGTCGGAAGAGCTGTCCGCAGCCAGATCGCACGTCGGTTTCCAGATGTTGCCCGGCGTGCCGAGATGAGGTCCGAGCCTTCGTGAACACAACAGAAGTCGACTTGTTCACCGGCAGGAGACTCCGCCGACTATTGATCGCGCGAGGAGCCTCCGCGGATGCCGACGACGCGATGCTTCTGAGTGAGGCCCGATCGCCGCGCCACAAGCTAGGAGCGACGCTGCTGAGTGCATGGGCGGCCGAGCGACGGAACCTTCCGCCCGGTGGCGCCGAAAACCTTGCCGCCCACAGAAGCCGCGCCGACTTCTACGAACGGCTCGCGAGGACCCTCGGTGAGCGGGCGGCTGTAAGGATCGTCAAGGGACCGGACATCGCCGCACGCTATCCGAAGGACGTGGTGCGGGCCGCAGGTGACCTCGATCTGATCTGTGACGGCCAAGACGACCTCTGGAGTGTCGTCAGAACTCTCCTCGACCGGTCTTGGGAGGTCACCGCATTCACTGTGCTGCCCGGATCGCGTCGCGAGTCTCGGTGGAACGACCTCATGGTCGAGTTGCGAACACCGGAACGGGAGCGGCTCGGCGTTCCGTACGTTGTTGGGATCTCCACCGTGGATGTGGCGACCAGCCTGAACACCGCCGTGCGAACGCTGCCGGCGGCGGCACGGTCGGGCACCTGCGGGAGCCTGGTGGCGCTGGCAGCCGAACGATTCGAGCGGCCGTTCGCGAGTCGGGACCTCTTGGACGCGGTATTGCTGACCAACTCGTCCTCTGATGTCGAATTGGGCCTCCTGGAAGAGGCGCTGACCGAAATAGGCTTGTGGCCGGAGTGGCTCGAGCTCTGCAAGCGAGTCGCGCGTGCGGATCTGGGTGGCCTGCCGCTGGCCGATCGGGCTCGCGGCCTCGCCGCGCGGGATCGCGCGAGACGCGTTCTGCGTTCGCTTCGTGGCTGGAGGCCGCTGCAGGTACCGGGACGTATCGCGGCGACGACGGTCGACGCCGACCGGGGTCGAGTGGCGGACTGGGTCTCCCTGGTGGTGCACGAACGGATCGGTGTGCGACGGCTGATGAGCGCGGGACTGGCTGCTTATGGAATCCCGTTGGACGACAACCGATATCGTGGCTTCGAACTCGTCCAGCGACGTCGCCGAACCGTGGCGCTCACTCCCATAGGCAGCTTCATCCTGGTCGGAGGCGCCTGCCGCTCGGAATGGTTGGAGGAGGCGACCGACCGACGACCGGACCGAGCCGCTATGAGAGGGCCCGAATGACCGAATCCTCACCACTCGCCGTCGCCGTCGCTGATCTGACGAGGACCTTCGTACGAAGCAGGTCCCGATTGCCGGGGCGGCTGAAACGTCGTCCTCCCGAATCCAGAACCGCGCTCGACGCCATCACCTTGACCGTCCCGAGCGGCGAGGTACACGGCCTTCTCGGACCCAACGGCGCCGGAAAGACCACCCTGTGCAAGATTCTCTCCACCGTGTTGATTCCGACCTCCGGAATCGCGAAGGTCTTCGGCCACGATGTGGTCGTCAGTACCACCCGGGTGCGACCGCTGGTCGGAGTCGTTCTCGGCGGTGAGCGCGGACTGTATACCCGTCTCACCGCACGGCAGAACCTCATGTACTGGTCGGCCCTCTACCGGCAGCCCACATCCGAGGGTGCCGAGAGAACCGCGAAGCTCCTGGAACGACTCGGATTGGAGGAGCGCGCCGACGAGCGCGTGGAGACCTTTTCACGCGGGATGAAGCAACGCCTGCATCTGGCACGCGGACTGGTCGGGAATCCACGGCTGCTCATTCTCGATGAGCCCACCGTCGGGCTGGACCCGGCGGCCGCCAGGGACTTTCGGGGCCTCGTGCGGCAGCTGCGGGCCGAGGGGCGAACCATTCTGCTGACCACTCACGACATGACCGAGGCCGAGGAACTCTGCGACCGAGTCACTCTCATCGACTCCGGGAAGCTGCTCGGCACGGAGGACCCGCGGACCATCGGTGAATGGCTCTCGGCCTGGGAGCGAGTCACGGCCGAAGGAGTACCTGCCGAATTGATCGACCGCATCCGGAAGGTTGAGGGAGTGGCCGGGGTAGAGATCGACTCGGAGGGTCGTATCACCGTCGAGACTGCCGGAGACGGCACCTCTGCCGCTGTGCTGAGCCTCCTCGTCGACGGTGGGGTAACCTCACTGTCGACCTCTCGACCCAGCCTTGAGGAGGTCTATCTGCACCTCATCGGCAGCCGGGGTCTGAACGTAGGATGATTCGGCTCGCGTTGGCGATGGCCAGATTCCAGATCGCCGCCATGCGGCGGTCCCCGCACGATCTCATGGCTCTGGTGAACGCTCCACTGTTCACAGTAATTTTCCTTGCCATCGTCCGGTATACGGGTCGCGATGATCTCACCGGGTACGCCGTCCTGGCTCCTGCGATGATCACGGTGTTCGCCATGGCACTGCTGGCCTCGGGCGAGATCATAGCCAACGACCGAACAGACGGGCGCCTAGAACTGCTTGTCGCCTCCCCTTCCCCGGTCGCGGTAGTCGTATTGAGCCGGATCGCCATGATCACCCTGGTCAGTCTGGTTTCGGTGGCCGAGTGCTGGCTGGTGGCCAGGGTCCTGTTCGGCAAAGCCGTCGCGGTGCCGCATCCATGGTTGTTCGTCGGTACTCTGGCGGCGATCGGTCTCGCGATGGCCGGAACTGCCAGCGCGATGGCCGGTCTGTTCGTGCTCACCCGATCGGCGAGAACCTTTCAGAACTCGCTGTCGTACCCCTTCTACATTCTCGGCGGCGTACTCGTTCCCCCCGCACTGCTGCCGGAGTGGCTGCGTCCACTGACACAGGTCGTATTCCTCTCCTGGGGCACCGATCTGCTACGCGACAGCCTCTCGGAGGCTCCGGTTCAACGGGTGTTGCCGCGCATTGCGGCCGTGATTGTCCTGGGCGGCACCGGGTTTCTGCTAGGAGCATGGCTGATTCATCGCGTACTGCTCAAGGTTCGCAACGACGGGACGGTCTCCCACGCATGATCAGCGATGGACTCCGCATCCTGCGCTACGCGGCAGCGTCCGGCTTCGCCGACTTCCGAACCATCTACACCGTCCGGACCTGGATCACCGGTTGGCTGTTTCGAGTGTTGTGCCAGGTCTCCTTCTTTGCGCTGATCGGAAGGCTGATCGATTCCCCCGAGTACACCGAGTACCTGCTCATCGGCAACGCGGTCATGATCGCCGCGATGGAGAGCCTGTTCGTGGTGGCCTCCACCTCCTGGGAGCGTTGGACCGGCAGTGTCCCCCTGCTGATCGCCGCGCCTGCCAGCCTGGCACTGGTCCTCTGCGGGCGAAGCGTGCAATGGCTGGCGAGCGGGACGGCCAGCGCGACGTTGGCACTGTTCCTGCTGTCACCGCTGTTCGGCGTCGACCTCCGATTGCCCATGGCGCTGGTGGTCATCCCACTGATAGCGCTCGTCGGACTCTCCACCTACTGCTTCGGACTCATCCTCGGCGGCCTGGTATTGCGCGCGGACTCTCTGCGGAACGTCGTCGGCAACCTCACGATGCTCTCCCTTATGGCCATCAGCGGCGCACAGGTCCCGGTGTCGGTGTGGCCCGATTGGCTCCAGGCTCTCTCCGCCGTGCTGCCGGTGCACCATGGTCTGGCCGCCATCAGGGGCGTGCTCTCAGCGGAAATGGGATTCACCGAGGTCCTGATGCATGTAGGGATGGAAGCGATCGTAGGGACGGCGAGCCTGGGAGTAGCGATTCTCGGATTCAAGCGATTCGCCGAGTCAGGCCGTCGTTCCGGGGCTATAGAGTTCGGGAGCTGAGAAGAGGCAAGCATGGACGGCTGGATGCCGAGGCGCGAATGGGACCGGCTCGTGGCCGGTGAGGGGTGCCGACTGTGCGCGTCCCTGACCGAGCCCGGCTCGATGGAGGCGGACGCGTCCGATCTCATCGGATTTACCATCGCCGAACTGGAGGTATCAGTAGTCAAGCTCGGCAGGGATCAGTTCGCAACCGGATACTGCATCGTAGTCTGCAAGACGCACGCCGCTGAGCCGCACGATCTGCCGGACGCGGAGCGGGCGCTGTTCTTCACCGAGGTGGTACGGGTGGGAGCTGTCGTGCAACGAGTCTTCGAGGCCGACAAGATGAACTACCAAATACTGGGGAACTCGGTACCGCACACCCACTGCCATGTGATCCCTCGCTACTGGGGAGATCCGGCACCCGGACGTCCGCTTCTCGGTGACCCCGAACGTCCTGTACTCGTCGCCGAGCACGAGTACCTTCGACGCGCGGCTCGAATACGGGACGGGCTAGGCAACTGAAGCCCCTGGACGCAAGCATGTTGATCGCGCTCCCGTCCACTTTCCATATTTTCAAACGGTCAGCCGTGGGCAAATGTGCAGAAAAACGGCCAGTCTAATCAACCTGGCACCGTGCCACCAACAGACGCATGCCCAGCACCCTACCGACGCCTGCCGACGCGACCCTGGCCGGTGGGATTGGCGTGAACCGATTACACGCGGCGGTTGCGGTCGTACCATCAGCATGGAATCGGAAACTCGACGTGGGACGGCAGCAAGGACGCGACAACAGGCATCCGTGAGGGCAACGAGCGGTTCATGGAGGCAATCCGCACCGCCGACAGTGCGGCCATGCCCTCCCTCTACACCGACGATGCCATCATTCTGCACCCGAACGCGGACGCCGTCAGCGGCGCGGACGCCATCGCGCAGTACTGGCGGGGCTTCTTCGAACTCGGCATAACCGACGCCCGACCGCATACCTTGGAAGTAATCCCGATGGGCGAATACGCGCTCGAGGTAGGCGAATCCTCCGTGTACGGAGCGGACGGCGCACTCCTGGGCCGAGGAAAGATCATGGTCCTGTGGAAGAACGACGGCGGTGTCTGGAAGATGCACCGCGACACATGGAACAGCAGCACTCCGTAGCCGAGCAGTAGAAGGTTCGGGTGCATCAACCGGTGACTTCGGTTTCGACGACTGTGAGCGCGGCTACTCGTTGTCTGCCTTCATCCTGGGTGAAGCTTCACAATCGTGAAGTTGTCAGCACCGGGATCAGGACGAGTGGCGCTGACCTTCTCCTCGATTTCCGCGGCCCCGACCACGGCATTCACGAGATAAGCACATTTGGAACTCTTGTTTGATGTGGGCGATGCCGAGGATTTCTAGCGGTTTGGTGTAAGGATGGCAGCCGATATGGTCGCGGCAGGCGGTGATGCCCTTGCCGCCCAAACGGGTCAGGATCGCGATGGCAGCGGCGCGGAGGCTGGCAAGGTTGGCGGTCAGGTTTCCGGCCGTCGCAGTGGACCGGTCCTCGTCGAAGACGACATCCTTCACCCAGTGCCACGATTCGACGCCCCAATGGTTCCGGACGGCCTCGGCGAACTCGACCGGCCGCAACGCGGTAGCGTCCCTGCTGGTCAGGTAAAACATGACATGGTGGACGACCTCGCCGGTGGCCTCGTCGTGGGTCCAGCGGCGGACCCGGGCGATCTGGGCCACGCCGGGGAAGGGCAAGCGCACTGCTCCGCCTACAGCGAGGATCTTCACGGTGCGGGTCTCGCTGCGCCCGTGCCCGGTCTCGCGGGTCTGGACGGCGTTGTCGATCTCGCTCCACGGCAAGGCCTTCGCCGCCGCGTACAGGCCCGGGTGGTTCCCCTTCAGCGCCAGGCAGTAATCAGCCCCGGCCTCCACGATCGCCGCTGCGGTGTCCTCGTTGCAGTGCAACTCGTCCGCGGACACCAGCGCTCCCTCGGCATCGAGGCGTTCGCACACCGCTCGGAGCGCGTCGATCTCGTCACCATCGTCGATGCAAACCTGGTCGGCCATACGGCCGTCGGGGCCCAACGCGCCCACCAATATCAGGTTCGAACCCTCGCCGGTGACGCGCCCGGCCGTCACCGGACGCTTGCCGTCGATGCGCACCTGCCGGGTCGTGGTCGCGCTCGCCGCTTGCGCCGCGGGGACGATCCGGGCGGCGAAGCGGGCCAGCTCGTCCGGATCGAGCCCGGACAGCACCTCGATCAGACGGTCGTAGGACGGCAGCGACCACCAGGCCGCACCGCCGACCTCCAGGCCGATGCCACCGAGGGCCCGCACGACCGCGTCCGGTGCGTCAGCGGCCCACCTGGCCCACTGCGCCGGAGTGTTCTTGCCGCACAACAACCCCGCCAACGCGACCGCCACGAACACGGCAAGGGGATAGCAGCGCCCCTGCGCACCGCGAGGGTCAGACAACTCGGCGACGCACTCCTCAAACCGCGCGATACCAAACGACTCGGTCATGTCCTTGCCAGACAAGGGCTTCCTCCATCAAGACGCATCGTGTACGAACATCTCAACGAGCGAGCCCGCCATCATGTAACGGCTTCACCAGGCGAAACACACACCCGACCACTTCTCGTGAAAGCCGTGCGCTCGCCCGCTTTCCCGGTGAGGTGGTCATCAAGCCGTGTAAGGAATCCGGTGGCATCGATGTTTACCGGGCACCGAATCGTTCAGTGGCCGAGTTGGTGGCGCGCTTTCTGTCGGAACGCTACCGCATATTGGCGGTGTCACCCTTCGAGGAGATTTTGTCCGAACACCGTGTCGTGCTCCTCGATGGGGATGCGCTGTTGACATACGAAAAGGTCCGCGACTCGCACGATTCGACCGAATGGCGTCATAATCTGAGGTTCGGTGCCGAACCTCGCCTCGAGACGTCGCGGCGGCTGTGCTCGGAGCTGGCTGATCTGGGAATGGCCGCTATCCGTGCGGTTGGGGGCGCGTTCATGAGCGTCGACATCGTCGCTACTTCGGAAGGCATGCGAGTGATGGAGATCAACAGCGGTGTCAGCTTGAACCATTTCGCTGCCGTCTCCGCCGAGCACAGAGCCTTGGCGGTGAACGTCTACAGGGCGGCAGTGCAGCGCTGTTTCAGCGGAGACGACGCATGACAACGCTCCGTCTCGACCCGTCGTACACCCGGCGCCGCGGAGCCGGTACTACGGCCGCAATTTGATTCAAGAGCGGGTGTGACGCTGGTCGGCTTTGAGGCTGCCGGGACTGGTTCATGCGAAGGGCAGGGTTGCGTCGATGACGGTGTCGGCGCGGGTTTTCGGTTGTTCGCGTTCGATGTAGGCGTCTTCTCTGGGGAGCCAGAGGTTCGCCCAGACCTCGGCCTGGTGCGGTTCGCGGCCGATGCCGCGCTCGAGGGCCAGTTCGGGGGTGGCATCGACCCAGATGGTGTAGTCCCAATCGAGCGGCAGGCCGATCGAGTAGCAGCGCTCGATGACGATCCCGGCGTCCACGACCAGCTCCTGGGACCGCAGGTGCGGCTCGGATTCCCAGATGTAGGGGCGATATGCCAGGCGACGCTGACCCTTGCCCAGCGGTTCGACGACGTCGTGGTGGAAACGATCCTCGTTGAACCACCCGAATTCGCTGTCTTGGCTCGGCTCCCAGTAGTCGTCACCGTGAATGATGGTGAAGCCCGGAAGGAAGCGCGCGAGCTTGTCGGTCAAGGTCGACTTGCCGGACCCGCCGCGTCCGTCGACGGCCACCATCCGGAACTCGCCGTTCTTGGGTGACCTTGCGGTGATCCGCTCGCTCAGTTCGTCGATCATCGAGGCGATTCTACGGAACGGCCACTTGTCGCCCGGTGGCCGGAGTGCGCATCGATCTGATCGATGCGCGGACATGACCCGAAGCCATATTCAGTCTGTGACCTGGTCGAACTCGTCCCAGACGGTGAGGTTGCGGCGATGGTGCAACTATCCAGCTCGGGCCTGGTGGCGCCGCGTCCACCATGACCAGTGCCAGCGGTGGGATTCGTGGTGCTCGGGCCGGTAGCGAAAGGACCAGAGGCGTCGAGCCTCGCAGACGCTCAACGGGATCAGGCCGGGATCGGTGGGAGAGCCTTCGTCTGGTCGGCGCGCGGGCCGGGCACGGTAGTTGGTCCGTGTGGCCTGTGCGGCGGCGACGATAGCGCCGACGGTGAGGGCTGCGCAGGTGAGGATGGTGTGGCGGCGGATCGCGGTGTAGGTCCTGACCTGGGATTGGTCGAGCCCGAAATTGTCCTTGCCGAGTTCGAATGTTTCCTCGGCAGGCCAGCGGAGCCCGGCGGCGCGGATGAGCAGGCGCAGGGTGATGGCCTGTCCTGGTGGGGTCCAGCAGTAGTGGAGGGCGAGTTTCCCCGAGGATCGGTGTCTGCGGATCAGCAGCGTGTGGCCACCTTCGGCGGTGTCGAGCCAGTACCGGGCGTAGGCCCGCTCGCCCTTCGATCCTCTCCTCGAGGAGTAGGCGCGCCAGCGCCACCGGGCGGAGGCGAACTGTTCGAGGTCCGAGTGCAACGAATGGACTCTCAGGGATCGTTCCGACTGACCGAATGCGATGCCCAGGAGTTCCGGCATGTTGAGGCGACGGTGCCGCTCATTTGATCGTAGGGCCGGCCGCACCCACCCGGGACCTGGTTCGTCCGGTATCCCTGTATAGGGCCGCTGACGAAGCGGCCCTGGACAGAGGCGATGGTCTTGGTGGCTTCAGCGAACCGGTGGCCACGGGTATCCCAGGGCCTTCGCGTTCTCCTCGGAGCCGCCGCAGAGTTTGCCGATCGATTTCGGGTCGTTGGTGCGGAGCCGCTCGAGAATCTCTTCGACTGTGGCGGCTACGGCATCGTCATCGACGGAGGTCGCGTCGGGGATCTCGGTCCGGTACTGGAACTGGAGCCAGGGCCGATCGGGATTGGGCGGTTCGGGGTGCCACAGGATCAACCGCAGGATAGAACGATCGAAGTTCCATGAAACTGCCCCGTAGTTGCAACAGTCCCAACGGCTCAGCAGTGATGGATCATCCCGCAGTCGCCGGTTGAGCATTCGGGCGGCCCGCAGTGCGGGCCATTCCCACGAATAGTCTGCTTCGGCACGGGCCACCTCGGCGTCGTACTCTCGTGCATCGAACGCGAACTGCGCGGTTTCGGTGCCGCCGCGTGTCGCCTTCACGTCCCAGAGGACACGACCGGTCGCCTCGTCTCTTCTGATGCGGACCGCCAGAACTCCGCAGCAGCCTTCCGTGCAGTCGGCCTCGGCGAGCCAGACCTCGTGTACTTCTGCCGATGTCCGAAGTCCCTGATTTCTATGCAGCAGAACAGGTGGAATCCCCGCCGCACCGTGGTCGAAGAGGCTCGTGACCAGAGGGACGCCGTCGACAACCAGGTGCGTCCTTGGCGCCTGCCGCGTACTTGGTGCCGGTGTGGCGATGCGGATCGCCAGACCGGGCGGGAAGTCTCCGTCCCGGTCGTCTGCGTTTTCGATGTATCGGTGCAGCCAGATGGCCTCGCTGTCTTGGGGGTCGTCCGCCAATGCCGACGATACGAGTTCGCGCGCCTGTGGGGCGCGGAGCGCCGTGAGTAGGTCGCGAGCGACGGTGGCGCGGGTGCCTTGCTCCAGGTCGAGGAGAGCGCTGTGGCCGTAGAGGAGGTCGTCGCGCACTTGCGTTATCGCCACCAGGCCGGTGATGCCCGAGCCGAACAGTTCTGGCCGCTTCGCCGCCTGGGCCAATGCGGTGGTGAAGTGCTTGCTGCCTTTGATCCATTTAGGAGTCTGGCTCCGATGGCTCATCATCCGGAGGATCTCGATCGAATCCGGGACGCTCAGCCCAGTGAGCAGTTCCTCCATGTCCTCGGCTGAAAGCATTCCGAGCAGATCCGCGTAAAGGGCCTGATCGGGGGGCGAGGAGCGTACCGCAAGCCAGTACAGCGAATGTCCCGGTCTCTGGCTTGCCCGGAGCATCTCCGATGCGGTGAAACCGTAGCCGTGTTGGAGCAACGCGATCTCGCGGACGAGGTCGATGTCTTCTTCGCGGAGATCGGTGGCCAGCAGATCGAGACCGGTCATGATCTCCAATCGGGTGCGCCCAGTTCGCAGCAGATGGAGGGCGATGACGCGGCTCAGTTCGGGTTCGAGTCCGAGTTCGGTGTCGGGATGCTTGAGCCGCAGCACCTGGTTGTATTGGATTCCGCGCAGTCGTTCGCAGAGTCGATCGAGATCGTCCGCCGAGCCGGGTGCCGCGGCTCGGAGGAGATCCCGCATTACCGCGAGTCCCGCTCGCCTGTGCTTGCGGTTGGATTCGAGCCCTTCGGGGCCGAGTTCGGGTCGTTCAGGAACGAGCCGACGGCTGCCGGGCCTCGATCGAGCTGCGCTCTCACGCAGTGCCTTGATCGCCCCGGGGGGAATCGGACCGTCGGGATGACATAGGAGCAGTTCGCGAATGCGTTGGTGAAGGGGGATGAGGTCGGGATCGAGCGCACTGCGCTCGCCGGACCTCGTCATGAACCTGAAGTGCTCGTTTCGTTGAACATCATGCCGCCACCATACCGCTCGTACCCCAATGGGGCAGCACGACGTCTACGGCCGGTTCGTGATCCGTTCCAGGCTCTCGGTCTTCCTCCAAACCAGTTGGACGACAGCGGCTGACGCGCCGTCACACGCGGTCGAAGGGACTGGGCGGATCGCTGACTGCGGTACGCTGTGGGCGTCGTTCGGAGCCAGCCCGGGGTGCCGATCGGAGGAGGTATCCCATTGAAAGCCCTGATCCTCACTCTTTGTGCTGCCGCGCTGCTGTTGAGCGCCTGCTCGGACGATGGAGCCGATGAGGCGAGCAACACGGCCGACAGTGCCGATACACCTGCGGCCGATTTCGGTCCGCCGCTCGAAGTCGGCACGGTTTCGCAAACCGATGAGCTCGCCTGGTCGGCCGATGTGACGTCGGGAATGGCCGCCGTCGCGGGGGACGTGGTCGTCTACTACACCGAGAACGACGACAGCGACTTGGTCCTCGTCGGATCCGAACCGGGGACCGGAGAGGTGCTGTGGGAGCTGGGAGGCACCGGCGAAGACATCGGCGGCACGGAAATCAGCTGGTGGCTGCCGCCGAATCCCTCCACGGTGGAGGTGGTCAATGTCGATGGAGTCCCTGCGGTCCTCGCTCGAGGTCTCGACCGGGATCTGGGCGACGCCTCGTCCGAATGCGACGAACTGGACTCGCAGCATGCGCTGGTCGCGATAGAGGCGTCTTCTGGGACCGTTCTCTGGGTCGGCCATCCGGACCCGCCTTCGCCTGAGAACAGCTGTGCGCCGATCTTCCACCACCACTTGATCACCACCGACTCCGTGGCGGTCCTGAACGGTTCAGGCGGCGCCCCGGACGCGCCGTTGATGAGCGTCGCGATCGCACTGGATTCCGGCGAAGTCCTGTGGAAGCAGCGGTCTATCGAGATGACCAGGTCGACACGGAACGCCATCATCGGCGTCCGCAACATCGCCGGCACTGACCAGGCTCGCTGCGGCCTCGACCATGAGTTCCTGTACACCGGTTTCGACCCGGTCAGCGGCGATAGCCTGTGGGAGCTGGACCCCTGCGAAGACCCGGGTGTAGTCGGACTGTTCGGCGAACAGCTCCTGATCGAAGTCGGCGAGGGTGTTGCGGCCGAGCTGCGTGCCCTCGACGCGCGGACCGGCGAGACGCTGGCGACCTATCCGAGCGGCACCCTTCCCAACATCTGCGCCTCCGACGGCAGTCGGATGATCGCCTGTTATATCCCCACCGCCGAGGGAGACGAGGAGCCCGCGTTGATGCTGGTCTACGACTCCGAAACCGCCGAGTTCGACACCATCGAGATCGTGCCCGAGAACGACCAGCGCCTCCCGTACCTGATCTGGGAGGGTCAAATCGCCTTCTACATGGAGCCCACGGACACCACTCTCCTGTACGACCCTGTGACCGGCGAGCAGACCGCGGAGTTCCCGGGCTGGCTCGGCGAAACGGTCGGCTCCCTTCGGCTCTCTTCCCCGCCGCCCGACATCGCCGACTACTTCGACTCGACATTGAACGTCTACAGCACGAACTGACAGGAGTCACGCCTACGATCCGTGTGGGTCAGGACCTGGGGCGAGTCCGGTGCGGATCTGCTGCTGTGCGCTCGGACCGGTGGTGGACGGCCAGCGCGCCGATGATCGTTCGCACCGACTCGCCGCCCGTGACGTGGGGGATGCGGGCGATAGGCGACCAAGAGCAGGTCGTTATTAAATCGTTACGTTCGCAGCTCGAAGTCGGCTTGAGGCCCTTTGGGAATCCGGTCGAAGCGATGCGAGAGATTCGAGGGGCTGCGTCAAGTCCAGAATGTTGCTAACGTCTGCCTCGGTTTCGGTCACAGCCAGTCCTGGATCGAACCCATAGCCCTCGTGCCCCCACCTGAAGGCTGACAAGTGAAGACCCCGCACTCTCCCCGCACGCTCAAACATGCCCTGATCACTGCACTGACGGCCGGGATCGTCACCGCGACGCTCTCGGTGAGCCCGGCATTTGCGCAGGAATCCGATGGTCTCGACTGCGATGCCCCTGCCGATGGACTGCAGGAGCGCGGCGAATCGGCCGCCCTGGAGTTGGCGGCCGCGTGCGGCACCGAAGTCTTGATCCATGACTCCCAGGGCTACACCAGCCGATCGTTCGCGCAGCCCGATGGCACGGTGGCCACCGAGTTCTCGGCAGTTCCCCAATGGGTGCCGGATGAGGACGGCGAGTGGGTCGAGGCTGATGCGAACGTGGTCGCCACAGACGGCGGGATCGAGACGACGGCGACGGTTTCGAACCTGGAGTTCGGGGCCGAAGGCGAGCGCGAGTTCGTCACGGCGGTCAACGCCGATGGCGAGTCGGTATCGCTGTCGTGGCCGGAGCCACTGCCCGAACCAGAGGTCGAGAGAGCGACCGTCGTGTACCCGAATGTGTTGCCCCAGGTGGATCTCGAAGTGTATGCGGGAGTGGCAGATTTCTCCTATGCACTGGTCGTGAAAACCCCGGAGGCGGCAGAGAACCCGTCCTTGCAAAGGATCGAGTTGGGCTTGGCCACAGAGGGACTGTCAGTGCACGCGGACGCGGAGGCTGACACTGCCGCGCTGGCCGACGCCGCGGGTGAGGTCGCCTACAGCGTTGCCGAGCCGTGGATGTGGGACTCCTCCGACGACGGCGCCGAAGCGCCGCCCCGGGCGGCCTCGATGGAGTTGGAGGTGGATTCCGATTCGCTGACGGTTGTCCCCGACCTTGAACTTCTGGCCGATCCGGAGGTCGAGTTTCCGATCTACATCGACCCGAAATTCCGGGACACCTCGGTCTCATGGACTAACTTCCTGTACGGCGAGAGCTACGCGAACGAGATCCAGTGCGGCAATGGCTCGGTGATGTGCTCTGGACTCCAAGCCTGGGAGGACGACCCTGCGCTCGGGTACTGGCGCGCGGGCATGATCTTCAGCGGCCTGCAGTCGCTGACCGGACGCGATATCCGAGATGCAGGGGTATGGGTCACGCAGACGCATACCGCCGGGGCGGGCAGGTCCTATGACGTGCATCTGGTCGCCATGGACTTCTTCGACCCGGACACGGCGACCTTTGGCAACACCTTCGACGAGAAGGTAGTCGGCAGGGTGGCGAAGGACTCGGTGCCAACATCGAATGAGAACTACGATGAAAGCAACCAGACCATCGCCTGGAACAGCAGTGCGCTGCAGCGGCGGATCGAGTCGCTGGTGAGTGGTGGCGCCAATACGGCGCCCTTCGTGGTGGTCTCCGACGATGAGGGCGACAAGTTCCAGTGGCGGAAGATGGATCCTGATTCGGCGGTGCTGCTGGTCACGCACGCGGCGGGGAAGCCGACGAGCCTCAAGCTCGAGGGCGGGAACTGCTCGAGTTCGAGCCCGGGCACGATGATCGACACGTTGACACCGGTGCTTGAGGCCAAGACGCCCGACAACCTGACAGCCAACGCGCGTATGGACTTCCGTGTGGTCAAGCCGGTGGCCGGCGAGGACGAGGTGGTCGCTGACCTGCATGTGGCCGCTGTGGCCGAGAGTACGGCTTATTCAGAGACAATGCTTAGCGGATCGCTGGTGCGGGGGCAGATCTACTACTGGAAGGCACGGATCCGCGACTACGACAGTGAGTCCGCGCTGAACGGTGAGTGGTCGAGCCGGTGCTATTTCCGGGTCAGCGAGTTTCCGCAGGTACCGACGGAGACATCCACCGAAGGACTCGGATGCGGGACTCAGACGTCTCCGACGCCGGTGACCACGGCGGTTCCGAAGCTGTTCGCCACGCCGCATGATCCCGATGGGGGCACGGTCGAGACCCGGTTCGGGTTCTACAACGAGGCTGGCACCCTGCTGGCTGAGTGGGACGAGGCCGGCCCCGAGGGGCTAGAGGTGGCCACTCGGGTGCTGTCGGGATTGACCGGGGCTGATGGGGTGTATCGATGGCGGGCGCGCACAGTAGATTCGTTCAGGACCAGCGTGTGGTCTAGCTACTGTTGGATCGAGGTCGATACGACCGCACCCGAACCGCCCGACGTGGTCCAAGTGACCGATCAGCCACTACCTGGCGATCCGGTGGAATTCGAGCTTGTCGGCGGTGACGGAGTGACCGCATTCGAGTACGCCCTGGAGGGGCAGACCCGGCAGTCGGTCTCTGCCGCCGACGGTCAGACGAAGGTGACCGTCACCCCGACCACAGGTTCAACAGATCATGTGCTGCAAGTCTGGGCGGTCGATACGGCTGGAAACACATCAAGTCCGACTGCACATTGGTTCACCACGATCGCCGTCCAACCAATCGAGGCGGTCGGGGCTTGGCGGTTCGACGGCGACCTGCTCGATGACGGCGGCGGCCGTGAGCTGGCCGCGGTCGGTACTGAGAGTTTCGGCGCGGATGAGGCCGGCCGGGCAGATGCGGCCGCAGTCTTCGACGGCACGGCCGACACGTGCCTCGCCGCTGGTGCCCCGGTGGTCGACACGACCGATTCCTACACCATCGCAGGATGGGTATATGTGGATGCCGCTCCTACTGCCGAGGTCGCGGTCATGGATGTGGCCGGAGAGGTCTCCAGCAATATGAAGCTGGTGCTCACTCCCGAAGGGCGTTGGGGTGCGGTGATGTTCTCGGCCGATGCGAGTGAGCGTGAAAGCGTGAGGTTGCTGGCCGATGCGTCGGTGACCGAGTACGGCTCTTGGACGCATGTGGCGGCCGTCTACGACGCGGTCGCCGAGCGGATGCGCGTCTACGTCGACGGCTCGTTGGAGGCGTCGAGGCCGTGGACCTACCAAGCATGGGAGGCAACCGGCACGTATTCGATCGGCTGTGGGATCACCAGTAGCAGCGGCAGCTTCGGTCACTTCACCGGCGCGGTCGATGATGCGGTGATCTTCCAGGGCGTGCTCACCGCCGAGCAGATTGGCGAACTGACGGGAGGTGTGGTTATGCCCTCGGCGTTGCAGGCATGGTATCCGCTGCGCGGAGATGGCACCGACCATTCGGGGCGCGGCAGTGACCTGACCTCGATGCCGGCGTCCCCGGTGTGGCTGTCGGACCAGTACGGGCGCGAGGAGAGCGCGCTTGAGTTCGACGGGACCTCCTGCCCGACGTCCGGGACGGTGCCGGTGCGCACTGATGCGGCCTTCACTGTGTCGGCCTGGGTCCGTCTGGATGACGATCATGTGGTCTCGCACCCGCGCGTATTCAGTTTCAACGGGGCACAGTCGTTCTCGGTGATGGCCAAGTACAACGCCTCCACTAATCGGTGGAACTTGTCGGTCACCGACTCCGACGCCGCAGATCCGGCTTGGAGTGAAGGAGCGGCCAGCACCGAGGTCGCCTCCCAGGAAGCTTGGACGCAGATCACCGTGACCGTGGATCCGGACAACAACGAACTCCAGTTGTTCGTCGACGGTGACCTCTCCGATGAGGGGATGATCGCCGACTCTTGGGCGCCATGGCGGGCGTCGGAGTTCGTCGTGGGCTGCTCCGGCCTGGCCGACGGTTCACGAGGCGCGCACTGGGAGGGCGCGATCAGCGACGTCCGCATCTGGCGCGGCGCACTCGACGCCGACGAGGTCGCGGCCTCGCATGTCGAGCGGCTCTCGACGTGGGCGCTCGGACAGGAGGCCCAGGGAACCGATGGTTGGGGATCGAACGACCTGGCCTTTGACGGGGACCCCTCGTGGGAGGTCGACCGTTGGAACGAATGCTGGGCGGCCTATGGTCTGGCGCTCGACGGCGCCAGTCACGCCGAGACAGCGGGCCCAGTGATCACCACCGATGACTCGTTCACCGTCGCCGCATGGGCGAGAGTCGACAACCTGGACGATTACCGGACGATCGCCTCCCAGACCGGCGGCGATTACGGGGCCTTCAATCTCAATTACAGCCCGCTCGACGGAGTCTTCCAGTTCTCGATGCCGCAGAACAGCGACGGCACCGGCACATGGACGCGGGTAGTCGCTCACGAGCCCCCGGACATCGACCAGTCGACGGAATTGGGTCGCTGGTACCACCTGGTGGGGCAGGTCGATCTCGGTGCCGGTGTCATACGTCTCTTTGTCGACGGCGAACTGCAAGGCGAGGCACCGGTCGTCAACTCCCCGTGGCACGCAGACGGATCGTTCACGATCGGTGCCGCCGAACTGGAGGGGGCCGTGACCAATCGGATGGTCGGCGGCATCGACCAGGTGCAGACCTGGTCGGGAGCGCTTGATCCGCTGACCATCGCGGCACTCGCCGCTCAGCGACCCGAGTTCGAGAAGGACCCGAACAACGCCGAGTGTGAAGACAGTGAGGAACCCCCCGTGGATCTGTGACGCAGGAACCCCTCCCCGCAAGACCAGCCTCTCGAACGTGGAAAGGCCCCCTGATGGATCTGCACTCCTCGACCACTTGGCGCAAGCGCGGCACGACCGCCGTCCGTTACTTCACTGCGGTGGCCGTGACCGCCGCGGCGGCGCTGTTCGCCTACCAGACGCCGGCCCAGGCGCAATCGGGCGCGACCGAACCCGACCCGGGTACGCCGGTCTCGACCACTCCGGTGCCGGCCTCGCCGGTGGACCTGATCGAGCAGGGGCTGGCGACCGAGTCGGGGAAGATCGAGGTCCCCTCGCCCGGTGGCTCTGGAGGTTCGAGCGCCAAGGGGGACTGGTCGGCGACGGACCTGTCGCACGCGGGCTCGTGGTCGCAAGGGGGTTCGACCGGCTCGTTCAACTACGGCTACGGCATCGAGCTTCCGCCGGCCGAGGGACCGGTGCCCTCTGTCGGTCTGTCGTACTCTTCGCAGGCCGTCGACGGGCACACGTCCTCGTCGAACAACCAGGCCGGTGTGATCGGCGACGGCTGGTCCTACACGCCCGGCTACATCGAGCGGACCTATGCGTCCTGCGCTTCCGAGGAGGGCGGCAACACTCCCGCGGCGACAGCCGACCGCTGCTGGGACGGCGATTCGCCGTCGATCACGCTGGTGCTCAACGGGACCAACTCGCCGCTGGTGCTCGACGACGACTCCGGTGAATGGGTGGCCGCGGCCGACCCGAACTGGAAGGTGGAACGGCTCGGTGATCCCGCCTCGGCCTCGGAGGCGACTACCGAACGGTGGCGCCTCACCGCCGCCGACGGCACCGAGTACACCTTCGCCGGACGCGCGGGGGAGACCGATTCGCGGTTGACGGTCCCGGTGTTCGGCAACCACTCCGGGGAAGCATGCTACAAAGCCGACGACTTCGCCGGCTCGGACTGCTCCCAGGCGTACCGGTGGATGCTCGATGAGATCACCGACGTCCACGGCAACCGGGCCCGGTTCGAATGGACGGCCGAGACCGGCCACTACGGTGCGGCGGCCGATGAGGAGAACCGGGCCGTGTTCGACCGCTCGGTGCGGCTGGACCGCATCGACTACGGGCTCCGCGCCGACGACGAGACCGTCCAGGCGGGACGGGTGACCTTCGACTACACCGACCGATGCGAGTCGGACTGCTACGACGGCGACGATCCGATCGAGGACAGCTGGCCCGAGACCCCCTGGGACACCGACTGCGGCCTCGCCCCATGCACCGACCAGTTGGCTCCGGCGTTCTTCTCGTCCAAACGGCTCTCCGAGATCGCCACGCACGTGCCCGACGGCACTGGATCGTTCACCAAGGTCGACTCGTGGGCCCTGACCCAGGAGTTCCTTGACTACGGCGACGGCGAAGACACCGTGCTGTGGCTGAAGTCGATCCAGCACACCGGTCACGTGGGCGGCACTGAGTCGACCCCGCCGGTCACCTTCGCCGGCATCGCCTTCCCCAACCGGGTCGAGCACTCCGAGGGCACACCGTCGATGTGGCGCACCCGCATGACCGCGATCGTCTCCGAGACCGGCTCGGTCACCGGCATCTGGTACTCCTCACCGCAGTGCGTCTGGGACGACCTGCCCGATGCGACCGCCAACGACCAGCGCTGCTATCCGGTGCTGGCCGACGAGGGCAACGAGGAAGAGTGGTTCCACAAGTACGTGGTCACCCAGGTCGCCGAGTTCGACACCACGGGCGGGCAGGTGCCGGTGCGCACGCACTACACCTACGGTTCTTCCGGCGGCGGTACCTCGCAACTCTGGGCCTGGGATGACTCGGAGCACACCGCCGATGACCTGCGTACATTCAACCAGTGGCGCGGTTTTGCCCAAGTCACCACCAAGACCGGCGATGCGAACGACGGACCGCAACTGACCGAGCGGACCCGTTACTACCGCGGCATGGACGGCCAACCGACCGCAGCCGACGGCACCGGAACGATGAGCGTGGACCTGACCGACGCCGAAGGCAACACGGTCGCCGACCACGAAGCGCTGACCGGGTCCGGATTCGAGACGGCCTCCTTCGACGAGTCGGGCATCATCTCTTCCAGCGTGTCGCGCTACTGGACCAGCCTCGCCGCCGAACGAGAGCACGACGGCGGCAGCGTCAAGGCCTGGTATGTGGGCCAAGAACGAAGCGACTCCCGTCAATTCCTCGACGCGGACTCCGATACCTGGCGCCGCACCCGCACGGTCACCGAGTTCGACGACCTCGGCCGCCCGACGACCGTCTCCGACCTGGGCGATCTTGACGTGGGCGACGACCAGCGATGCACCCGCACCTGGTATAACGACAACCCCGAAGCGAACCGCTACGACCTGCCCGGCCGCACCGAGACCGTGGCCGTCGCCTGCGACCAGACCCCGTCCTATCCCGACGACCTGGTCAGTGACGCACGGTTCCACTACGACGGCGACCCCTCCGGCGATGCCGAGCCCACGCGGGGCCTGCTCACCTCCACCGAAGTCGTCGACGCCTACGAGGGCGGTACTCCGGAGCTGGTCGAGACGATGAGCGCGACTTACGACGAGCTCGGCCGCGTCATATCCGCCAGCGATGCGCTCGACCGGACGACCACTACCGCCTACACTCCAGCCGACGGCGGTCTGCTCGAGTCGGTCACGACGTCGAATCCTTTGGGCCACGCGGCCACCGTGTATTCCGACCAGACCAGGGGCCTTCCGGTCAAAACCGAAGACGCCAACGGCCGGGTCACCGAGATCGACTACGACCCGCTGGGCCGGACCGTCGCCGCGTGGGCGCCCGGGTGGGACAAGGCCGAGTACCCCGATGTCCCGACGGCCGCATACGAATACAAGGTCTCGAACACCGAGCCGTCGGCGGTGACCAGCTACGCCGTCACGCCCTCCGGTACCCAGAGGCTCGATGGGGTCGTGCTGTACGACTCGCTGCTGCGTGAGGTCCAGACGCAGACTCCGACCCCGGTCGGCGGCAGGCTCGTGACCGGCGTCGAGTACGACACCCGTGGTCTGACGCTGTGGACTTCCGGACCGAACTGGGATGTCGAGGCCGAACCCGGGACCGGTCTGGTCGCCGTCTCGCAAGGCGAGGACCAGGCTCGCACCTTCTACACCTATGACGGCGCGGGCCGCCCGGTGCTGGAGGAGTTCATGTCGCATCAGGAGATCCTGCATGCGACCGAGACGGTCTACGGCGGTTCGACCGAAGGCTGGATGGTCTCGACAATCCCGCCAGACGGGGCGACGCCGACCGCTGAGATCACCAACGCCCGAGGCGAGTTGATCGAGAAACGCGATTTCCACGGTGATACCGCTTCGGGCGAGTTCGATGCCACGGTCTACGACTACACCCACCGCGGCAACCTGGCGACAGTGACCGACCCGGCCGACAACGAATGGTCGTACGAGTACGACCTGCGGGGCCGCCAGACCAGCGCCACCGACCCCGACACCGGCACCACCACCGCGGTCTATGACGTGGCCGGGCAGTTGGTCCAGACGACCGACGCGAGGGGTCAGACCCTCACCACCACCTACGATGAGCTGGGCCGCAAGCGCAACCTGTTCGCGGGTGACGAGGAGACCGGCGAGTGGATCAACGCCTGGCGCTACGACAGCGTCGAAGGCGGCCTCGGCCTGCCTTATCTGTCGGTCTCGATCGTCGACGGGCAGAACATCATCACCCAGGTCCGCAAGTACGACCAAGCGGGCCGACCGACGTCGGTGACCCAGTGGATCCCCGAACTCTCCGGCCTAGAGGACTTGGCCGGTTCCTACAACGTTCAGCAGTTCTACCTGCCGGACGGTTCGGTGTCCAACACCAATCTGCCGCAGGTCTCGGGAATCGGTAGTGAAACGGTGGCCTACCACTACAACGACCTGGGGCAGGTCGAACGCGTCTTCGGCATGTTCCAGAACGGGACGCCTGATGTCGACTACGTCTCCGAGGCGACGTACACGGCCTGGGGTGAACTGGCCCAGCGGGTCCTGGGCGATGTCGCGGGTGAAAAGGTCTATCAGACCTGGACGTATGAGGACGGCACTCGGCGAGTGGACGAGCACCGGCTCTCGCGTGACTCGGTTTCCAGCCCGCTGGTGGCGCACTTGTCGTACGAGTACGACGAGGCCGGGAACATAACCTCGATTGCCGACAGCGTCACGGACTCGCCGGGCGAGCCGGAGCGGCAGTGCTTCGTCTACGACTACCTGCAACGGCTGACCGATGCCTGGGCACAGGCCGGGACCGGCGAGTGCGTCGACGAGGCCGCGCTTGACAGCGACGACGTCGGTGGTCCGGGCGCGTACTGGACCGAGTACGACTACGACGTCACTGGTAACCGCACCTCGGTCACGCAGCACGACATCGTAGGCGGCAGTGAGACCGCCACGTACGACTACACCGACACCGAGGCCCACCTGATCGACACGGTCACCACCGAGACCGGCTCCAACGACTACGCGTGGGACGAGGCCGGGAACCTGACCGAACGGACCATCGACGGAGCCACGGAGACCCTGGACTGGAACGCGCAGGGCAAACTCGCATCGATCACTGATGACGAGGGCACGACGAGCATGGTCTACGACGGCGAGGGCAACCGCATCGGTCGTATCGACCCGGACGGCGCCCAGAACCTGTTCGTGGCCGGCCACGAGATCTCGGTCGACCTGCAGGGCATCGTGCATGCGACGCGCACCTACAGCCACAATGGGGACATGATCGCCACCCGCTCCACCGACGAGGGCCTGACCTGGATCGGAACGACCCACCAGGGAACAGCGGCCTGGGCGATCAGCGCCGCCACGATGGTCCTGACCTACCGCCGCCAAGACCCCTTCGGCAAAACCCGAGGCGAATCGGTCGACTGGACAGCCACCCAACAAGGCTTCCACACCGGCACAGAAGACCCCACCGGCCTGGTCAGCATGGGAGCCCGCTTCTACGATCCAACTACAGGAAGGTTCATCTCCCGAGACCCCATCCAGCACTTCACGGATTCCCAGCAAATCAACGGCTACGCCTACGCCAACAACAACCCAATCGGCATGACCGACCCTACCGGACTGACTCCCGGTTTTATAAACGGACAATCCTGCATCGACGGGGACTGCTCGTATCACAACGGAGATGGTAGTCCCAAAACTCGTGAACAGTGTCAACAAGTCAAGTGCGGCCAAGGCTACGGCACCGGAGCGACCACCTCAAGCCAATACACTGGTGGGTCCGGTCCCGTCTACGGTCCGCACATTTACCCTGAAGTGACTCCTGAAGAAATTGAGACTCTATTCGGCGCAGAAGTCCTTGACGTCGGCGGATTGGCCGCGTGGAACGACGCATATTATGCGGGTCATACGGGGACCTGGGAGATAACTCTTGACTGGGACAGCGATCATTATGCCCAGATGAAATTTCTCCAGGGGACCAGCTGTCACAAGGATATGGACATCTGCGTGGGTGATGAGTTCCTTGTCTTGCTATCGATCACACTTCTCCGCAAGGACGGTAGCGGATCGCAACTGGCATACGAGAATCCGAACGCGATGAATGTTATGAGCATTGCGGCAGCGCCGTCAAATTCAGGAGAAATTCCAGGACTCGATGCCGGAGACTATGGTAGCTCGAACACGGTCGCAGGAGTATTTGCTGATCTTGTCGGATCTCAAGAGTTTGGGACGCTCTCAAATGCTGCGAAATTCTTCCCTGCGGTCGGAGTCGCGGTTGACACTGGAGTCAACTACGCGTCCGGATACTCGACTGGACATGCTATTGGAAAAGCTACAACAATGGGAGGTGTTGGGGTCGGTGTCGGGCTTATTGCCGGTGCGTTCTGTGTATGGACCTGCTCGGCAGCGATTGGGGTCGGAAGTGCATTTGTAGCTGGATGGGCATACGACGAGATCTGCGGCTGTAAACCGGAAGAATGATAGGAATTCTGGGGTCAATCGATGAATGAAGCTGCTACTGACTTTCTGAAGGTGGGGCTTGTCATGGGAATCCCTTTGATTGTGAGCCTGGTCGCCGCAGTCAAAATTTGGCGAGGAAATGCAAAGGTGCTCCACCGAATTCGAACTATTGGAAGACAGTATTTCTTGCCAGAGTGGGTATCGGCGAATTTGCATCGCGCCCACATTGTCCTAGTAGGATACTTTGGCTTGATTTTTCTGTCGATATCGTGTGCATCAATGCTTATGTTCGCTGGGGTATTTCCTGAGTCCGACATTGGAACTGTGAGAAACGTGGTTATAGCAATAATTGTATTGAGCTCGATTCTGTGGCCAATTGCGGCTCTCGTCCTAATTCTATATGGGAGACCGAGATTCCTGGTGCCGAGATATGATAGGGAGAATCCGGCTGGACTGGAACTGCGAAGGCGCCAGCGAAAGAATGGGATGCGGCGAAGGTCATGACCTATGACAGGGCGTGGGCGGGTTTGCTTGCTGACGGCTATGTTGGTATTCCGATGAATGGAATGTTCGGGTGTGTTCGTAGCGGTTGTTCCTGGTCGTTTTGGCGAGGTTGGTGAGCCCGGCGAGGCGGAGGGCGCCGATCGCGAGCTTGCGGAAGCAGGGCGTGGGTGAGTTTGCCTTGCGGGTGGCTCGCCGGGCAGGGGTGGTTTGAGATCGGTTGGGGCCCAATGACAGCGCAAGCACGGCCTGGGCGATCATGTGCGTGAGTGGCCTTGGAGAATCCGGACAGTAGTTTGTTGGCGACTTGGGGCGGCGTTAACGGGCGAGTTCGCATGCTTCGTGAAGCTGCCGGTGGAATACGGAGTCTGGCGCTGAGCATCAACGATCACAGGCGCATCAAGGAGTGATTCTCTGGCAGCTCCCTGGGGTGTGCATGACTGACTGAGCTAACGGCGGTCGGCAGGCTCGGCCCTGAGCCCGTAGGCGATCCCAAGGTCTCGGCGGCCTGGAGACTTCTGTGTGTTGCAGCCCTCTTCCTCGCCATGATGATGATCAGCCCGCATCGAGGTCGTGACGGTGCCGTTCGGGACTTCCCGGGCGGACGACATACCCGCATGGTGCCTGACTTTCGTCCTCACTTTGCTAAAATATTTTTAGCTAGATTCAATTTACTGGATGGAGGGCGCTGGTGAACAGCGAGTTTGTTGGGCGATTGCGGGAGTTTGCAGTTCTGCAAAAACGTGTTGATCGGATCGACCGTACCGACAGAGGGGCCGCGATGGCGATCCGTGGGCGTCGTCAGGTCGGTAAGTCCAGGCTTGTGCAGGAGTTCTGCGACCGATCGGGGTTGCCCTACTGCTTCTGGACGGCCTCCAAGGGGGCTGCCCCGGCGCTCGCGGTCGACGACTTCGTGGACGAACTGCGAGCGTCGTCGTTGGCCGCTGACCGCCCGCCGGTGCCGTCAGTGCGGTCCGGCAGTTGGCCGGATGCCTTCCGCGCCCTCGATTCTCTGTTGCCGCAGGCGCCTTCGATAGTCGTTCTGGACGAGGTGCCTTGGGCCGCAGAGCAGGACAAGATGTTTGACGGAGCGCTCCAGACCGCTTGGGACCGCAGACTCAGTTCCAAGCCGGTGCTGCTTCTGTTGCTCGGTAGCGATCTGCATATGATGGAGCGTTTCACCGCCTATGACCGCCCCTTCTACGGCCGGGCCGACACGCTGCGACTACTGCCGTTGAACCCGGCGGAAGTCGCTACGGCTATTGGTCTTGAAGCCGCTGACGCCATAGACGCCCACCTTGTCAGCGGGGGGCTGCCGGGAATCCTTCAGGAGTGGGCACACGGCGCGACGGCACTGGACTTCCTCCGGTCAGAATGCGAGGATCCCGGATCGAGCCTGTTCGGGGTGCCCGCACAGTCCTTGATGGCGGAGTTTCCCTCCCCGGATCACACTCGCCGGGTCATCGAGGCGATCGGCGGTGGCAGTCGCACCCGCCAGAATATCGCCTCGGCCGCAGGCAATGCCGAGGGAAGTCTGCCGTCGGGTGCCTTGACGCCGATCATGAATCGCCTGATGCGGGAGAGGCACGCGGTGGTCGAAGACTCTCCGCTCTCGACCAGACCGGGGAAACCGGCGTTGTATCGGATCGGCAATACGAATCTCCAGTTCTATCTGGCTTGCCTTCGCCACGCGTTCGACATGGTGCAGCGCGGGCGCCCCGAGCAGGCGTATCAGTATGTACGACGGAGCTGGGAGTCGTGGCGCGGACGAGCCGTCGAACCGGTGGTGAGGGATTCGCTCCAGATGGCCGCCGCTGAAGGGTCCCTGCCTTGGGACGGCATCGACGCGGTTGGAGGTTGGTGGAATCGGCAATTCGACCCCGAACTCGACCTGATCGGAACCGATCGAACTCCCGTCGCAGGGCGGATCGGCTTCATCGGATCCATCAAGTGGCTGAACAGTCCTTTCGACGGCCACGACCGGAGCCAACTGCTGCGATCGGCACCACTGGTTCCCGGGTTCGACGAGTCGACCACTGGTCTAGTCGTGGTCACCCGCTCAGGTATCGACGCCCGGACCGACGTCAGCGACATCGATTTGATCTGGCGGCCCGAAGACGTCCTCGCAGCATGGAGATAGTCGGTCTGTCGCCTCTACGGGGATGAGATATGCCTGGGGCCAGCGGGTCAGCGGCGGCCCCGGGGTTCCGGCGGCGGCCCCTTCCCCGCTGCCGGAGTCTGGTTGTCGAGCGCTGCCCGGCTCCTCGGATCGGGACGGGATCGAAGGGCCGGGCCCCGGCCTGTGCACACCGAGTGCGCTCGCCGGCGGATCGCGCCGGGCCTGGGTGGGCCGCCGTGTTCTGGGAGGTTGACACGGCGGCCCGGGGGTGGGGCCGCCGCTCAGTGACCTTGGCGCGCGGCGGCCCCGGGAAGGGAAGTTGGGAAGTCGACCTCGAGACGACCGGATAAGACCGCGGACTCCCAGGCGGCGAGGACCGCCCGGACGATCAGGGTCTGGTCGGATCGCCAGAGCTCGGAGAGGTTGGAGAAGCGCCCGCACCATTCGATGTGGGGTGAATCGAGATCGATGTCGTTGAGGTAGGCGGCGGTCTCGGCGCCGTAGGGGCCGATCGCGATCACGTAGCCGTCGTGCTCGGCGCGGTCGGCGTAGACCTCGATCTTGTCGCGACTGCGGGTCTCCCATTCGGTCACGAGGTCCATGCGGTCGGGAGCCTTGGGTGTTTGTCTGCCGGGTGAAGTCGTCCGTACGCTAGGTGTGCTCGTCATCAGAGGTTCCGTCTCTGTTGGTCGGGAGGCGGGCCGCCGGGTAGATGTCATTCGGACCGGCGACCCGCCATTCTTCGTGGTTGCGCTCGGCGGCCACAGGTCGACCGTAGGACGGAATGTAACCCTGAGGGAAGAGAAAACGCAGTGGCCGTTTTGGCCCATGCCATTACGACCATGCCGGAGACGGCCATGGGCGCCGCATGTGCGACACTCATACAATGAGTGAGCATCCGACTCTCGCGCGTAGGGCAATGGGTATCCGGTTCCGGCGCCTGCGGGAAGCCAAAGGTGAGACTCCGGCGCAGACTGCTGCAGCGATCGGGATGGGCCGCAAGACCATCGACCGGATCGAGAAGGGCACTCAGGGCACCAAGCAGCCGGTCATCAAGGCGCTGTGCGACCACTTCGAAGTGGCCGATCAGGAGCGCTCGCATATCTTCTCGTTGTTCGTCCGCAGCGGAGAGCGAGGCTGGTGGGAGGCATACTTCGACACCGGCAGTCGAGAGAGTGTCAACCCGGACTTCCCCTTGTTCCTCGAATCCGAGCAGGTCGCGACGCTGATTAGGACCTTTGAGGCCGAGATCATCCCCGGGCTGCTTCAAGTTCCCGAATATCTCGTCGAGTTGCAGGCCGTCCAGCTTCCGGCACCTGAAGAGGTAGCCGAGCAGATCCTCGGCCTGCGGGCCCATCGCCAGAAGCTCATCTTCGGCGACAACCACCGCCCCGGGATTGAGTTCCTCCTCGGCGAAGCCGCAATGGTCTACCTTTCCAAGCTGCCGCGAAAGGTCCGTGACGGCCAGATTGAGAGGATGCTCGAAGTCGATGCGATGCCGAATGCCTCGATCCGCGTGCTTACCGGCCTCCACGCCGCTGTAGCCGGATCGTTCACTCTCCTTACGGCCTCACCTGACTTGCCCCCGTTCGTGTATCTCGACTCGGTGGACGGCTGTCGTTATATCGAGCAGCCCGACGTAGTGTCTCTCTACGAGCGCACCTTTGAGGGTGCCCGGGAACGATCCGAATCGATTAGGGAGTACCTGAAATGACAACGCCGTGGCGGAAGTCGTCGCGAAGCCAGGGCAACCAGCAGAGCAACTGCGTTGAGCTGCGTCTTGTCGAGGGCGGGTTCCAGGTGCGTGACTCGAAGCTGGGGGACGAGTCCCCGATTTTCGATCTCACGCTCACCGACTTCGAGAACCTGAAGCGCGCCGCCCGGTAGCGATTGTCGGCTCCCTCCGGCATTCCACCACCGAGCGACGCATCTTCGACTCGACATCTCGACCCAGATTAGCGGCTTCCGGTTCCCGCCGGGAGCCGCTTCTCGTTGCCCTGGTGAGGTTGTCCCCCTTGCGAGCTACTTGCAAGTGTCTTCCTTTTGGTGACGACTCCGGGCACGCTGCTCCGTAGCGTTTTGACCAGTCGCGGCACCCCGGCCGCGTCACTGGAGGAGGAGTCTTCATGAGGTTCGTTTGGCAGTTTCTGGCCGTCTTCGCGGTCTTCGCGTTCGGTGGGATGGCCGTTGCCGCGGTTCAGGACAATCCCTGGACTACCCTCGGTCTCGGCCTGCTGGTCAGCGCGATTGGGGTGCTGATCTACGGGTGGGTGGTGCGGCGCACCGAGAAGCGTCCGACTACTGAGGTGGGGCGCAAGGGCGCAGTGGCCTCGACCAGTTGGGGAACGCTGATCGGCATCGGGCTGTTCGTGATGGTCATCCTCAACATCGCATTCCTCGGCGGCTACCACGTCCACGGCATGGGCTCGGCCCCCAGCGCGGTGGGGCTGGTGGGATTCATGGCCGCCGCCGCTGTGACCGAGGAACTGCTGTTTCGCGGCGTGGTGCAGCGGATCCTCGAGGAGCGCGTCGGCACCTGGATCTCCTTGGCGTTCACCAGCGTCGTCTCCGGTGCGATGCATCTGCTCAACCCGAACGCCAGCCTGTGGGGCGCGGTCGTCATAGCCCTCACCGCCGGCACGATGCTCGGGGCCGCCTACATCGCCACCCGCAAACTGTGGCTTCCCATCGGCATCCACTTCGGTTGGAACTTCGCCGCCTCCGGGATCTTCAGCACCGAGGTCTCCGGCAACGGCACTCCGCAGAGCATCCTCGACGCCTCCACTTCCGGCCCGGTCCTGCTCTCCGGCGGCGATTTCGGCCCCGAGGCCAGCCTGTACACACTCGTCTTCGCCCTGGTGAGGACCGGCGTGTTCCTGTGGATCGCCCACCGCCGCGGCCATCTGGTGCCGCGCGGTCGCCGCGTCCAGCAGGTCGAAGCCACCGCTACACTGCCCCATTGACATCCTCTCCGCCTTTAAAGGACGGAGATTCCCGGCTAGCTCACCGCTTGAGCGGTGAGGGTACGGGTGGGTTCCTGCTTCTTCCCATCGCGGGGGTTTCCAGGTCCGCCAGGCACACCTGGTCTTACGTCCTGTCCACGGGCGTTTAGAGTCTCCGCCTGCCCGGCGGCGACCATGTGTTCTTGCACCAGGCGCTGTCCTTCGCGCCGGATATTGATCTCCGCGTTGCCGTCGCGGTCATGGACCGCGCCGCATCCGCACGCCCACTTCCGAACCGACAGGCCGTTCAGGCCCTTCGGGCCGGTCAGCGATCCGCATGCAGAGCACAACCGCGTGGACGGGAAGAACCGGTCCACGCGCGCGAACGTCCGGCCCGCACGGGCCGCTTTCGACTCCAGCAACGTCAGGAACCGGCCGAGCGCGGCATCGTGCACGCTCTTCGCGCCTCGGCCACGGGCCAGGCCCTGTACGCACAGGTCTTCGACGTAGATGCTTTGGTTCTCGGCAACAATCGTCTTGACCTGTTTGTGGAGCCAGTCGTCCCTTCGGTTCCTGACCAGTTCATGCACTCTCGCGACTTCGACGCGGGCCTTCGCCCGGTTCTTCGAGCCCTTCTCCTTGCGGGAGAGTTCCCGCTGCGCTTTCCTTAGCTTCCGCTCCATCCTGCGGAAGAACTTCGGCGACTCGATGACCTTCCCGCCCCGCAACACCGCGAACGACCCCAGCCCCAGGTCGATCCCGGTCGCCGATTCGGGGTCGGCCAGTGGCTCCAGCAGTTCCGCGCCATCATCGAGCGCGACCACGAACGAGGCATAGTACTTGCCGGTCGGCGTCTTGACTACTGTCACTGAGCTCGGTGCTGACGGCAGTTCCCGCGACCAGGCGACCTTGAGCTCTCCGACCTTCGCTACGTACAACCGGCCGTTCGACCGGAGGGCGAAACCGTTGCGGGTGTACCGGGCCGACTGCGTGTTCGAGCGCCGCTTGAACCTCGGCGGACCCATCCTGGCCCCGGCACGTCTCCCCGACAG
>NZ_JAELXW010000064.1 GCF_016428645.1 Glycomyces salinus | reverse complement strand
CGTACAACCGGCCGTTCGACCGGAGGGCGAAACCGTTGCGGGTGTACCGGGCCGACTGCGTGTTCGAGCGCCGCTTGAACCTCGGCGGACCCATCCTGGCCCCGGCACGTCTCCCCGACAGCGAGTCGAAGAAGTTCCGGTATGCCGCATGGCAGTCCCGCAGCGCCTGCTGCAATGGGACTGTTGAGACCTCCGCGAGCCAGGACCGCTCGACGGTCCGCTTCGCCTCAGTGATCAGCAGTTTGTCCAGCGTCGCCGTGGACGGGTACGGCAGGCCCTCGGCGTGCGCGCGCCGCCGGGCGGCGACCGCATCGTTGTAGACCGTCCGTACACACCCGAACGTCCGCGCCAGCATCCGCCGCTGCGGACCGGTCGGGTAGACACGGAAGACATACCGAAGATGCACCCCCAAACGGTAGCGCCCGGGTACGACAAGCCCTTCGCTCGCGGTCCCGTTCCGTGGGACCGCGAGCGAGCAATCGCCCCGGATTCCCTCCCGCCCTGAAGGACCGGGCATCTTCCGGGAAACTCGGTGACCACGTTCAATCTCGACGAGTACGTCTACGAGGCGCTCCGGGCGGGCGCGAGCGGCTTCCTGCTCAAGGACGCCCCGCCGACGCAGCTGCTGGGCGGGATCCGGACCGTGGCCACCGGCGCGGCCCTGCTGGACCCCGAGGTCACGCGCCAGCTCGTCGGCAGGTTCGCCGCCCGGATCAGGCCCTCCGAAGGGGAGACGGACCTCCCGCTGACGCCGCGTGAACTGGAAGTCCTTCGGCTCATCGCCGAGGGCCTGTCCAACAGCGAGATCGCCGCGTCCCTGGTCATCAGCCACGAGACGGTCAAGACCTTCGTCTCCCGCATCCTCACCAAGCTCGGGCTCCGCGACCGCGTCCAGGCGGTCGTCTACGCCTACCGCCGCGGCCTGGTGACCTGACTCTCCCGGTGTCACAAGGAGCCGACGCGCGGTGTCTTGTGGTCGAACCCGAGGAAACCAGGGAGACACACCATGAGTGGGAACACCCGAGTCATCGTCGTCGGCGGCGGATACGCCGGGGTGCTGGCGGCCAACCGCCTCACCCAGCGCGACGACGTGTCCGTGACGCTGATCAACTCGCGCTCGACGTTCGTCCAGCGGCTCCGACTGCACCAGTTCGTGACCGGTTCGGACGAGGCCGTCGTCTCATACCGGAAGGTCCTGGCCGAACCCGTCCGACTGGTCGTGGACGACGTGGTCAGCATCGACGCCGACCTGCGCACGGTGACGTTGTCCGAGGGCGGCACCGCCGACTACGACTACCTCGTCTACGCGGTCGGCAGCGCCAGCCCCGAACCGCGCGTGCCCGGAGCGGCCGAGTTCGCACACCGCATGGACACGCTGGAGGCCGCTCAGCGGCTCCGGTCGGCTCTCGACGACGTGCCGGAGACGGCGCCGCTGACGGTCGTCGGCGGCGGTCCTACCGGCGTCGAGACCGCCGCCGAGCTGGCGGAGCTGGGGCGGCGAGTGACCCTCGTCTGCGGCGGCGAACTCGTGCCCTACCTGCACGAGCGGGCCCGGCGGACGGCCGCCAAGCGGCTCGCCGCGCTCGGCGTGACGGTGCTCGAGGGCCAGAAGGTCACCGAGGTCAGGCGCGAATCCGTGCGCCTGGCCGGAGGCGACACGCTGCCGAGCGCGGTGACCGTCTGGACCGCCGGGTTCGGCGTCCCGGACCTGGCCGCCCGCAGCGGCCTGAGCACCGATGCCGACGGCCGCATGCTCACCGACGAGACGCTGACCAGCGTCGACGACGAGCGAATCGTCGCCGCCGGAGACGCGGTGGCCCCGTCGGACACGCCGTTCCGCAAGAGCGCCTACGCCGCCGGCTGCCTCGGCGGACACGCCGCCGACACGATCCTCGCCCGGATCGCCGGGAAGCGGCCCGAACCGCTCAACCTGTCGTTCAACGCCATGTGCGTCAGCCTCGGCGGCCGCACCGGCATCTTCCAGATCGGGAACCGCGACGACGTGGCGACTGGGGTCTACATTCCCGGACGCGCCGGCTCGGTCCTCAAGCGGCTCTCCTACAAGGCCAGCATCAAGCACCTGATCGAGGAGGCGCGCGAACCCGGCTCACACACCTGGCCCAAGGGCGAGAAGCGGCGCCGGACGCTGGCCGAGTCCAGAAGGATAGAAGCATGACCGAACCCGCCGGCGACACGGCCACCGACGCCTTCGTCGCCCACCGGAACCTGTTGTTCACCGTCGCCTACGAGATGCTCGGATCGGCCGCCGACGCCGAGGACGTCCTCCAGGAGACCTGGCTGCGGTGGGTCGAGGTCGACCTGGCCCAGGTGCGCGACCAGCGCGCCTACCTGGTGCGGATCACCACCCGCCAGGCGCTCAACCGCCTGCGCACCATGGGCCGCCGCAAGGAGTCCTACGTCGGACCCTGGCTGCCCGAGCCGCTGCTGACCACACCTGACGTGGCCGAGGACGTCGAACTCGCCGAGAGCGTGTCGATGGCGATGATGCTCGTGCTGGAGACGCTCGCGCCGACCGAGCGCGCCGTGTTCGTCCTGCGCGAGGCCTTCGACGTCGGCTACGACGAGATCGCCGCCGCGCTCGACAAGAGCCCGGCGGCGGTCCGGCAGATCGCCCACCGCGCCCGCGTCCACGTCGAGGCGCGCCGCCCCCGCGAGATGGTCTCGGCCCGCCGGACCCGGGAGGCCCTCGATGCGTTCCGGCGGGCCTTCGAGACCGGGGACCTCCAGGGCCTGATGGACGTGCTCGCCCCGGAAGTCGTCGTCGTGGGCGATGGCGGGGGCCTCAAGCACGCCGCTCTGCGGCCGGTCGTCGGCGTCGACAAGGTCGTGCGCCTGGCCACCGGCGGGCTGCGCAAAGTCGAGGAGACGGTCACCGCCGAGCTCACCGTGGTCAACGGCGGGCCTGCGCTGGCCGTCCACCTGGACGGCGAGCTCGACGGGGTCATGGCCCTGCGCATCGAGGGCGAGCGGGTCACCGGCGTCTACTACGTCCGCAACCCCGAGAAGCTGACCCGGGTCGAGTCGGAGACGGCCCTGACCCTGCGGTGAGTGCCGGGTCTCAAGGGTGCATGGTCGCGCCCTTGACGACCCGGTCGACCGCGTTGCGCGGACCGTAGACGGCGACGCCCACCAGGTCGAGACCGTCGGTCGCCACGGTCCGGACGGCGGCGCGGTTGGCCCGGTCGTCGCCGGTCGAGAACAGCTCCGAGGTGTAGACCGAGAGGGTCATGCCGCGTTTGAGTGCCTTGGCGTGCGCGGTGCTCAAGACCTCCTTGGAGGCCTCCAGCACCACCACCGGCTGCCGGAACATCGCCGAGTACTGGACGTCGTCGGCGTCCTCGTACGGCTCGCCGATCACCTCTTCATGCGCGGTCCCGATCCCGCTGACCAGGAACGCGGTCACGTTCAGGCGCTGCCAGGTCTCGAGGTCGTCGCGGACGACGACGGCGATCTTGGTGTCGAACCGGACGGGTGTCTGCTCTTGCTTCATGGCGGCAACGCTACGAGCGGGGCGGCCCCGCGGTCTTGTACGTTGTTAACGTGGTCGTCCGCCCCGAGGTCAGGGCTTGGCGCCCCGCGGTCGGCGGGGTCGTCGAGGTCTTCCACGCCCATTTCACCGACCACGCCTACCCGATGCACGTCCACGACACCTGGACGCTGCTCATCATCGACGAGGGCGCCGTCCGCTACGACCTCGACCGGCACGAGCACGGGGCGCTGGACAGCTTCGTGACCCTGCTGCCGCCGCAGGTGCCGCACGACGGCGAGTCGGCCACGCCCCACGGTTTCCGCAAGCGGGTCCTGTACCTCGACACGTCGCTGCTGGAGGAGTCGCTGATCGGCCGCGCGGTCGACGGCCCGGAGATCCGCGATCCGCTGCTGCGGCGGCGGGTCCACCGGCTGCACCGGGTGCTGGAGCGACCGGGCGACGAGCTCGAGGCCGAATGCGAGGTCGAGCTGATCTCCGAGCGCCTGCGGTCGCACCTGCGGCGCCGTCCCTCGCCCGAGGCGCCCGGCCGCGATCGGCGGCTCGCCCGCGACCTGCGCGAGCTGCTGGACGAGCGGATCGTGACCGGAGTGAGCCTGCGGGAGGCGGCGCGGACGCTGTTCGCCCACCCGGCGCACCTGGTGCGGGCCTTCGGTGCCGAGTTCGGCATCCCGCCGCACCAGTACCTGGTGACGCGGCGCGTCGACCGGGCCAGGCGGCTGCTGCTGGGCGGCGAGAGGCCGCACGCGGTGGCCGTGGCCACCGGGTTCTACGACCAGGCGCACCTGACCCGCCACTTCAAGCGCGTGGTCGGCACGACCCCGGCCCGTTTCGCGGGCACGCGAAACGCCGCGGGGCTCCTGCGGCAACAGGGCCCCGCGGATTCCATGACTCGCCCGCACCAACCGGATGAGACTGGAAGACGAAGTGCCACAGTGGCACCTCCGACCCGTCAATCATTCCAGGAGAGAGTCGGGTTTCAGCGCTTATCTGTTTCCGATTCAGGCGTAAACAAACGGTCAGATCGACGCTAAATCGGTGCGGGTCGGCTAGCTGCGAAAATATCGATCGGCGTCACTCGGGCTCGTTCGGCGGCGGCGGTCTCGCCCCGCGCGTCCGAATCGCAACCGATCCGACGAGGAAACTATGAATGGCGCGTGAATGACGGCTCGTGCGACCATTGGGGCACATAGGGACCGACCAGAACCGGCGGCAACCGGATGGACTCGGGTTCCCTCGCACAACTGAATATACGCCCGCACCAATGATCTCGAGACCGGAGCGTCGACATGGGCAGCCGATGGTCAACACCGACAGACCCCCGGGAGGCGTGGCGCCGAACAACGGCAATCGTCGCGGCCTTCCTCGTATTCGGGTTCGTAGTACTCATGGTCCTACTCGGACAGAATCTCATAGCGGCGAGCGCCGCGGCGGGTGCCACCGGCATGGCGGCGGCCAACCTGGCCCGGCACCTGGCCTCCGACGCCGGCGACGGCGATCGGCCCGACCGGGCCGAGACCGCGCCGGAGGAAGCGGAGGCCGAAGATGCCCCGCAGTGAGCGGCCGCTGGCCGAACCCCACGGCGAACTCGGCGAGTTCGCGCTCAGCCTGCGAGAGCTCAGGCACCGGAGCGGATCGCCGACGTACCGCGAGCTGGCCGAGATGACCGGCCTGTCGGCGAGCACCCTCTGGAAGGCCGCTTCGGGGCGGCAGTTCCCTTCGCTCCGTGTGACGCTCAAGTTCGTCGAAGCATGCGGCGAGCGGACCGGTCCGTGGCGCTTCAGGTGGATGCATCTGAAGGTCCGACTGGCGACGCAGGCCGACCGGGCCGGCGGTTCGAGTCGGGCCGGTGACGCGCTCGTGGAGGACGACTCGACCAGGGCGGCATCTGCCGTGGCCGCGGAGCTGCGGGCCATCGTCAACCACGTGCGGCAGTCGGTGCGTGTCACCACGCTCGCGCCCTCGCAGCTGTTCCCCGGGCGTGAGCGGCGGCGAAGCCGCCTCGCCGGTTCGACGCGGCACCTGGCGGACGTCATCAACGCCGACCCGGGACCGGCCGGTGTGGTCAGCCATGTCCAGATCGCGAAGGCGCTCACGGGAGATCCGCGGCATTCGCTGGACGCGGTGCTGGTCGTGGCGATCGTCCGCGCCTGCCATGAGGTCTGCGGGGCGTCGTACACGCATGCGGACGAGATGCACTGGTTCGAGCGGATAGTGGAAGTGCGGACTTTGTCCAGGTCCGACTCGGAAGCAATGGACAGTCCCGCTTGACGGCGCAATTCGGGGAGACCGTAGGCTGTCGCTCATCGAGTGACGAAAGCCAGGTTCCCTGATGACGCGAGGCCGAGGCCGACAAGTCCAGGTCTCATGCAGCGGTGTGCGAATGCTTCCTGACCGGAAGTTTTCGTCGTTGTATCCGGCAAGTGAATGAGTAGTCACGGACAGGGTGGATCGGTCAAGTCGGTAACTCACTGTACTGGGTCGAGGGCTTTCGCGAAAGAGCACGCCGGGTGATATCCGAATCGGCATCGGATTGACTCGGGACCTGATGTAACTTTCTTCAGTAGAATGTGGGATCGGCAGCAGTGGAAGCAGTGGCGAAGACGTTCTGGTCATCAGTCGCGATCATTGGCAGCTTTCGGAAGTACTATGAGCAGGCCATCGATGCGGCCCGCTACTTTGAGAAGCAAGACATCTCGGTATTGACCCCTCCGGATTCGTGGGTCGTGGATCCGAACGCCGAACATGTTCGATTCGACGGCGACCCCGACCCCGAAGACATGGAAGACCATGAGCTGCAGGAGAGGACTTTCGCCCACATATTCGCGGCCGATTTCGTCTACGTGGTCGCCCCGAACGGGTATGTCGGGCCCACGACCTGCTATGAGCTCGGCCGGGTGGTCGAGCGCCACAAGCCGGTGTTCTACTCCGAGCACCCCAGGGGAATCCCGATCGAGGTGCCCGAGGAGTACGTCAAGGGCTATGTGGAGTTGACCGACATGCTGAGAGGTCCTAAAATGGGGAATCGCCTCTTCGTCTCAACCCCTGAATCGATCGGTCAATCCCATTGTCTGGAGAGCTCCACAGCGTTAACTCGGCCGAAAAGGCCTCCCCTACGCCATTCGAAGCGAGGGTCCTGGCCAATGTCACCGCCGATCTGGTCGTTCTCACCGTCCGCGAGAATGCGCTCAAGGCGCTGCTGGTCGTCCGCGACACTCCTCCGTTCGAGGGAAAGCTCGCGCTTCCGGGAGGTTTCGTCCACTCAGGGGAGGACCTGGAGCAGGCGGCGCTGAGGAGGATCACCGAGGAGACCGGGCTGGACAGCCACCAGCTCCACTTCGAACAGGTCCGCGCCTACTCAGCACCCGGCCGCGACCCGCGCGGGCGGGTCGTCACCGTCTCGTTCCTGGCCATCGCGCCGAACCTGCCGGTGCCGGTGGCCGGAGCCGGGGCGGAGAGCGCGGACTGGTACGAGGTCAACGCCTCGCTCACCGACCAACTGGCCTTCGACCACGACCAGATCCTGGACGACGCGCTCGAGCGCGCTCGGAGCCTGCTCGAGCACACCACCATCGCGCCGACCTTCTGCGGCGAGGAGTTCACCCTTCGCGAGCTTAGGCGCGTGTACGAGATCGTCTGGGGCATGTCGCTCGACAACCGGAACTTCCAGCGCAAGGTGACCAAGGCCGAGGGCTTCATCGAGCCGACCGGCACCGAGCGCCGCGGGGTCCCCGGCAGGCCCGCGAAGCTGTACGCGCGCGGACCGGCCACGATCCTCGCCTTCCCGCGGCCCCGCGAGGCGCCGTCCCAAGAAGACTTATATATCGAAGCTCATCTGTGTATTATTGGGAGCGCTTCCCTTGCCGTGACTCGACCCTCACGGATGCAGGCAGGGTGCCCCTTGCGGTCCCGTCCGTGTCGCGGCAGCACTCCGAATAGGAAGGATGTTGGACTATGCAAGTTCATCGAAGCCGTAGGAGGCTCGCCGCGGTCGGCGCCGCGATCGCCGTGCTCGGTGCCGGGGCGGTGACGATCGCCTCGGCGAACCAGGCCTCGGCCGAGGCCGGTTGCGAGGTCGACTACAGCATCGTGGGCGACTGGGGCGGCGGCTTCCAGGCCGACGTCGCCATCACCGCCGGCGAGGCGATCGACGGCTGGGAGGTCCAGTGGGACTTCCCGTCCGGCACGACCGTCAGCAGCGCCTGGAATGTCGACTGGAGCCAGAGCGGGACCGCCTTCAGCGGTTCGGACGTCGGCTGGAACGCCGCCATCGGCTCCGGGCAGACCCGCCAGGTGTTCGGGTTCATCGGCGCCGGAGACACCACCGTGCCGGAGGCGATCCGGATCAACGGCGATCTGTGCGACGGGCAGATCGACCCGACCGAGTCGCCGACCGATCCCACCGAGACCCCGACCGACGATCCCGGCACCGGTCCGGTCTCGATCATGCCCATGGGCGACTCGATCACCGGCAGCCCCGGTTGCTGGCGCGGCGGCCTGTGGGAACAGCTGACCGACGCCGGCCACGAGGTCGACTTCGTCGGCTCGCTCTCCCAGGCCTGCAACCCGGCCGGCTCCGACCCCGACCACGAGGGGCACGGCGGCTTCCTGGTCACGCAGTCGGTCGCCAATGGCGACACGCGGAGTTGGCTGGAGCAGAACACACCCGACGTGCTGATGATGCACTTCGGCACCAACGACGTCTGGTCGGCCGTCCCGCCCGCGCAGATCCTCGACGCGTTCACCACGATCGTGGAGGACCTGCGCGAACTCAACCCGGACGCGATCATCCTGGTCGCCCAGATCATCCCGCTGCACCCGGACGAGTCGTTCGGCTGCTCCGACTGCCCCCAGCGGGTGATCGACCTCAACGCCCAGATCCCCGGCTGGGCCGCTGGCCTGTCCACCGAGCAGTCGCCGATCGCCGTGGTCGACCAGTGGACCGGCTGGGTTCCCGAGGAGGACACCTACGACGGCGTCCACCCCGACGAGGACGGCAACGTCAAGATGGCCGCCAACTGGTTCGAGGCCCTCGACCCGATCCTCGATTAGCGGTCTCCGCAAAGGTGCCCACGCGCGCCCGCCGAAGCGGCGGGCGCGCGTGGTTTCTGGTGTTTTGCGGGGAGAACAGAGGCCGCGTAGTGGGGCGGAACGGTACCGTTCTCTTGTTGTTCACCTGGGATTTGTGGAGTCACCTACTTCAGCGCCATAGCGTCCGGTGGCGAGAACCGCCGATTCCGTCGGCCCCATCAAGGAGTCGGCGAGACAGCATCCCCCGTACTGCCTTTTGGAGCTGAGATGGCCTCCCGACCCACCGAACGCCGCCGCGCGCTGCCGCTGCTGAACTCCCACCCCGGCGGGCGTTCAGCGATGACCTGCATCTACCGCTGCGGCAACGCCTGCAACCACCCCGCCCCGAACACCACCGACAACCCCTACTTCGGCGACATCGCCGCCGAGGTCGTCTCCCGCCGCAACCTCTTCCGCGTCGGCGCGGTGGCCGCGGTCGCCGCGGGCGCCACCGCGGTGACGGCCGGAACCGCCACGGCCGCCGAGGGCGGCGCCGAGGCTCACGGATTCGGCCGCTGGACCCCCAGGGGGCTCCGGTTCGACCCGGTCGACCCCAACACCGAGGACGCCGTCACCATCCCCGACGGCTACGAGCAGCAGATCGTCATCCGCTGGGGCGACCCGGTCCTGGCCGGCGCCCCCGAGTTCGACCCCGCGGCCCAGACCGCCGCGGCCCAGGCCATGCAGTTCGGCTACAACAACGACTTCCTGGCCCTGCTCGACCTGCCGTGGGAGTGGCGCAAGAAGGTGCTGGTGGCCAACCACGAGTACACCAGCGAAGAGGTCATGCACCCCGACTACGACCCCGACAACCCCACCGCCGAGCAGGTCGAGATCGCCTGGGCCGCGCACGGCATGGCCGTCGTCGTCCTCGAGGAGGACTGGCGCTCCAAGTCGCTCACGCCGATCGTCGGGCACCGGCTCAACCGCCGCCTGACCGCCACCTCCGAGTTCGAGCTCACCGGCCCGGCCGCCGGATCCGACCTGCTCAAGACCTCCTCCGACTCCTCCGGCACCACCGTCCTGGGCACCCTCAACAACTGCGCCGGCGGCGTCACCCCCTGGGGCACGATCCTGTCCGGCGAGGAGAATTTCAACCAGTACTTCGGCAACGCCGCGAGCGTGACCGACCCCGACCTGTCGGCCAAGCTCGCCCGCTACGGCATGTCCGGCGGCGCCACCGGCCGCAAGTGGGAGCAGTTCGACTCCCGCTTCGACATCCCCTCCGAGCCCAACGAGGTCAACCGGCACGGCTGGGTCGTCGAGGTCGACCCCTACGACCCCGACTCGACCCCGAAGAAGCGCACCGCGCTGGGCCGGTTCAAGCACGAGGGCGCGAACGTGCGCGTCACCCACAACGGCACCGTGGTCGTCTACATGGGCGACGACGAGCGGTTCGACTACTTCTACAAGTTCGTCGCCGACAAGAAGATGAAGCGCGGCAACTCCTGGCGCGCCAAGCGGCACAACGCCACGCTGCTGGACGAGGGCACGCTCTACGTCGCCAAGTTCACCGGCAACAGCCCCGAGTCCGAGATCGACGGCACCGGCGAGCTGCCCTCGGACGGGAAGTTCGACGGCTCCGGCGAGTGGATCAAACTGGCGCACGGCGACGAGTCCTTCGTCGAGGGCATGAGCGCCGAAGAGGTCTACATCTACACCCGCCTCGCCGGCGACAAGGTGGGTGCGACCAAGATGGACCGCCCCGAGGACGTCGAGCCCAACCCGCACACCGGGAAGGTCTACATCGCCCTGACCAACAACTCCCGGCGCGGCGCGGCCGAGCAGCCCGGCCCCGACGAGGCCAACCCCCGCAACGCCAACCGGCACGGCCAGATCGTCGAGGTCACCGAGAAGCGCAACGACCCGACGTCGACGAAGTTCGCCTGGGAGCTGCTGCTGGTCTGCGGCGACCCCGAGGACCCGGGCACGTACTTCGCCGGGTTCCCCAAGGATCAGGTCAGCCCGATCTCCTGCCCGGACAACGTCGCCTTCGACCCGTACGGGAACCTGTGGATCTCCACCGACGGCAACGCGCTGGGCTCGAACGACGGCCTGTTCGGGGTCTCGCTCACCGGCTCGACCCGGGGCCAGGTCAAGCAGTTCCTCACCGTGCCGATCGGCGCCGAGACCTGCGGCCCGGTCGTGCAGCGCGACCACATCCTGGTGGCCGTGCAGCACCCCGGCGAGATCGACGGCAACAGCCACGAGAACCCCGGTTCGCACTGGCCCGACGGCGCCGACACGCTTCCGCGTCCCTCGGTGGTCAACGTGACCAAGGAGCGCTGGGGCGGCATCGGCTGCTGACCCTCTGAGCGCTGAGGTCGGGGCGGTCGGCGATGCGCCGGCCGCCCCCGCCGCGTTCTCGGGTGAGATACGCGACACGCCGCCGACTTGCCGATTGATTCGATCTCAGTCAAAGTAGATGCATGTCGAAGCAACGCGTCGCGATCACCGGTGCGGCCGCCCTGGACGACTGCCGCGTCCCGCTGGTCTCCGAGCCTCTCACCGCCTCCCAGGCCGAACGGCTGGCCCCCTCCTACAAGGCGCTCGGCGACCCGGTGCGCCTGCGGCTGCTGTCCCTGATCGCCTCGCACGAGGGCGGCCAGGTCTGCGTCTGCGACCTCACCGAGGCCTTCGACCTCACCGCGCCCACCATCTCCCACCACCTGAAGGTCCTCAAGGACATCGGGCTGGTCACCTCCGAGCGCCGCGGGACCTGGGTCTACTACCGGGCCGAGCGGGCGGCCCTCGACCTGCTCTCGACCGTGCTCTCGGTGTCCGAGGCGGCAGTGGCATGACCGCCGGACCCGAGGCGGCCCCCGAGGCCGCAGTGCGCGGCCGACTCTCGACCCTCGACAAGTACCTGCCGGTGTGGATCGGCGCGGCCATGCTCGCCGGGATCGCGCTCGGGCAGTGGGTGCCCGCCGTCGCCGACGCCCTCAACGCGGTCCAGGTCGGCGGCATCTCCCTGCCGATCGCGGCAGGGCTGCTGCTGATGATGTACCCGGTGCTGGCGAAGGTCCGCTACGACCGGCTCGACACCGTCACCGCCGACCGGCGCCTGCTGGTCTCCTCCATCGCGCTGAACTGGCTGGTCGGGCCCGCCCTGATGTTCGCCCTGGCCTGGATCCTCCTGCCCGACCTGCCGGAGTTTCGGACCGGGCTGATCATCGTCGGCCTGGCCAGGTGCATCGCCATGGTCATCATCTGGAACGACCTGGCCTGCGGCGACCGGGAGGCCGCGGCCGTCCTGGTCGCGCTCAACTCGGTGTTCCAGGTGATCGCCTTCGGCGCCCTCGGCTGGCTCTACCTGGACGCGCTGCCGCGCTGGCTCGGCCTCGACACCGCCGGACTCGACGTCTCGGGCTGGGAGATCGCCCTGAACGTCGCGGTCTTCCTGGGAGTGCCGCTCGCGGCCGGGTACCTCACGCGCGTCTTCGGCGAGCGCTCCAAGGGCCGCGAGTGGTACGAGGAGCGCTTCCTGCCCCGGATCGGGCCGTTCGCGCTCTACGGACTGCTGTTCACGATCGTGGTGCTGTTCGCCCTCCAGGGAGAGGCGATCGTGGCTCGGCCCTGGGACGTCGGGCGGATCGCGCTGCCGCTGCTGGTCTACTTCGCGCTCATGTGGGCCGGGTCCTTCGCCCTCGGCAGGGGAGTGGGCCTGGGCTACGAGCGGTCGACGACCCTCGCCTTCACCGCCGCGGGGAACAACTTCGAACTGGCCATCGCCGTGGCGATCGCGACCTTCGGGGCCGCCTCCGGCCAGGCCCTGGCCGGCGTGGTCGGCCCGCTGATCGAGGTCCCGGTCCTGGTGGGCCTGGTCTACGTCAGCCTGTGGGCCAGACGCTTCTTCCCCTCGCCAGCCGTCCCGAACCGAAACTGACAGCAAAGGATCGACCGCCGTGTCCGATAAACCGTCCGTCCTCTTCGTCTGCGTCCACAACGCCGGGCGCTCCCAGATGGCCGCCGGCTGGCTCGCCCACCTGGCCGGTGACCGGATCGAGGTCCGCTCGGCCGGGTCGGCCCCGGCCGAGGAGGTCAACCCGGCCGCCGTCGAGGCCATGGCCGAGGTCGGCATCGACATCTCGGCCAATACGCCGAAGGTCCTGACGGCCGAGTCGGTCGAGTCCTCGGATGTCTGCGTGACCATGGGCTGCGGCGACGCGTGCCCGGTCTTCCCCGGCAAGCGATACCTCGACTGGAAGCTCGACGACCCGGCCGGGCAGGGCGTCGAGGCCGTCCGGCCCATCCGCGACGAGATCAAGGTCAGGGTCGAGGCGCTGCTCGCCGAGCTCCTGCCGCCGAAGCTCTAGAGACGTTCCGAGGCGCCCGCCGGACCGGTTCGGCGGGCGCCTTCGTGCTGCCCGATGGACCGGGAGATTCACGATCTTGAAAGTATCATTCCCTGAATGATAGATTCTTGTGAACTCAGCAAGAAATTGCTAGCTGTGCGGCACCGTTTTCAGACGGGTCGGCAGCGAGATCGATTCTCAGGGAGCAACGATGCCTCGATCCAATACCCGCGGGCGGTTCCTCGTCGCCGCGACCGGCCTGGCGGCGGCCGCGCTGGCCTCGGCCGGACTCGCCGCGATCCCGTCCGCCCAAGCCGATCAGACCGCCGCCGGTCTCGGCGGCGGCGAGTCGATACTGAACATGTTCGAGTGGAACTGGAACTCCATCGCCGCCGAATGCGAAGGGGCCCTGTCCGACTCGGGATACACCCACGTGCAGACCTCCCCGCCGCAGGAGCACATCCTCGGCTCCGACACCAACCCGGGCGAGGAGGACGCCTGGTACATCCACTACCAGCCTGTCAGCTACAAGCTCGACTCCCGACTCGGCACCCGCGCCGAATTCGCGAACATGGTCTCGGTCTGCGCGGACAACGGCATCGGCGTCATCGCCGACGCCGTCATCAACCACATGGCCGCCGGAGCGAGCGAGACCCGGACCGGCTGGGCAGGCAGCCCGTACTCCCAGTTCGACTACCCCGAAGCGGGATACAGCGAGGCCGACTTCCACAACACCGGAAGCGACTACTGCGAGATAAGCGACTACACGAACCGGACCGAGGTCCAGGAGTGCCACCTGGTCGGCCTCAACGACCTTGACACCGGCTCGTCCTACGTCCAAGGGCGGATCGCCGGATACCTCAACGACCTCATGAGCCTCGGCGTCGCCGGATTCCGCATCGACGCGGCCAAGCACATCGACGCCGGAGAACTCGGCGCGATCCTGTCCCAGGTGAACGGCGACCCCTACATCGTCCAGGAGGTCATCGAGGGCGGCGGCGAGCCGATCACCGCCGACGAGTACACCGGCAACGGCGACGTCCACAACTTCCCCTACGCCATCGAGCTGAAGAACCACATCAACGGTGGAGCCGAGTCCCAGCACCTCGCCGGGATCGGCACCGACTGGGGCTACATCGCCGAGGCCGGGACCTTCGTGGCCAACCACGACACCGAACGCAACGGCCAGACCATGAACCAGACCTACGGCCCGGATTACCTGCTGGGCGAGGCGTTCATGCTGGCCCACGCCTACGGCACCCCGTCGTCCTACACCGGCTACTCGTACTCCTCCTCGCACGAGGGCCCGCCGCTGAACGCCGACGGCTCGGTCGCGGACGTGAACTGCGGATCGGACGCGTTCACCTGCGTCCACCGCTCGCCGTACATGAGCGGCATGGCCGGCTTCCGCGCCGCCGTCGGCGACGCGGCGCTCACGAACGTCTGGCAGAGCGGCGACGCGCTCGCCTTCGGGCGCGGCGACGCCGGCCACTTCGTCATGAACGCCTCCGGCGGACCGATCACCCAGACCTTCGCGACCGACCTGGCCGACGGCGACTACGTGGACGTCATCTCCGGCGACACCGTGACCGTCTCGGGCGGGACCTTCACCGCCACCGTCGCGGCCAAGACGGCCCTGGCGATCTACTCCGGCAACACCGGCGGCGGAGACGGCGGCACCGGCGAGGACTCCGACTGCGTCGAGGTCGGCGTCCACGTCGAGGACACCGTGGTGGGAGACGAGGTCTACATGGTCGGCTCGATCGACCAGCTCGGCAACTGGACGGCGACCGAATCGGCGCACCTGTCCGGCGAGACCTATCCGCAGTGGACCGGCACCGTCTCGATCCCGGCCGGGACGAGCTTCGAGTACAAGTACCTGATCGTCGACTCCGGCGGGAACTACACCTGGGAGTCCGGCTCCAACCGGACCGCCACCGTCCCCGACACGGGCTGCCTGGTCCTCGACGAGACCTGGCGCGACTAGATGGTTGGTCGCTGATCCGATCGGAGCGTGACCGGCAGGAGCGGGCCTCGTAGTCTGATGCGTGAATGCGAGCGCCCTGCCCGAGATGGTGCACTTCATAGGCGGCGAGGACGTCGACGAGCGCGAATGGCACACCGACTGCTGGAACATCCGCGACCGGCGTGGATCGGGGCGGTTTAGCTAGCTCGGCTTGGATAGGAGCTACACATCGCCCCGGCGTCGAGGTCGAGTACGCCCCCGGTTGGTCAGAGGAATGGGCCGAATGCTCAAGGCTCAGGCCGCATGGGTCAGGGTTCAACCGGTCAGCGACGGTGAGGTGTGTGGAGGGCTGGTGTCTGCGGCGTGTCTCGGGCCGGGTGGCCCCGGGGCTGGCGTGAAGGAGGTTCGTCTTCTGTCGGGCGTGTGCGGTGTCGGGCGTGGATCGCTTGGGACGCCACCGGTCCCGGGCGG
>NZ_JAELXW010000063.1 GCF_016428645.1 Glycomyces salinus | reverse complement strand
TGCACCTCGGGGTCGTACGGTGAGGCCACCGGCTTCCGGTACGGGGTGGTCGCATACAGCCGCATCGCCGCGGTGCGGGACAGGGCACGGACCGCGAACGCGACCTGATCGATCCGCGCCGCACCCGAAGTAGCAGCCTCGGCCAGGACACGGAACTTGCGGGCGCCTCGGGCGATCGCGGCCAGGTCGGCGGCGGTCTTGTAGTGGAAGTCGAACTTCGACACCAGCCAGTCCCGCAGGGCCGAGAACCCGTCGACATCACGATGGATCTTCCAGGCTTGGGCCTCGATCACCCCGGACAGCACCTGGGCGTGGAAGGCGTTGATGGCCGCAGCCGCCTGATCGAACTGGGCGTGGATGGCACGGGCCTTCTCGCTCCGCTCCGCCGGGTTCACGCTCCTGGCCATGTGCCACACCCCCTTGATCCGAGTCGTCGATCATCCGGTCGGTTTCCGTCCGGTTGTGCTACATCAATGGTGACAGCCCAACCAGCGCTTGCCATCACCCGCAGGGTGGGAAAGCTTTCACGTTCTGCACCCGGGACCGGCTGCGTCCCAGACGATCCACGCTCGGCACCGCATACACTCGACAGAAGACGAACCTCCCTCGCAGCAGCTGCCAGTCCCGGGGCCACTCGACCCAAGGCGCGCCACCGACCCCAGCCCTCCACACACCTCTTCGTCGCTGACCGCCTGAACCTGGACCGGATACGGCCGGGAGGCCGGAGTCGGACTTCGATCATCCACAAGGCACTACCATCGCCGACCCCGGCCAGAAGCCCGGCGGCCCCTCGGCCCCGCCGCGTGTACGGCTCCCGGTTACCGGGCGACCGGGAGCCCTTCGAGGGCTGCGACTCGGACACGCGCCTGCGGATAGGGCCCCGAACCGGGGGCATCGTCAGGCGTCGGCGTCGCAGAGTCCGGCCTCGATGAAGGCGTCCAGCGCGCGGACGAACTCATCGGGATCGGTGTAGCCATGCTTGTCGCCGATGTTCCAGGCGACCGTGACCTGGCGTTCGCCGTCGACGGAGTGGAACGAGGAGACCTCGTGGCCGAGGGCGTCGCCGGTGTGGCCGATGAAGACCTCTTCGGGATCGTCGGCGCAGCCGAACTGCTCGCCGAACAGGCCCAGACCGTAGCGGAGGCTCTTGCCGGTGTCGACCCAGTCGGTGGCCTCCGCGAGCTGCCGCTCGGTCAGCAGTGTGCCGTCGGTGAGCGCGCCGTAGAAGTCGTTCATGTCGCCCGTGGTGGAGACGATGCCGCCGCCGGCCCACAGTTGGGTGCCTGACAGGCCCGTGGTGTCGAAGTACGGGTCGTCGCTCTCGCCGGTGGTGATGTACGGGACCGGGTGCGGGCCGCGGATCGCGCCGTTCGGGCTCAGGAGATAGGTGTCGTCGAGTCCGGCGGGCTCGATTACGCGGTCCTCCAGCTCGTGGCCGAGGGTGTTTCCGGTCAGGTCCTCGATGAGCAGGCCGAGGACCGCGTACCCGGCGTTGGAGTAGGCGTAGCCCTCGCCCGGCTCGAACAGCGGCGGGTCCTGCGCGGCCAGTGCGACGAGCTCCTCGGGCTCGTGGTCGTTCCGGTATCCCTCGCGGATGTCGCTGACGTCGCCCTCGGCCAGGGACGGGTAGAGGCGGGGCAGGAAGTCGGGGAGGCCGCTGGTGTGCGTCATGAGCTGGCGGACCGTCGGGTCCTCGTCGTAGGGCAGGAGCCCGGGCAGATGGTCCCCGATCGGATCGTCCAGGTCCAGCTCGCCCTCGCCTTCGAGCTGGATGAGGACCGAGGCGGTGAACGACTTGGTGGCGCTGCCGATGCGGACCAGGTCCCCGGGCCGGGCCTGGTCGGAGCCGGGGTCGAGGTTCCGGGGCCCGGTCGCCTCGGACCAGGTCCGGTCCCCGTTCCGGACCTCGGCGAGGACGGCGTGCTCGGAGAGCCCGGCGAAGTCGTCGAGCCTGTCCTGGAGGAGGTCGGTGTCGGGCTTGTCGGGCTGGTCGGCGTTGGCGCACCCGGTGGAGGCGAGGAGTCCGAGTGTCAAGGCCGCGGTGGCGATTACTGGCGTTCTCATTGCCGCGACGCTACGGGCCGCGATAGGGCGTGACATTACCCCAGACTGTAAGAATGGGCCTCCGGCTCACCCGACCCCCGGCACGGGCCAGGGGTTTCGAAGCGATCAGGAATCGAGAAGCCGCTCCGGTCCCGATTCCCATAGCGTGGAGGCACCACCACAACCGCAGCGAAGGGAACGTCATGGGTGATAACGCGAAGTCCGCCGAAGGGGGATTCTCGGCCGAGGAGCGCGCCGCGATGAAGGCCCGCGCCAAGGAGCTGAAGGCCGAGGCGAGCGGGGGCCGCTCCGGGAAGAAGGCGGCATCAGATGCCGCGGCGGTGCTCTCGGCGATCGCCGACATGGACGGGCCGGACGGCGCGGTCGCCGCCCGCCTCCACGAGATCATCACGGCCGCGGCCCCGGAGCTGGCGCCGAAGCTGTGGTACGGGCAGCCGGCGTACGCCAGGAACGGCAAGGTCGTGTGCTTCTTCCGCAGCGGGAAGGCCGACAAGGAGCGGTACTCCTCGCTCGGGTTCACCGCCGAGGCCGACCTCGACGAGGACGGCGGCCTCTGGCCGACCTCGTACGCCGTGACCGAGCTGAGCGAGGAGGCCGAGGCGACGGTGCGCCGCCTGGTCGAACGGGCCGTGAGCTGACCTGGGGTCCGTTCCCGCTGCCGAGGGAGCGCGGTCCCTCGGCAGCGGGAGGCGGTCGGTCCGGCGGCTCCGCAGTCTGGTGATATCGGCCGGTCGATCGGCGGCCGGCCGCCGGACTGGAGGCGTCATGGCCGCAAAGCTCGAAGGAATTGATCGGCACGCGCTGCTGCTGGCCGCCGCCGCGGCCTGGTCGCTGCTGACACTGGCGGTTGGGGCACTGTGGACCGCCGGTGCGGTGGCGAGTCCGTTCGGGACGAACGACCCTCGCACCGGCGAGGTCGGGTCCTATCTCGAGGGCCTCGATCCGGAGCACACCGGAGTCGTGGCCGCCGCGGTCGGGCTGGCCGGACTGCTCACCGCCGTCGCGATGTGGGGCGCGCCCGGCCGCCTCTGGCCCGCGGTCCCGGCGGTCGCCCTCGGGGTGCTGCTGCTCGTGGTCGTCCCCGACGCGCGGGTGATCCAGAACTTCGCCTACCTGTTCTTCGCGTACACGGGGCTGTGGGACGGCGCCCTCGGCGCCCAAGTCGTCGCCATCGCCGGCGGGTTCGTGTGGATGGCGGCCGCGGCGACCCGGCCGGCGGGCGGGGTCTCGTGGTTCATCGCGCGCGGCGAACCTCGGTGGGCCAAGGCGGCGGCGTACACCGCAGCCGTCCTCGCGCTGCCGTACGCCGTGGTCCGCGTCTCGTGGGCACTGGGGATTCCGCTCGGCACCTCCGGCGAGGGCCTCGATGAGTGGAGCGGGCTGGAGCGGCTCGGCGTGGCGCTCGTGTTCGGCGGTCTTCCCACCATCGGCGCGGTGCTCACCATCGGACTCGTCCGACGCTGGGGTGAGCGGTTCCCCCGCTGGATACCGGTACTGCGGGGCCGCCGGGTGCCGATCTGGTTCGCGGTCGTGCCGGGTCTGCTGGCCGCGACCATGATCATCCAAATGGGACTGCGGTTCACGCCCGGGACGGCTCTCGACATCGTGACCGCAGAATACGCGTGGAGCGATTGGGGGGCATCGCTCCCCGGCTTGTTCATCCTCCCTTGGGGAATCGCCCTGACCGCGGCGGTCTACGGCTACGCCGTGCGACGGCTTCATCGCGACGCCGCCGATGTCCCACTCGGGAGGGAGCCGGTTCCCTCCCCGGAGGGAACGGATTCGGCCCGGCCCGGCAGAGGCTGAGAGCAGGCGCCGCCCGATCAGACCGGGCGGTCACGAGACCGGGAGACCCTCATGGCCGCACCCGCCGCATCCGACCGGACCGAATCGACCGCTGCGGCTCGACCGGTGAGTTCGCTTCGCGCCCGGGGGCGGTCGGCCTTCGGCGCGGGGCCGGGCCGGATCGCGCGGGACTTGCTGGCGATGTCGCGGCCGCGGTTCTGGACGGCCTCGGTGGTGATGATGGAGATCGGCTTCGTCCTGGCGACGCACCGCATCGTCCCGCGCGGGGCCGAGATCGCGACCATGGCCCACGCGGTCCTGGTGACCGGGCCGCTGCTGTGGCTCGCGGTGCTGGCCGTCAACGACGCGTACGACCTCGAAAGCGACCGGGTCAACCCCCGCAAGGCCGACTCGCCGCTGGTGTCGGGCCGGGTCCCGCCGCGGGCGGCCCGCCGGATCGCCGCGGCGGCGTCGGCGCTGACGGTGCTGGCGGCGGTTCCGCTCGGGGCGCTCTTCGCCGCCGGGACCGCGCTGGTGGTGCTGCTCGGCTGGGCCTACAGCGCTCCCCCGGTCCGGCTGAAGGCCAGGCCGGGCGCCGACCTGGCGGCCAACGCCGTCGTCGGCGTGCTCGGCCCGCTGGGCGGATGGGTCGCCTTCACCGACTCGGCCGCCGGATTCCCATGGGCGATCGCGGTCGTCGGGGTCTTGGCCGCGGCCGCGCTGTACCTTCCGACCACGGCGGCCGACCACGACGCCGACCGGCGGGCGGGGATCGACACCATCGCGGTGGTCCTCGGCGGCCGCGCCGTCTTCGAGCTCGGCTTCGCGCTGTGGACGGCGAGCGCGGTCCTGGCCCTCTGCCTGGCGGTGACCGACACGGTCGTGGACGCCTCCCTGGTCCCGCTGCACCTGATCGCCGCGCCGGTGCTGCTGGCGCTGTACCGCATCCTGCTGAGGGACCGGCCGTCGTTCTCGGCGGTCACGGTCGTGGCCTGCGCGTACCTGGTGCCGTGCGCGGGCTTCGTCGTGACCTATGTCGACTCGCTGTAGCGGTCAGAGGCGGCGGAGGCCGTCGAGGAGCAGGCCGATCATGCGGCGGCTGTAGCCGGTGCCGTCCTCGGGTCCGGGCAGGCTCAGATTGGCGACGGCGAAGAGCAGGTCCTCGGCGCCGACGTCGCCGCGGATCTCGCCGGCGGCGGCGGCGGTCTCCAGCAGCGAGCCGAGGGCCGGTTCGAACCGCTGGAGGAAGTAGTCGGGCAGTTCGTCGAACGCCGGGTCGCCCGAGTGGAGGGCGGCGGCCAGGCCGCGCTTGGCCTTGAGGAACTCGGTGAACCGCAGGATCCACTTCTCGAGCGCCACGGCCGGCTCGTGCTCGGCGGCCAGCACGGGCGCGGCGTCGGCGCAGGCGTCGACCTCGCGCCGGAACACGGCCTTGACCAGGTCGGAGCGTTTGGGGAAGTGCCGGTAGAGGGTGCCGACGCCGAGCCCGGCCAGGTCGGTTATCTCCTTGGCCGGCGCGTCCACGCCCGAGGCGGCGAAGACGGTCACGGCCGCCTCCAGGAGCGCGTCGAGGTTGCGCTGCGCGTCGGCGCGCTTCCGCCGCTGCGGCTTGGATTCGTTCTGACCTGCCGCTCTGTTCGCGTCGACGCCGGCGGACACCGTGTCCTCAGTCACAATTCTCCCTCGCAGTTCTTAAACGGAAATCCTTTCCGTATATTTGTGGAAGACCATTCCGCTTAGGTCGAGGATACGGCATCGGCAGCGCGCCGACCACGCCTCGGCCGCCGAAATCAGGAGAGACGGCATGCAGTACCGCACCCTCGGCCGGACCGGCATCAAGGTCAGCCCGTACGCGCTCGGCGCGATGATGTTCGGATCGGCCGGCAACCCGGACCACGACGACTCGGTCAAGATCATCCACCGGGCCCTCGACGCGGGGATCAACTTCGTCGACACCGCCGACATGTACTCGGGCGGCGAGTCCGAGCAGATCGTCGCCAAAGCCCTCAAGGGACGCCGCGACGACGTCGTGCTCGCGACCAAGGCCCGCTTCCCGGTCGACTTCGACCCGCACGGCGACGGCCCCGCCGTCCCCAACCGCGAAGGCGCCTCGCGCCGCTGGTTGATCCGCGCCCTGGAGGGCTCCCTGCGGCGGCTGGGAACCGACTACATCGACCTGTTCCAGATCCACCGCCCCGACCCGGACACCGACATCGAGGAGACCCTCTCGGTGCTCACCGACTTCGTCCGCGACGGCAAGGTGCGGGCGATCGGGACCTCCTCCATGCCCGCCTCGGACCTCGTCCGCTCCCACTGGGTCGCCGAGCGGCGCGGCCTGGTCCGGTTCCGCACCGAGCAGCCCCACTACTCGATCCTCAACCGCGGCATCGAACGCGAGGTCCTGCCGGTGGTCCAGGAGTACGGCATGGGCTCGCTGGTGTGGAGCCCGCTCGCCGGAGGCATGCTCACCGGCCGCTACCGCAAGGGGCGGGAGAACACCACGCACCGGTCCCAGTTCGGCTTCGCGTACCTGTCCGACGAGCAGCGGCTCGACGCGGTCGAACGGCTCATCCCCGTGGCCGAGGACGCCGGGGTCCCGCTGACCCACATGGCGATGGCGTTCGTCATCGGCCACCCCGGCGTCACCTCCGCGATCATCGGCCCGCGCACGATCGAGCAGCTCGAAGACCTGCTCGCGAGCGTCGAGGTCGGGCTCTCCGACGAGATCCTCGACCGGATCGACCAGATCGTCCCGCCCGGAACCGACATCGGCAGGCTCGACATGGCCTACGACCCGCCCGCCATCCTGCGCGCCCCGCTGCGCCGCCGCCCGGTCGCCGAGCGCTCGGCCGCCTGAGCGACCGAGCGCGCGGCAGCGGGCGTCGGCGTCAGGTGACCGCGATCGACTGCGTCGCTTCGACGTCGTTGACGGTCGCGGTCACCTCGACCGTCCCGTCGCGCCAGGCGACCAGCTCGTTCGTCTCGGGGTCGAACCAGGCGTCGTAGAACAGCCAGTGCAGCGGTCCCGGCCGGCGCTCGCCTATGTAGACGTTGGCCGATCCGCTCCAGGTCACGCTCATCGGGTATCCGACCGGCACCACCGTCTCGCCGCGGGTGAGCTCGGCTCCGATCCGGATGGTCTCGCCCCGGTCGATGTCGGTCGCCGCGTCGATGTCGAGCCGGTCGAGCTGCGGGCGCACCTGCGCCGAGATCCACGGCTCGTCCCGCGTCAGCCACGGCAGGGAGCTCTGCTCGTTCACGCCGAACTCGGTCCAGCCGACGAAGCCGCCGTCCTCGGGCGCGCCGTGCGGGGCCTTCCCGGAGTTGCCGTTGACCCAGTAGGCCACACCGTCGACGTGGTCGGCGGCGAAGTAGCCGGCGTGGGCCGCGATGTAGATCGACTCCTTGCCTGACTCGGACTCGAAGTCGCCGAGCCACTGCTCGACCACTGCGGACTCGTAGCGGTCTCCGAGCTGGCTGGCGTGCTGCGGGTCCTTGTCGCGGGTGGGGACGTGGGCGACGACGGCGACCGACTCGATCCGGGGGTCGTCGGCGGCCTCGTCGAGCGCCGTGCGCAGCGCGGCGATCTGCTCGAAGCCGCCGTCGGCGATGGTCAGCCCGGAGGTGTCGAGCGTGATGAAGCGCGTGCCCTCGTGGTCGAAGGTCTGGTGGGCGGGCCCGAACACCGCCGACCAGTCGTCGACGTCGCAGCCCATCACCTCGTGGTTGCCGGGCACGTACACGTACTCGACCTCGTCGCCCAGCTCCTCGTCGAGCATCCGCTCGGCCAGGGCCAGGTCGTCGCTCTCGCATTCGTCGACCAGGTCGCCGTTGACGATGAGGAAGTCGACGTCGGACTCGGCGACCTCGGCCAGGGTGCGGCGGGCCGACTCGGCGATCGGGCTGTCGGGGTCCTCGCCGACGAACTGGGCGTCCGACATGACCGCGAAGGTCCAGTCGGCGTCGTCGACGTCGCCGACCACGAGCGGGTCGCGCTCGGCGGGCGCCTCGGGCAGGTCCACTTCGGGCGGGACCTGCGCGACCAGGCCGCTGATCGAGATCTCGCCCTGGTAGGAGACGGCCGGCCTGGTCTCGGCGACGTAGAACCGGTGCACCGACACCGGGTAGGCGGTGCCATCGGGCACCTGGAACTCGACCCAGCGCCAGCCCTCCCAGGTCAGATGGTCGCCGCGCAGGACCACGCTGCCGCCTTCGGCGTCCTTGAGGTGCAGGGACGGCCATTCGCCGTTCTCGTCGGCCTTGATCCACATGCCGAACCGCTGCGGCTGCCCGGGGACTGCGATGTCTTCCGGGGGCGTGGCGTAGGCGGCGCGGGTGGCGGTGGACTGGGTGAAGTCGTAGTCCATGGTGAGTCCGTCGCCCTCGTGTCCCTCGCCGGGGGCGAGCGAACCGGTGGCGCGGGCGGCCGAGAAGGACCAGTCGGTGGCGTCGGAGAAGTCGGCGACGTCCGCTTCGGTGAGTCCGATGGTGACGGCCATGCTGGCGGTGCGGCCGCCGACGGCCAGGTTCACGGTGCCCGAGCCGCTGTCGCCATGTGGTGTGACGGTGTAGCCGCCGAGGCCGTCGGGTTCGATCGATATGGGGTCGCCGTCGTATTCGAGGTCGATGTCGGCCGGGTCGATCGGGGCGGTGAAGCCTTCGGCGTCGGTGCCGACGACGTGGAACGAGGCGGTGCCTTCGGCGTCGGGCAGGGCGAGCAGGCTCTGCGAGGGCTCGATGGCGGCCAGGGGCCCGAGGACGGTCATCTCGGTCGAGCCGCTGGCGTGTCGGTGCTTGGCGGTGACCGTGACGTTGCCGGGGCGGTGTCCGGCGTGGAAGACCGCGTCGTCGTCGACGTGGCCGTACCACGACGGGCTGGTGCGCCAGTTCGGCGTCGCCTCGGCGGGAGCGTAGGCGCTGTCGTGGGCGGCGACCGACAGCGGGCGGCTCAGCCCGGGGAAGACGCGGCCGAAGTCGGCCTCGGTGATCGCGCCGGGGTCGAACGGCGCCTGGGGTTCGACTGCGAAGCCGGTGGCCCGGCCGTCGCCGGCCGGGACGGTGAGGGCCAGGCCGTTGCCGACCGGGCGTTCGACGCCGTCGGAGGGGCTGTTGACGGTGACCAGCTCGTCGGTGCCGGGGGCGCGGGCCAGCAGCGTGGAGGAGCCGCCGCCGTCGAGGTTGAGCGCGTCGTGGGCGCCCATGGCCTGGAGCTCGGCGGCGACCTCGTCGAGCGTGTAGCCGCCGCTGGCGGCCTGGCGGCCGTCGAAGGTCACCACGTACATGGTGGCGCCGTCCTCGGAGAATCCGACGGCGGTGCGCGGGTGGCGGGTCTGGTCGGCGTGGGGGACGGTCTGCCCGTCCTCGACCAGGACCTGGCGGCCCGAGACGGCCGTATGCGGGGCCTCGCCGTCGACGACCGGCTCGTAGTCGACGGTGACGCCGTCGCCGACCTCGAGCGCGGCGAGCGCTTGGGCCCCGGTCCCGCGCCCGAACAGGGTGAAGCCGCCTTCGGGCACGGGCCCCGCTTCGGGCGAGTCGGTGACGGCCGTGACGAGGCCGTCGACGACGGTGACCTCGCGCAGCTCGGTGGCGCCTTCGGCGGTCCGGGCGCGGTCGGCGGTCCCCCACTCGGGCGTGTAGAGGCCGATCGCGTCGGCCGGGAGGGTGGTGTTGTTGAGGCCGTGGAGGTCGAGGACCAGCTCGTCGACGGTGGCGGTGCCGGTGAAGCCGATCGACCGGATCGATCCGCGGCCCTCGTCGTCGAAGGCGACCGAGTTGGCCGATCCGGAGTCGGCGGACTTGATCAGCGCGCCGTCCTCGATGGCCACGCCTTGGGCGCCGCCGGTGTCGTTGATGTCGAAGTAGTCGGCGTTGAATGCGACGACGACGTCGTCATGGCCCTCGACCTGCTCGCGGACGGGCGCCGAGTCGGCGACCCGGCCCGGAGAGAGGAGTTCGGCCGCGACCTCGGAGGTGAGGTCGACGGTGATCGCGTCGGCGCGGAGCCAGCCCTGGTCCTCCCAGCGGTCGTAGGACTCGAGGGCGATGCCGGGGGCGAGGGTGCCGGTCTCACCGTCGACGGCGATGCTGTCGGTGTTCTGGGTGGCGGTCTCGGCGGAAGCGGGAGCGGCCACGACGGTCGCGAGCACGGCGGAGGCCGCGAGGAGCACGGGGGGAGTTCGCACCCCCATACGATGCCTGAAGATTAGCTCCAAGAAAAGATGGAGAAGAGAAAATAATCTTCAAACTCCGTGCGAACCCGTGCTTGCCGCGAGTCGACCGGCCCCTCCCGCTTCGGCGGGCTCAGGTGATGCGGAAGGTGGCGTCCTCCCTTCCGGTGGCGTCGGTGATCTCGTCGATGCGCAGCAGGTAGCCGTAGTGGCGGATGTGGCGGTCGGGGTAGTTGTGGGATCTGAACGACGACCAGGACCCGTCGGCCAGGCCCGCGACCCGGTGGAAGGTCGCGTCGTCGGCGAAGGCGCCCGAGCCGTCGTTCTCCTCCAGCTGGAGGTCGAAGTCCCAGTGCCGGATGTACCGGCCCGGGAAGTTCACCGACTCGAAGGAGACCCCGCCGGAGTCGGCCAGGCCCGCCACCAGGCGGAACTGCGCGTCCTGGGCCGGGCTGGGGTTCGGGTCGATGCGCAGGTCGAAGTCGGCGTGCCGCACGTACCGGTCGGGGAAGTTGTACGACTGGAGGCGGTTGGCCGACCCGCCGCCCCAGCGGTCGAGCACCCGGGACTCCTCGGCCGCGGTGAGGTTGAGGATCGAGCCGTGGCGTTTGAGGGTTCCGCCCAGGTCGTAGCCGCCGACGCGCTGGAAGTTCTGGGTGCTGCCCAGGTTCGTGGAGGTGATGGGGATGTAGCCCGAGCCGGTGGTGTAGCGGTCGTTCCACAGCGCCCACTCGTCGCGGTCGTTGAACTTCGCCCACATCGGCCCCTCGACGCCGTTGCCGGCGTCGCCCAAGTGGTCGAGGTTGCCAATGTGGGTCCACGATCCGGTGATCGAGTTCGACGCCTCGATGGTGATCCGGTCATCGCGGGAGGCACGGTAGTAGCGCCAGCCGCCGATGCTGCCGGGCACCTCGATGATCTGGGTGTCGATGACCCCCTCGCTGCCGGGGCGGTCGACGTAGAGCTGCGGGGCCGAGGCGCTGCGGAAGTCGCCGGTGCGGGCGTACCAGACGCGGTGCTTCTTGACCCCGTTCAACGTCGAGTTGGTCGCCCAGTAGACGACGTAGTCGCCGGAGGCGGAGTCCCAGATCGCCTCGGGCGCCCAGGCGCAGCCGGCGTCGCCGATCGAGCCGGCCACGTCCAGCAGCCGGGGCTCGGACCAGTTGACCAGGTCGGTCGACTCCCACACCACCAGCGCGGTGCTGCCGTTGTTGGCCGCGTCGTACCAGGAGATGCCGCTGGCGATGCGCAGGTCGGTGGCCACGATCCAGTACCGGTCGCCCGACGGCGAGCGGACCAGGGCCGGGTCACGCACCCCGGCGGTGCCGATGTTCGAGCGCAGCACGAGGCCGCCGCTGTTCAGGTCGGACCAGTGCAGGCCGTCGCCGGAGTGGGCGAGGTAGATCTGCTCGCCGTCGGAGCTCTCGCCGGTGAAATGGGCCATCAGGTAGCCGGTGTAGGACTGCTGCGCGGCCGCGGACTCCGGCAGCAGCAGCGGCGCGCCGAACGCCGACGCGGCGCCCAGCAGGACGCCCCTGCGTGAGATGTGTTTGGACATGCGTGGGCCTTTCTGTGAGGAGAGGAGGAGGGCTTGCGCGGGGTCAGACCGGGTCGATCCCCTCGATCGTGGGCTCCACCTCCCGGATCGAGCCGTCGGCGTTGAAGTGCAGGCGGTCGATCATGACCTCGCGGTGGGTGCCGTCGCCGTCGGGGATCGCGAAGCGGTGGTAGGCGATGTACCACTCGTCGGTGCCGGGCACCTGGACCACCGAGTGGTGTCCGGTGCCGAGGATGCCCTGGCTCTCGTCCTTGTGGAGGATCACCCCGGCCGGGGCGCTCCACGGGCCCAGCGGCGAGGAGCCGGTGGCGTAGTTGACCCGGTAGTCCTCGCTTCGGGTGTCGCCTTCGGACCACATGAAGTAGTAGGTGCTCCCCCGCTTGATCACGAACGATCCCTCGTTGTAGTCCGGCGGGTTGTAGCTGACCACGTCGCCGGCGTCGAAGGAGACCATGTCGTCGTTCAGCGGCACCTGGTGCGAGGCCCCCTGGCCCCAGTACAGGTAGGACCGTCCGTCGTCGTCGGTGAACACGGCCGGGTCGATCGCCTGGCCGCTGTATTCCCCGGCGGAGACCAGCGGGTGCCCGAGGGCGTCGGTGAAGGGCCCGGTGGGCGAGTCGGAGACGGCGACCCCGAGCTGCTTGCGGGTGTCGCCGCTGGTGCGACCGCCGGAGAAGTAGAAGTAGTACTTCCCGTCGCGTTCGGCGACCCCCGGCGCCCAGGCGGAGTTGTCGGCCCAGGAGACGTCGGCGTTCACATCGAGGATCACTCCGTGGTCGGTCCAGTTGACGAGGTCGGTCGAGGAGAACGCCCGGTACTGGGTTCCGGACCAGCCGGAGAAGCCGTCGGTGGTCGGGTAGAGGTAGTAGGTGTCGCCGAACCGGGCGATGTTCGGGTCGGCGAACAGGCCGGGCAGGGCCGGAGACGAGACGAGCTCCATCTCCCACCGCTGGTGGTCGCCGGTGCCGCACTCCCACGTCTGGAGGCGCGCGCCGTTGGAGGTGGAGGCGCTCGGCACCTCCAGGCACTTGCCGGAGTGGCGGGCGACCAGCTGGATCGCGCCCTCCCCGGCGTCCTGGACCTCCCACTGCTGATTGGTCCCGCCGTGGCATTCCCACTGGATCACGCGGGCGCCGTTGTCGCTCGACGCGGCGTCGACGTCGAGGCATTTGTCCGAGTGCCGGGCGCTGATGCGGACATGGCCGTCGCCGAGGTCGTCGAAGCGCCACATCTGGTTGGCGCCGTCGTTGCAGTCGTACTGGGCGACCTCGCCGCCGTCGTCGGTGGAGGCGCTGATGACGTCCATGCACTTGCCGCTGTGGGCGGCGGCGAGGTTGACCGAGGCGCCGTCGGGCGGGTCGGGGTCGGCCGCGGCCGGTTCGCCGCCGGCGACCACGAGAGCCAGGGCGAGGAAAGTCGCGGCGACTAGGGCGAGGGACCTTTTCACGGTGAGGGTCATGAGGGTCTCCTGTCCGGCCGGCCCCGGGAGGGGCTCGGCACTGCTTGGGCCGATGTGTTGAGTGAGGTTGGATCTTGAGCTAATACATCGAAATATGTGTATACACTGTGCTAGTGTAAGCCATGGCGGCCGATCTTCCAATACGGTCGCCCCTGGTACGCGGTGGCAAGGCCCGGTATCGCACACCGCTCGGCACAAGGGAGCACCATGTCAAAAACCAACATCGAAGGGCGCTCGCCCGGAATAGTCCGTACTCTCGGCCGGATGCTGATCGGCGTCGTCTCCACGCTGGCGCTCATCCCGGTCTTCGTCCTCGCCGGCGCCACGCCGGCCGCCGCCGACACCAGCCAATTCAGAGGAGTCAACTGGGCGGTCCTCGGCGACAACTTCTCCGAGGGCCAACTCGTCATCCACGGGCTGAGCCAGTCCGACAGCTACGAGACCGTGCGCGCCAAGGCCGATTCGGTCTTCGACGGATTCGAGGACACGCTCGGCGTCAACACCGTCCGGCTGCCGGTCAACACCCACACGGTCGGCACGTCCTGGTGGAACTCCTACCGGGGCGTGATCGACGCCGCCGCCGACCGCGGCTTCAAGGTCATCCTGGCCTACTGGGAGGACGGCGCGTCCTCCGGCGGCCGGGTCGCCGACATGGGCGCCTTCGATTCGATGTGGGACACCATCGTCTCCCAGTACGGCTCCAACGGCCAGGTCTACTTCGAAGTGATGAACGAGCCGCACGGCTACAGCTCCTCGGAATGGACCGACTTCGCCGCCCACTGGCTCGACTCCCGCTCCTCGGTGCCGCCCGGCCGCGTCCTCGTCGCCGGCGTCGGCCTCAACCAGGACGTCAGGCCCGTGTGCGCCGACAGCCGCCTCGACGGCACCCTCCTGTCGTTCCACCACTACGCCTTCTTCTACGGCGAGATGAGCTATGCCGCCTGGCGCGACCACATCGAGACCCGCCTGGGCGACTGCGCCTCCCGCACCGTCCCGACCGAGTTCGGCGCCCCCATGAACGACGGCCGCGACTACAGCAACGCCGCCAGCACCGACAACTTCGTCCGCCACATCCGAGCGATCACCGACGTCATGCACGACAACAACATGGGCGGCACCTACTGGCCCGCGCTCGGCGGCAAGACCGGCAACATCGGCTACGACTGGTACTCCATGTACGCACTCGGCGGCGGCGGCACCGACCTGACCGTGACCGTCCGCAACGACACCGGCGCCGACCGGCTGCGCCACGCCTGGGGCGACGACATCGGAGGCGGCGGCGACGTCGTCGACATCGTGAACCGGAACTCCGGCAAGTGCGTCGACGTGGTCAGCGCCTCGACCGACGACGGGGCCGAGATCATCCAGTACGACTGCCACGGCGGCACCAACCAGCAGTGGCAGCTCCAGGACGTCGGCGGAGGCTACTACCGGCTCATCTCCCAGGCGTCCGGCAAGTGCATCGACGTCGACGGCGTCTCCACCGCGAACGGCGCCGGCATCATCCAGTGGGAATGCCACAGCGGCGAGAACCAGCAGTGGGAGCTCCGCGACGCGGGAAGCGGCTACGTCGAGATCGTCGCGCGGCACTCGGGCAAATGCCTGGACGTGATCGACTCCTCGACCGCGAACAGCGCCCGCATCCAGCAGTACGACTGCACCGGCGGCTCCAACCAGCAGTGGAGCCTCTAGCCTAGGCGCGCGGGGCCGGGAGACCCGGCCCCGCGTCGCTTAGAGGCGCCAGGCGCCGTTGGTGTTCAGCAGGATCGAGTAGACCGAATTGGTCGCGGTGACGAACAGGCGGTTGCGCTTCGGGCCACCGAAGACCAGATTGGACACCGCGGGCTGCGGGATCGGCAGCGTTCCCAGGTGGGTGCCGTCGGGGTCGAAGCAGAACACGTCGGCCGCCGCCGCCCAGACCCGGCCCCGGACGTCCACGCGCAGGCCGTCGGGGTTGCCGGCGGGCACCTTCGCGAACTCCCCGCCGCCCCCGAGGCTCCCGCCGTCGACGCTGAAGGCTCGGATGTGTCCCCGGGCGGTGTCGTCGACGTACAGCGTGCGCTCGTCGGGCGAGAAGGCCAGCCCGTTGGGGCGGGAGAAATCGTCGGCGACGCGCTCGACCTCCCCCGAGCCCGGGTCGACGCGGTAGACGTGGCAGCCCTCGATCTCCGGCTCGGCCCGGTGGCCCTCGTAGTCGCTGAGGATGCCGTAGGGCGGATCGGTGAACCAGACCGCTCCGTCGCCGGAGACGACCACGTCGTTGGGGCTGTTGAACCGCTTCCCGCGCCACCGGTCGGCCAGGACGGTCACCGAGCCGTCCAGCTCGGTGCGTGTCACGCGCCGCTCGCCCTGCTCGCAGCTGACCAGGCGGCCCTGCCGGTCCAGGGTGTGGCCGTTGGTGTAGCCCGCGGGCGAGCGGAAGACGCTCACCGAGCCGTCGGTCTCGTCCCAGCGCATGAGCCGGTCGTTGGGAATGTCGCTGAACAGCAGGTAGCGGCCCGAGGGGATGTACACCGGCCCCTCGGTCCAGCGGCCATCGGAGAACAGGCACTCCAGATAGTCGTCGCCTGCGATGTCGAACCGCTCGTCGTGACGCTCGAACGCGACCGGGGTGGTGCTCATGGGAACGACTCCTTCTTCGGTGGGCTGGGTCCGATACCGGTTTTCCGGAGAGTGCTCCGGCCTTTAGGCCGGAGGTGAATCCGGGCGATTGCTTGCTCGCGGTCCCGCGTCAGCGGGACTGTTGAGCACAGTCTCCAGCAAGTGCACGATCTCGGCGTTGACCGAGCGATGTTCGGTTCTGGCCCTGGCCTTGAGCCTGGCGTGAAGATCGTCTGGGATGCGGATGGTGAAGGTCGCCATGACGACACCATACACCAGTCTGGTACCATTCCGGTGTGCATTTGCGGTACCGGTACCGGATCTACCCGACGCGCCCCCAACGGGAATCGCTGGCGCGGGCGTTCGGGTGCGCGCGTGTGGTCTACAACGATGCCGTGGCCGCCCGCAAGCGGGCGCACGCCGAGGGCCTGCCGTACCCGACCACGGCAGCGCTGTCCAAGGCGCTGATCACCGACGCCAAGCGCACCCCTGATCGGTCCTGGCTGGGTGCGGTGTCGGCCGTGGTGTTGCAGCAGGCCTTGGCCGATGCCGACCGGGCCTGGCGGAACTTCTTCGCCTCCATCAAAGGCAAGCGCGCATGGGACCGCCCCGGTTCAAGCGCCGCTCGAACATGCAGTCGATCCGCTTCACCCGCAATGCCAGGTTCAATGTGCTGGACAACGGCCGGTTGCGCGTGCCCAAGATCGGCGACCTCAAAGTGGCTTGGTCGCGTGATCTTCCGTCCGCGCCCAGCTCGGTCACGGTCATCAAGACTCCCACGGGCGAGTATTACGCCTCCTTCGTCGTTTCGGTCGACGATGACACCGACGCCTTGGAGCCGATCCCCGACGAAGACGCCGAGACCGGGATCGACCTCGGGCTCAAGCCGTTCGCGGTCATGCGCGGCGGCAAGGTGATCGACAATCCGAAGTTCTTCAAGCGGATGGAGCGCAAGCTCAAGAAGGCCCAGCGGGCGCTGTCGCGCAAGCAGCAGGGAAGCTCGAACCGGGCCAAGGCCCGTATCAAGGTCGCGCGCGTGCACGAGCGGGTGCGCCAGCAGCGGAACGACTGGCTGGACAAGCAGGTGAAGGCGATCGTTGCCGAGAACCAAGGCATCTACGTCGAGACTCTGGGTGTCAAGGGCCTGTCCCGTGGCCGGGCTGCGAAGTCCATCCATGACGCCGCCTGGGGTGCGTTCCTGGGCAAGCTCGAATCCAAAGCGCAGCGTGCCGGGCGTACCTTCGGCAAGGTCGCCCGCGATTTCCCCTCCACCCGCCTGTGCTCGACCTGCGGCGCCCTTACTGGACCCAAGGGCCTGGAGGGCTTGAAGGTGCGGGAGTGGGCGTGCGGGTGCGGCACCATGCACGACCGGGACCAGAACGCCGAGATCAACATCCGCCGCGAAGGCAGGCGGCTCGTGGCCGAGGGACTTGCGGACACGTAAAACGCCTGGTGGAGTCCGTGTCAGACCAGGGAAACCTGGCAGTGGACGATGAAGCAGGAACCCACCCGTAGCCGGAACGCGCAGCGGACCGCAAGCCGGGAATCTCCCTCCTTCAGGAGGGAGAGGAAGTCAAGAAGCTACTACCCGGTCGCGGTTCCACCGTCCTGGAGCCCGGCCCGAGCGGGCTCGGCCCTGTCGGCTCGGGCGACGCGCGTCAGCCCCACGAACAGGATCGCGGCGACGACGGCGTGCATCGCCAGCAGTACCAGCTTCGCGGCCGCTCCGATCCCGCCCAGGGGGCCCAGCACCGACACGGCCAGCACCGTTGCGGCCGTGGCCGTCCAGATGAAGGCCGGGCGGCCGGTCCACCGCTCCAGGACCGCCATGAGCGCCCACGCGGCGCACCCGACGGCCAGGCAGGCGATCACGACCATGGCGGGCGTGATCGTCCGAATGCCCTCGCCCTGCCTGACGTCCAGGTCGACCCCGCCGACCGGTACGGCCGCGATCCACAGGACCAGAGAGGCGACAGCGGCTCCGACGACCATGATGAGTCTCTTCATTCGTGTGTTCATGGCCGCCAGTCTGGGCGGCCGGACCGGGTCGCCGCATCGGGCGCGCGGCCGGGCCGTCTCCCGCCCGAGCACGGTGCGCCTCCTACTTTCGGAGGTGAACCCGCGGCGGCGGCGACGGCTAGCATGTGCCGGTGCGCGGAATCCGGAGCTCTCGGCGATCGTCGGCGGTCGCGGTCATGGCCGTCGGCGTCGGCGGACTCACGGCCTGGTCGCTGTGGTCCCAGTCGCCGCTTCGGCCCCTCGACGCCGCCGTCGCGGTCTTGAGCCTGGCCGCGGCGATCGTGCAGGTGTGGCGGCCGGTGACCGGGGCGCTCGCGGCGACCGCGCTCACCATGCTGTCGCAGGTGGCCACCCCGGCCGCGGCCACCGGCGCGCTCCAGGTGGCGCTGCGCCGGGACCTCCCGGTCGCCGCGGCCGTGTGCGCCGCCGGTATCGCCGCGCACCTGGTGCGGTGGATCTGGATGCCCCATTCGGTCCTGACGTTCCAGTGGTGGACGGCGATCATCTGCGCCTCCTACGGGGCGGTGCTCGGCTGGGGCGCGCTGGCCAGGTCCCACCGGCGGCTGGTCGGGTCGCTGCGCGAGCGCGCCCGGCGGGCCGAGGCCGAGCAGGGCAGGCGTGTCGCCGAGGCCCGCGCGGCCGAGCGCCGCAGCCTCGCCAGGGAGATGCACGACGTGCTGGCCCACCGCCTGTCGCTGGTGGCCACGCACGCCGGAGCGCTGGAGTACCGCCCGGACTCCTCCCCCGAGCGGCTCGCCCGGGCCGCCGGGGTGGTCCGCGAGGGCGTGCACCAGGCCCTCGACGAGCTGCGCCAGGTGATCGGCCTGCTGCGCGAGGACGACGAGTCCGAGGACCCGCGCCCGCAACCGACCCTTGAGGACCTGCGCGGTCTGCTCCACGAGGCGCGCGAGGCCGGGCAGGCGGTGGCGCTGCGCGACGAGGCCGACGACGCGCCCCTGCCGCCGACCACCGCCCGCACCGCGGTCCGGGTGCTGCAGGAGGCGCTGACCAACGCCCGCAAGCACGCCGCCGGGCTCCCGGTCGAAGTGGACCTGGGCGGCCGGGCCGGAGCCGAGCTGGTCATCGAGGTGCGCAATCCCCTGCCGGAGCCCGATTCGGCTCCGGCCGTGCCCGGCAGCGGGCTCGGCCTGGTCGGGCTCACCGAGCGGGTGCGGTTGGCGGGCGGGCGGCTGGACCACGGCGGCGACGGCCGCCGGTTCCGGCTCGCGGCCCGACTACCATGGCCGACGTGATCCGCGTGCTCCTGGTCGACGACGACGCACTGGTCCGGGCCGGGCTGGCCATGATGCTCGACGGCGCCGCCGACATCACCGTGGTCGCCGAGGCCGGCGACGGACGCGAGGCGGTCACCGCCGTCGACGCCCACTTCCCCGACGTGGTCCTGATGGACCTGCGCATGCCGAACGTGGACGGCATCGCCGCGACCCGCAGGCTGCGCTCCCGGCCCCGGCCGCCGGAGGTGATCGTGCTGACCACCTTCGACACCGACGAGAACATCGTCGACGCGCTGCGCGCCGGCGCGGGAGGGTTCCTCCTCAAGGACACGCCGCCGCCCCGGATCGTCGAGGCGGTCACGCGGGTCGCCGCCGGGGACCCGATCCTCTCGCCGGGCGTGATGCGGCGCTTGATGGAGCGCACGGTCGTCCAGTCGGGAGCGTTCGAGCGCGCCCGCGCCGCGCTGGACGAGTTGACCCCGCGGGAGCGCGAGGTGGCGCTGGCGATCGGCCGCGGCCTCGGCAACGCCGACCTGGCCGGGGAGCTGGAGATGAACCTGACCACGGCCAAGACCCACGTCTCGAGCATCCTGACCAAGCTGGGCCTGGACAACCGCACCCAGATAGCCCTGCTCGCCCACGACGCGGACCTGGCCTGACCGGTCAACGGCCGCTCCGCGGCAGCTGGAGTTCGGCGTCGGTCCGGTCGGAAGGTTCCGACGCCGGTTCGTCCTGTTCGGGCCCGTGATCCGGTGGTCGTTCGGCCGGGCGATAGATTCCGATGTAGAGGACGGCCGAGGCGCCGACGAGCAGGCCCGCCACGAGCCAGGCTCCGGGGATGGACCAGGCACCGGCCAGCAGCGGCAGGGTGACGTTGGACAGGCTCCCGCCGCCCTGCATCACCAGGGACTTGATCGAGACCACCGTCGCGCGCTGCTTCGATTCGACCTGGTGGTGGGTCAGTTCGGAGTGGAGCGGCCCGTTCAGGCCGAGGCCGAGGAACATCAGCGCGTATCCGCCCGCGGTGGCGACCACGCTGGCGGTGCCCTCCAGGCCGCCGGTCGCGAACAGCGACACCGGGCCGAGCATCGTCACCAGGGTTCCGGCGACGACGCCGCGGACCGCGCCGCCCGACAGCGAGGCGAGCGGAGAGCTGAGCGACGCGCCGACGGCGTGGGACGCGAATCCGATCGCGGCGATCACCCCGTAGACGCCTGCCGAGGTGCCGGAGTCTCCGGTGAGGTCCAGCAGGCGCCTGGGTGTCAGCAGCTCGACGCTGGTCAGCGCCACGCCGACCGGGAAGACGGTCAGCAGCAGGCGGGCCAGGACCCGGTTGCGGACTCCCAACGCGATGCCGGAGCCGACGGTCCGGGGCACGTCGGCGACCACGGCGCGGAGCCGGACCTGCGTCCTCGGGCGCGTCGATTCGCGCATGCCGACGACGACGGTCACCAGGAGGACGAGGTTCAGCAGGGTGGCCAGCAGCATCGGGGCCGACACGGCGGTCACCGGGCCGGACTCGGGGAAGATCGGCAGGAGCGCGAGCGACCCGCCGATGATCGTCCCGGAGCCCAGAGCGATCGCGCCCGCGACCGAGGCGGCGGCCAGGCCCTTCCGGATGTCGGCGTCGGCGCGGACGGCCTTGACAGAGTCGACGTACCAGGCTTCGGCCGGTCCGCTCGACAGTGCCCGCGCCACGCCGAACAGCATATAGAGGATCGTGAACTGCCAGGCCGCGGTCGCGAAGGCCGCGCCCGCCAGAGCGACCGTGCCGACCCCGGCGGAGACGGCCAGGACGCCGCGGCGCGAGATCACGTCCGCGAGCCCTCCGGTCGGCAGTTCGAGCACGACGGTCGTCAGGCCGTAGAGGGCGAGGATCAGTCCTATGACATTCAGGTCGAGGCCGCGCGAGTCCATCAGGACGATCAGGACGGCCATCGCCATGGCGATAGGGAGCCAGTTCAGGGCGGAGATGAGGACGAACCGGCGGCGGAGGGAGGAGAGGCGTCCATCTGCATCCATTTAGCTGTGTCGACTCCCTCTGGGGAGGGCCGACAGGTACAGCACCACCGGTTGCGCGTCTTCGGCGCCCTCGTCGCGATCGGCGAGCTCCTCGAGCATCGCCCTGAAGCGGTCTTTGACTTCGCGCACCGAGGCGGCGGTGAGCCGGTAGTTCAGGTCGCTGTGCCCGAGAGCGGCGACCCACTCGTCGCTCCAGTCGGCCATCTGCGACTCCCACCGCTCGCTGTCCTCGACCATCACCTCGAGCTGCGCGCGGCGCAGGAAGCGGGCGGCTTCGGCTCCGGCGGGGTCGCCCTCGAAGTCGCGGTCGTTCCAGGAGGTGAAGCGGTGGAGCGCCAGCCAGCGGCGATCGCGCGCGTTGGGCTGCTCGGGGTCCTCGGCGATGAAGCCGAAGGCCGCGAGCACCCGCAGGTGGTAGCTGGTCGACCCCGAGCTCTCTTCGAACTTCCGGGCCAGTTCGCTGGCGGTCGCGGGCCCGTCCATGCGCAGTGACCCGAGCAGCTTGGCCCGCAAGGGATGGGCGACCGCCTTGAGGGTGGCCGCGTCCGTGATGCGCTTGACGCTGTCGTCTTCCATGTCCCCAAGCTAGCATTGCAAAGACTTTTTTGCAAAAAAGTCTTTGCAATTGCTCCGTCGAGTCCTCTGCCTCGGCGGACCGGACGGCTCAGTGGCGGGCCGCGTCCACGTCGTGCTCACCCGACAGGCAGCGGGCCGAGATGACCAGGCCGACGTGGCTGTAGGACTGCGGGAAGTTGCCGAGCATGCGGCCGGCCGCGGGGTCGTACTCCTCTGCGAAGAGGCCCAGGTCGTTGCGGATCGACAGGAGCCGCTCGAACAGCTCGGTGGCCTCGTCGGTGCGCCCGATGCCCCACAGGGCGTCGACCAGCCAGAACGTGCAGGCCAGGAACGCGCCCTCCTGGCCGGGCAGGCCGTCGACGCCGCCGCCGTCGGAGTCGGGGTCGTAGCGCAGCACGAAGCCGTCGCGGCTCAGCTCGCGCTGGACGGCCTCGACCGTGCCGACCACGCGCGGGTCGTCCCAGGGCAGGAACCCGGTCCGCGGGAGCAGCAGGAGGGCCGCGTCGAGCCCGCGTCCGCCGTAGAACTGGGTGAAGGTGCCCCGGTCGGCGTCGAAGCCCCGCGCGCACACGTCGGCGTGGACCTGGTCGCGCAGGGCACGCCACTTGCCCACGGGGCCTTCGCGTTTGGAGTGCTCGACAGCCTTGACGGCCCGGTCGAATCCGGCCCAGGCCATGACCTTGGAGTGGACGAAGTGGCGGCGGCCGCCGCGGACCTCCCAGACGCTCTCGTCGGGGGCGTCCCAGTTGCCTTCGAGGAAGTCGAGCAGGGCGTGCTGGAGGTCCCATGCCTCGGGGTCGGGTTCGAGGCCGGACTCGCGCGCCAGGTGCAGCCCGTCGAGGATCTCGCCCCAGACGTCGAGCTGGAACTGGTCGGAGGCGGCGTTGCCGATCCGCACCGGCGAGGAGTCCTCGTATCCGCTCAGCCAGTCGATGGTGTTCTCCGGCAGCCAGCGGGTCCCGTCGAGTCCGTACATGATCTGGAGTTCGGCCGGATCGCCCGCGGCCGCGCGCAGGAGCCATTCGCGCCATTCGCGGGCCTCCTCGATGTGGCCGGTGCCGAGCAGGGCCTGGAGGGTGAAGGTGGCGTCGCGCAGCCAGCAGAACCGGTAGTCCCAGTTGCGGACGCCGCCGATCTGCTCGGGCAGCGAGGTGGTGGCGGCCGCGACGATCCCGCCGGTGGGCGCGTAGGTGAGGGCCTTGAGGGTCAGCAGGGAGCGGCGGACGGCGTCCTTCCACGGGCCGTCGTAGTCGGTCCGCGCGGCCCAGCCGGTCCAGAAGTCCTCGGTGTCCTCCAGCGCGGCCGCCGGGTCGACCGGATCCGGGCGGGAGAGGTGGGAGGGCTCGTAGGTGAGCACGAAGGAGACGCGTTCGCCCTCGGACACCGAGAAGTGGGCGGTGGCGGTGCCGTCGGCGACCTCCAGGGGCGCCTCGGTCGACAGCCACGCGGCGTCGGGTCCGGCGATCGCGGCCAGTTCGCCGTCGTGGCGGCGCAGCCACGGCTCGCTGTGTCCGTATAGGAACCGCAGGCGCAGCTCCATGGACACCGGGACGCGGCCGCTGACGCCCTCGACGATGCGCACGAGGTCGGCCGCGTCGCCGCGCGGCGGCATGAAGTCGGTGACGCGGACGGTGCCCTCGGGGGTGTCCCATTCGGTCTCGAGGATCATCGTGTCGGGCCGGTAGCGGCGGCGGGCGCACCGCCCGCCGGATTCGGGGGCGATGCGCCAGCGTCCGTTGCTCTCATCGCCCAAGAGCGCGGCGAAGCAGGCCGGCGAGTCGAATCGCGGCAGGCACAGCCAGTCGATCGAGCCGTCCTTGCCCACCAGCGCCGCGGTGTGCAGGTCGCCGAGCATGCCGTAGTCCTCGATAGGCGCAGCCATGTCCCCTACGATCGCACATCGGGGCCGCCGCCGAAGGGGTCTCGGGCGTCCTATGGGGCCGGCCACCAGGGGTTGGTGCAGGCGATGCCGAGGTCGTCGCAGGGGTGCCCGTCGGGTCCGGGGCTGTCGTTGACGCCGGCGGGCGGCGGGCGGATCTTCACACCGTGTTCGTCCTGAAGGGAGTCGAAGCGGCGGGGCGCACGTGCGGGCGCCCCGCCGCTTCGGTCGAGCAGTTCGGTTCGGGTCAGTCGCCCCAGTTGGCGGCGGTCCTGCGGCGTCGGTAGACGAT
>NZ_JAELXW010000062.1 GCF_016428645.1 Glycomyces salinus | reverse complement strand
AAGCGGCGGGGCGCACGTGCGGGCCCCCCCCCGCTTCGGTCGAGCAGTTCGGTTCGGGTCAGTCGCCCCAGTTGGCGGCGGTCCTGCGGCGTCGGTAGACGATCATGCCGACGACTCCGGCCGCGGCCAGTCCGCCCGCCGAGGCGATCATCGCGGTCAGGCCGAGGCCGGTCTCGGGGAGCATCCCGCCCCCGCCGCCGTTGCCGTCGACCTCTTCGACGAGTTCGGCGATGCCCCAGTTCGCGTTGGTGTTCCAGGACAGGCCGGTCGGGTCGTACCAGGTGTGGACGGCCGTCCGCGCCCCGTCGGTGCCGTCGTTGACCTGGAGTTCCAGGCCGTGCTCGGTGCCGACTTCCGCTTGGTCCTCGGCCAGTTCGACGGCGATCTCGACCGTGTAGCCGGTGTCGGTCTCGCTCGCGGCGCTGGTGAGCTCGCCGGCCTCGGCGCCGTTGGAGCCGAGGCTGACCATGTTGGTGAAGCTCACCCGGTACTGGCCGTCGGCCTCGCCGTAGCCGCCCTCCTTGGTGTTGCCCGGGTTGAGGAACAGTTCGACCGAGTCCTGCTCCCAGGCGTTCGGGCTGGCCTCGTCGAGCTGGGAGTCGGTGACCTCGAACAGGGCGTAGAGGGCCGTCTCGTCCCACAGCAGGGACACGTCGGCCTTGGCCCCGTCGGAGTCGCCCTCGACGTTGACCTCGGTGGCCACGGTCGAGGCCGTCTCCCAGACGTCGTCCATCTCGCCGTCGATCTCGGGGGCGGTGTCGGCCAGGGGCACTTGGACCCTCGCGTAGTCCGGCTCCTCCTGCTCGGGGACGTCGGGCAGGCGGTCGGGGTCAACGATGCCCCAGTAGGCCCATTTGGACTGGAGCGCGTCGTCGAACACCAGCGGGCTCTCCAGCGGGCGGGGTTCGGCGCGGGACCGCTGCCAGGTGCGGCCGTCGTGGAGGCCCCAGAGGGTGACCAGCTCGATCTGATCGGCGTGCTCGCGGAACATGGCGAACAGGTCGCGGTAGAAGTGGCCCTGCTCGATGAGCCGGTCCTCGTACTCGGGGAACTCCTCGTCCTCGCCGGGCGCGCCGATGACGACGTCGAGTTCGGTGATCGCCTGGAGGACGCCGAGTCCGTCGAACTTGTCGAGGCTGTCCTCGATCTGGTCGATCGAGGTGCCCAGGTTGATGTGGGTCTGGTGGCCGACGCCGTCGACCGGGACGCCGTCGGCGAGGAGCTGTTCGACCAGGTTGTAGAGGTTGTCGCGCTTGCCGGGGTTCTCGGTGCCGTAGTCGTTGATGAACAGCTTCACGTCGGTGGCTCCGGCCGCGTCGAACTCGTCGCGGGCGATCTGGAAGGCCGCGTCGACGTAGCCGGTGCCCTCGAAGATCTCGTACCAGCGGCTCTGGCGGTGGACTTCGCCGGTGTTGTCGCTGATGACCTCGTTGACCACGTCCCAGGCCCAGATGTCGTCGCCGTAGCGTTCGGCGATGGCGCCGATGTGGGCCTCGAGCCGGTCGGTCATGATCTGGCGGTCCTCGTCGGAGTTGCCGATCGGCTCTCCGGCGTTCGGGTGCCCTTCGGGGTACTGGAACCACCATTCGGGGACCTGGTCGGTGTGCCACAGGAAGGTGTGGCCCCAAATCCGCTGGCCGTTGGCCTGGGCGTATTCGACCAGTTCGTCGGCCTCGGTCCAGGTGAACTCGCCCTCGGTCGGCTGGATCGCGTCGGGCTTCATGTGGTTCTCGGCGGTGATGGAGTTGAAGTGCCTGTTCAGCAGCTGCGAGTAGGGGTCGACGATGTCGCGGGAGTCGATGGCGGCGCCGACCTCGAAGTCGTCGGCCAGGAACTCGGCCAGCGAGGGGATGTCGGGTTCGATGCCGGGCGGGGACAGCTCGGTGATGGTGAAGTCGTCGATCAGGTAGGAGGCCTCGGGGGTCGGCGACTCGACGTAGAAGGTCAGGGCGTCGGCGGGCGAGGTGATGCTGTACTCGCCGGTCAGTTCGGTCCAGTCGGTGTCGGCCGCGGCCTGGTAGACGACGCTGTCGTAGGAGGTCTCGTCGGCGGCTTCTCTTTGGACGGTGGCCGAGAGCTGTTCGCCTTCGCTGCCTTCGGCGAGGCGGGCTCTGAGCGAGATCTCGTACACCGCGCCGGGGACGATGAGGTCGGTGATGTCGAGCGAGGGGCCGTTCCAGTCTGCCTCGCGGTCGGCGGTCAGGAGCGCGCCGTCCTCGACGGTGAGGGCGACCGGGCCTCGCGGGGCCCAGGCGCCGACGGTGCCGTCCTCGAAGTCGGAGGAGTACACCACGGCCGGATCGTCCTGGGCGGCGGCGGGGGGCGCCACGGCCAGCGCGGCCGCGGGCAGCACAATGGCCCCGGCGGCCATGGCGCGCAGCAGTCGCCGTCGGTACGGGGGTTGGTCTTTCATCTGTTCTTCAGCTCCGTTGCGGAGGAGGGACACGAGGGTCTGAAACTTTCAGAATTCATACGGAAGTTTCGGTGAGGGTGATGTGATGCTACGCAACGAAGAGACGACTGTCAATCGCCCGAGGTGGACGAAGCGCCCCCGGCTTCGCCGGGGGCGCTTCGGAGCGTTCGGATCGGGTCAACGGTGCCTCAGGGTGTCGGCACCGACGGGGACCGAGCGCCGCATTCGGGGAGGCTTACTTGTTGAGACCCGGCGGTGTCCGCGGGGACCTGCCGGGGGTGGCGTCGGTGAGGCTCTCGAGCAGCGTGAAGTACGCCGGCTTCTTCTCGAACTCCTCGGTCATGATCGTCGCGTAGCCCTCGTCGAAGACGCCCGGCACCCACGAGCGCGCGTCGTCGAAGCCCCAGACGGTGAAGCTGGTGCAGGCCGGGACGTTCAGGCACGCCTGGAGCATGCCGTCGTAGCGCTCGGCCTGGAGCGCGATCTGCTCTTCGGTCGGGTCGCCGTTCTCGTCGAGCGGCATGCGGACGTCGGCCTCGGTGACCGCCACCTTCAGCCCGAGGTCCGCGAACCGCTCGAAGTTCGCCTGCATCGAGTCGTCGAAGCCGTACATCAGGCTCAGGTGCCCCTGAGCGCCGAAGCCGTGCAGCGGCGCGCCGTCGGCGAGCAGCTCCTGTGCCAGGTCGTAGTAGGCGTCGGTCTTTGCGTTGATGCCTTCGGCGTTGTAGTCGTTGAGGAAGAGCACGGCCTCGGGGTCCGCCTCGTGGGCCCACCGGAAGACGTCGCCGATGAGCGCGACCGGGTCCTCCGAGCAGGCCTTGAGGAAGGGGTTGGCCTCGGTGCGCAGCTTGACGCCGCCCTCGTCCCAGTCGTCCTGGATGAGCTCGTTGGCCACGTCCCACTCGTAGATCTCACCGGCGTAGCGGCCGACGACGGTGGCGACGTGGTCTTCGAGGACGTCGCGCGCCTCTTGACAGGTCCAGGCTCCGCCGGCCTCGTTCACCCAGTCCGGGTTCTGGCTGTGCCACAGCAGCGTGTGGCCGCGCACCTCCTGCCCGTTGGCCTCGGCGAACTCCATGATGGCGTCGGCGCCGGAGAAGTCGTAGACGTCGGGCTCGGGGTGGAGTTCGGACCACTTCATGTCGTTCTCGGGGGTCAGCGAGTTGAACTCGGAACCGAGAATGCTCTGGAATTCATTGGGGTCGTCGGGATCGTAGTCCAGAAGCTCGTTCTGGCCCCAGACGGCGCTGCCGATCTTCAGATCGATCGGCGCTTCGCCGCCGAGGGTCGGCTCCTTCGGATCAGCTTGGGCGGCGACTCCGGCGAGCGCCACTGCCGCGACGGACGCCGCCGAGACGGCGGCGACCCCAATCTTTGTCCTGGAATGAGACATCGGTTGTCAGCTCCGTTGCAGAAGAGGGATTCATGGCCCCGAAACTTCCGGAATTAATATGAAAGTTTCGGCGAATGTGAAGTGATGATATGCAAGACGGAGATGCTTGTCAATGGGTCACCGCATCGCGGCAGAGGCGGCTGTCAACCGCTGGGACCGACGAGGGGCCCCGGCGAAGCCGGAGGCCCCTCGGAAATTTCGGACCGGTTCAGCAGTACTTCAGGTAGGGGACGACCAGATCGGTATAGGCGTCCTGGCCCGCTTCATTGGGGTGGAAGGATTCGAGGGTGCCGGTGTAGCCGAGGATCCACGGGTCCTCGGAGCAGACGCCGTGGCCGGCGAAGGCGTCGCGGGGGTCGACGAAGTCGAAGCCGTGGTCGGCCGCGACGGCGGCGGTGGTCTCGGCCAGCAGATCGGCGGCGGCGTTCAGCTCCCCCTGCTCCTCGGGGGTGATCGCCAGCGTGCCCTGGCAGGTGTCCCCGCCGAACAGTCGCGGGTTGCCGACCACGACGACCGTGGCCCGGTCGGCCTCGTCGCGGACCTGGGTGTAGAGGTCGTCGAGGCTCTGCGGGAGCTGGTCGGTCATGTAGGCGCGAGCGCCGTCGACCGCGCCGAGGCACAGCTCGGTGTCGGTTCCGGCGCAGGCGGTCAGGACCGAGGAGAATCCGGCGTCGTTGCCGCCGACGCCGATGGTGACGTGCTCGGTGTGGTCGGTCAGGTGGTCGAGCTGGTCGGCCAGGACGTCGTCGACCGTCGCGCCCGAGCAGGCGTTGAACCAGAGTTTCTCGCCGATCTCGTCGGACGCCTGCACGGGGTAGGCGTTGTCAGAGCGGTAGCACTCTTCGTCCTGGTAGTCGCCGGCGCCCACGCCGGAGACGTAGGAGTCGCCGATCGCGACGTATTCGAGCAGGGTGATGGTCGCCGAAGCGGGACTGGCGGCCCCGACCGCGCCGAGCACGGCGGCGAGGAAGCCGACCGCGAGCACGCGCGGCCCGATGCGGCTCGCCTTGGGTTTCCGAGTGGACACTTGGTCTCCTTCTCGTCGAATTCCCGGCGAATGATCCGATCAGGACATTTCGCCGGATGACGCGGCAAGTATAGGCATGGGAAACAATGTCCACCAACGAATTCGGGCCCGCGGCGGCGCCGCGTCCGGAGCCTCAGAAGTCGCGCGAGAGCAGCGGCAGGTGCTGGCCGAACATGAACGCGCCGACCACGAGCGCGACCGTCACCGCGACCAGCGCCGCGTCGCGGGGCCCGAGCCTGAGGTAGGCCAGGCGCATGCTGCGTCCGGCCTTGCTCTCCCCGGCGAAGGTGAACCCGCGGGTCTCCAGGGCCTCGACGGTGGTGCGAGTCCGCTTGGCGGTGTTGAGCATCATCGGGTAGAAGCTGCGGACCAGCGCGAAGGCCACGGCCGCGGGGATGCGCCAGCCGAGGAAGCCCCGCTCGACCGGCTTCGAGCGCAGCCGGTAGCCGTCGACGATGGTGTGGAACTCCTCCATGATGATCGGCAGCATCCGGTACCCGTAGCTGACGCCGAAGCTCAGCAGCGGCGGGGCGTGCATGCTCACCAGCGCGTCGGAGAGCTTCTCGGGGTCGAGTGAGACGAACGCGGCCATGCTCGCCAGCGCCACGGTGCCGAGCTTGAGCGTGAGCGTCAGCAGCGCCATGACCGTCTGGACGTCGCCGTCGAAGAACCAGGCCACGGCGAATATGTAGGCCGTCTCGGTGACCAGCCCGAAGATGAACAGGCCCAGTACCAGCGGGCCGACCCGGCTGAGGACGACCGCGAGGGCGCCGACGGCGAACAGGACCGACAGGGTGGTGATGTTGTGGGTCAGCCAGGGAACGACGGCGAACACCAGGTACCAGGCAACGACCACGCGCGGGTCGAATTTGGACATCAGGCCGCCGCGGGTGGCGTAGGCGGTGCGGAGCAGTTCGAGCTTGACCCACTCGACCGACAGGACGTCGCGCTGCTTGCGTGCCATCAGCGGCCTCCCACGGGCGCCTGGGCGTAGGCGGAGACGAATTCGTCGACCGTCAGCGGCGGCGGATGGATGCCCACCTCGCGGCCCAGGGCGCTGATCTGGGGCGGGACGAGCCCGACCGTCTCCAGCAGGGCCGGGTCGTCGAAGAGGTCGGCGGGGGCGGTGTCGGCCAGGATGCGACCGGAGTCGAGTACCAGGACCCGGTCGGCCCACTCGGCGACCAGGTGCATGTCGTGGGTGGCGACCACGACGCACCTGATGGTCTCGGCGAGCGCGGCGAGCATGGCGACGACGTCGGCGCGGGTGCCGACGTCGAGGCTGGAGGTCGGCTCGTCGAGCAGCAGCAGCGCCGGAGTGGTCGCGAGCCCGATGCCGAGGGTGACCCGGCGCTGCTGGCCGCCGGAGAGGGTCCGGCCGTCGCGGTCGGCCATCTCGGTCAGGCGCAGCCGGTCGAGGATCTCCTCGACCAGCGCGTCCGTGCCCGGGCGGGCGCGCTCGGTGGGGAACATGGCGATCTCCTCGCGCACGGAGTCTTTGAGGAACATCTGCTCGGCCCGCTGGTAGAGGTAGCAGACGTGGTCGGCCAGTTCGGCCGGGCGGGCGCGGCGGGTGTCGAGGCCGTCGATCTCGACCGTTCCCTTGCGGGGGACCTTGATGCCGGTGAGCAGGTTCAGGAGGGTGGACTTCCCGGCGCCGTTGGAGCCGACCAGGGCGATCCGCTCGCCTTCGCGGAGCGTCAGGTCCATGTCGTCGATGACCTTGGACAGTCGGCCGTGGACGTCGCGGTAGCCGTGGGTGACGCCGGTCAGGGAGGCGATGGGCCGGGCCGAGGACGCCTCGGCGGGCCGCCGGTCGACCGGGCCGGGGGCGCCGAGACCGTCCAGGGCCGCCTTGGCCTCACCGACGTTGAGCGGCACCTCGGCCTCCGGGGCGAGGCGGGAGACGGCGTCGATGATCTGCGGGCTGGGGATGCCGTGCTCTGCCAGTTCGCCGGTGCGGGCCAGCGCCTCGCGCACCGGCAGGTGCCAGCGGACGGCCCCGGCGGCCATGAGCACGACGCTGCCGGCGTAGCGGGCGATGAACTCGGCGTGGTGCTCGATGACGACGATGGTGGTGCCGCGCTCGCGGTTGATGCGCTCGAGCATCCGGTAGGTCTCCTCGGCGCGGGCCGGGGCGAGCTCGGCGACCGGTTCGTCGACCACGATCACGGCCGGGTCCATGGCCAGGACTCCGGCGAGCGCGGTCAGGTGCTGCTGGCCGCCGGACAGCTCCCAGACGTAGTCGCCGGCGAGATGGTCGATGCCCAGGACGCGCATGGCGTCGTCGGCGCGCTCGCGGAAGTCGGCCAGGCCGTAGTTGACCGGGCCGAACGCCACGTCGGTGCCGACGGTGGGGCGGACCAGCTGGTTGCCGAAGTCCTGGTACACGTATCCGACGCTCTGCGACAGCGCCGCGACCGACGACTCCAGGGTGTCCAAGCCGTCGACGGTCGCGCCGCCGGTGAACTCACCGGTCCAGAAGTGCGGGATGAGCCCGTTGAACGTCTTGCACAGGGTGGTCTTCCCCGACCCGTTGCCGCCGATGACGGCGCAGAAGTCGCCCCGCTCGATGCGCAGGTCGACCCCGCGCAGGCTCGGCTGGTCGGCTCCGGGGTAGCGGAAGGAGAGGTCGTCGATCGCGATCACTGCCGTCACGTCTAGCGCTCCTTTTCGTTCTCGGCTCGGCTGCGGCGGGCGTTGGCGCGGGCGGCGGCGACCGTGCCGATGAGCACGACCAGGCTGGCCCCGGCGCCGACCCACAGGAAGCCGGTGCCGTACTGGTCGAGGAAGTCGGGCTCCCAGACGCCGAACTTGACGTCGGCGGCCTCCAGGAAGGTGAACACGGCCGAGGCCAGGGAGAGGAACACGGCCAGGGCGATGAAGGCGGCGTTCTTGCGGGCCCGGCCGGGCACGGGGTGGTCGGCGTCGCGGGGCGTCATGCCCATGAGCGGCTCGATCTTGCCGTGGAGGCGGGCGGCGAGGTAGGCGGCGGGGATGGCGCCGAACAGGATGCCGCTGATGATGAAGTCGGAGGCGAACGCGAAGCCCTCGATGACCAGTATCGACTCGGGCAGGCCGTCGACGTATTCGGCGTCCTCGACGCCGACCCAGACCTTGGACATGTCGATCACGCCGCCGACGCCCTTGTCGATGAGGACGGCGACCATCGCGGCGGCCGCGACCTGCCACTTGCGGGAGGGGTCGCGCACCAGCGAGCCGCCGACGTAGAGGCCGAGGGCGAGCTGGATGTAGCCCTCGAGCTCGCCGATGCCGGAGAAGTCGCCCATGAGCAGGTCGACGAAGACGATCTCGCCGAGCGGGGCGCCGAGTGCGGCGTAGAGCGGATGGAAGAGGCTGACCATGACCACCGGGACGAACGCCAGGTAGGAGACGGACAGCTCGACCGGCCCGAGCCGGAACTCGGGCAGGATCTCGGTGAAGATGTTGGCCAGGCCGAACAGGGTCATCGACAGGACGAAGACCATCAGCTTCTGGGAGGAGGACAGTTGGTTCGGGTCGGGGAGCGACCGCTTCCGGGTCGCGGTCCGGGGCTCGGTCATGACGGATCCTTCTTTCGGGGTTAGACGGACAGAGCCGCCTTCAGGGCATCGTGGACGGAGGTCATGGATTCGCACAGCTGGTCGGGTCGATCGGCCTCGATGCCGCGTTCGAGGTCGGCGGTCTCGGGGGCGCCGTGGCGGACGATCAGGATCCGGCCGACGCCGGCCGAGCGGGCGGCGCGCACGTCGCGCCAGGGTTTGTCGCCCACGAACCAGCACTCGGCGGGGTCGACCCCGAGCGCGGCGGTCGCGGACAGGACGAGGGCGGGGTCGGGTTTGCGGCGGCCGACCTCGTCGGAGTAGGCCCAGGCGCCGATGAGTTCGGCGATCCCGGCGTCGGAGAGCCGCTTGCGGGCGGCCCGTCCGCAGATCGTGTTGGAGACGATGGCGACCGGCAGGCCCCGGTCGCGGCACCATTCGAGGAGTTCGACGACGCCGCCGCGCAGCCGCGAGCGCGATTTGGCCTGCGCGTACTCGTAGGTGAGGTCCTCGGCCTCGGCCAGCAGCCACTGCCGGGCCGACCCGGGCAGGTGGGAGCCGACCAGTTCGCCCCAGAACCGGGCGGGGTCGATCTCCGGCCACTCCGGGCCGTCGCCGGGTTCGGCCTTCTCGGCCTGGTGGGCCAGGCGGGCGTGTTCGAGGGCGTCGGCCATGAGCAGGTCCGGGACTCCGTGTCCGGCCGCGCGCAGCCGCGCGGCGGTCCGGTCGCCGAAGCGGGCGAGGGCCCCGGGGGTCTTCTTGCTGGTGACCAGGACGCCGCCCTGGTCGAGCAGGAGCGCCTCGGGCTCGTCGGAGCGAGCCTTCGGTGTCCGCGCCGGAGCCTGGGGTTCCGGTCTCGGTCCGCTGGCGGCCAGCGCTTCGACCAGGCCCTCGGGGGTGTCGAAGACGGCGTCGGCGCGGTCGGCGACGGGGAAGGGCGGGGTGTCGGTGTGCTTGGAGCGGGTGAGGACGGCCGCGCCGACGCCGGCCCGGCGGCCGGCCTGGACGTCGCGGTCCTGGGTGTCGCCGACGTACCAGCAGCGGTCGGGGGCGGTGCCGAGGGCGGCGGCGGCGCGGCCGATCATCTCGGGGTGGGGCTTGCGGATGCCGAGCTCGTCGGAGTAGAGCTGGACGGCCACCAGGTCGTCCAGGCCGAAGCGGCGCATGAGGCGGCGGTGTGCGAGTCCTGAGTGGGCGTTGGAGACGATGCCGACGCCGATGCCCAGTTCGCGGGCCATGCGCAGCAGTTCGGGGATGCCGGGCCTGACGCGGTGGTCGCTCATCATCGGGTTCACCGCGGCCATGAGTTCGCGGCCGTTCCCGGCGGCGGTGGCGCGCACGGCCGCGCTCTGGTCGGCCAGGAGGTATTCCTCCCAGAGCTGCCGGTGGGTGAGCTCGATCGGCTTCCCGGTGCGGCTCATGGCGTGTTTCCAGTGCTTGAGGGCGATCAGGCCGGCTTCGAGGGAGGAGAGCAGGCTCTCGGCCTCGACGCGGTGCCCGGCGCGGGCGAGGACCTCTTGCAGCATCGCGGCGGCCTCGGCCGGGCCTTGGGGGCGCTTGGCGGTCTCGAAGACCACGCCGCCGAAGTCGAGCAGGAGTGCCTCGGGACGGGCCGCGAGCGCGGCGGTGCCGGGGGCCGCCACTGCGGTTGCGGCGTCGGTCTGGGTCAGGGTGGGGCCTGTGGTCACGTCTGCTCCTGCTCTGGCCGGGGGTCTCGGTGACCAGCTTGGAGCCGGTGCGTGACCGGGCGGGATGGCGTGGGTGAACTGGATGCGAACGAATCTGGAACGTTCCAGATTCCAGTTCCCCCGACTGGCCTCGCCCCGCGCCGGGCGGCGAGAATGGTCCGGTGAGCAACGACCGACCGCGCCGCCCGACGATCATCGACGTGGCCGCCGAGGCCGGAGTCTCGAAGTCGCTGGTGTCCCTTGCCCTCCGGGGCGACGACGGGGTCAGCGAGACCACCCGGCGGCGCATCCTCGCCGCGGCCGACCGGCTCGGCTACCGTTCCAACACCGTCGCGCGGGCCCTGGTGCAGGGCCGGACCGGCCAGATCGGCGTGATCGTGACCGACCTGCGCAACCCCTACCACTCCGAGGTCGCGCTCGGGGTCGAGAAGGCCGCCGAGGACGCGGGCCTGGGCACGTTCCTGGCCAACGGCCGCCGCGACGCCGACCGCATGGCCGCCCACGTCGACTCCTTGATCGGCCACAACGTCGAGGGCCTGGTGGTGGTCAGCTCCAGGGTGGACACGGCCGTGCTCGCCGCGGCCGCCGAGCGGCTGCCGGTGGTCGTCGTCGGGCGCCCCGAGATCCTGCCGGACCGGATCGACTCGGTCGCCGGCGACGACGAGAGCGGGGCGCGGCTCGCCGTCGAGCATCTGGTGTCGCTGGGGCACACCGATATCGCCTTCGCCTCGGCTTCGACGCGCCCGGCCGCGCGGGCGCGGCACCGCGGCTACGCAGCCGCGCTGGCCGACGCGGGCCTGGAGGCCGCCGAGGCGGTCGCCGTCCCCATCGAGGGCGGCACGGGCGAGGCCGACGACCTGCTGCGCGGCGGGGCGACCGCGGTCCTGTCCAACAACGACCTGCTGGCGGTCGAGCTGCTGAACCGCGGCCACGAGATCGGCGTCGTCGCGCCCGACCGGATCTCGATCGTCGGCTACGACAACACCGAGCTGGCCGCGCGCGTCTGGCCGCGCCTGACCAGCGTCGACCAGCGCCGCACGGCGTTGGGCCGCACGGCCCTGTCGATGCTGTCCGAGCGGATAGCGGGCCGCACGGCCGCCCGCCGCGAGGTCATAGCCCCGGGCCTGGTCGTCCGCGACTCCACGGCCACACCGAAGGAGTGAGCGGCAGCCGACACTCGAAGGCTCGAAATTTCGTGTGACTATGGTTCATGCAAGTACACTTGCATGAACCATAGTCACACGAAATTAAGGATATATATGGACAAACCTCCTATGATCTTCGACAGGGATCGCGAGTGGCGAGCGCTGGAGCGGTTCGTGAACAGCCCCGCTCCCGAGCCGACGCTCGGCGTCGTCAGCGGCAGACGCCGCCAAGGCAAGACCTTCCTGCTGCAGGCGCTGACCCGTGCCACCGGCGGGTTCTACTTCGCCGCGGAAGAGGCCACCGAAACCGAGTCGCTGGCACAGATCGGCCGGGCGCTCGCCGACTACCTGAAGACACCCGGCACCTTCGACTTCGGCTCCTGGGACGAGGCGCTCGACCAGATACTGCGGCACTGCGCGGGACGCACCGTCGTCATCGACGAGTTCCCCTACCTGATCAGCGCCTCACCGGCGCTGCCGTCGGCCATCCAGCACCAGATCGACTCCCGCGAGCGGGCGTGGGGCGACTCCGGGCCGACCCGCCTGATCCTCTGCGGATCCGCAATGGCGACCATGGGCGGCCTGCTCAGCGGCAACGCGCCACTGCGCGGACGCGCTTCGATGGAACTGGTGGTCAAGCCGTTCGACTACCAGGTGGCCGCCGATTTCTGGCAGGCGGACGACCCGAGGCTCGCGGTGCTGCTGCACTCCATCACCGGCGGCACTCCCGCCTACCGCACCAGGTACGTGGATCACCGAGTCCCGCGGAGCCTCGCCGAATTCGACGACTGGGTGATCGATCATGTGCTCGACAACCAGAGCCCGCTCTACCGTGAGGCGAGATACCTCATCACGACCGAGGGCCGCATACGGGACACCTCGCTGTACCACTCCGTTCTCGGCGCCATCGCCTCCGGACGGCACACGCGGGGCGGCATCGCCGAATACTGCGGGCGGCAGGCCTCGGATCTGACGCACGCGCTGTCGGTGCTGGAGGACTGCGACCTGATCCGGGTCGAGCCCGACGCCTTCAAATCGAATCGGCACCTGTTCCGCGTCAACGAGCCCCTCATCCAGTTTTACGAGGCGATCATGCGCCGCTCGTGGTCTCGACTCGAGCTAGGGCAGGCGGCATCGGTCTGGGAGGAGAGCCGAGCGCGGTTCACCAGTCAGATCCTGGGGCCGCACTTCGAGCAGCTGTGCCGCTCCTATACGGCCACCAGTGAGCGCTTCGGTGCGTTCCCGTCCACGGTGGCGTCCGGGACCATCAACGACCAGGCGAAGCGCGCCAAGATCGAGGTCGACGTCGTCGCGACGGCCGCGGCCGAACCCGGAAGGCCCAAGCGGGTGCTGTGCATCGGCGAGGCCAAGTGGGGCACCCGGATGGATCTCCATCACCTCGCCAGGCTCGCGCGAGTCCGAGACCTGATGGAGCGCAAGCACTACGATGTCGCCGACACGGCGCTGGCGTGCTTCAGTGAAGCGGGCTTCAGCGAGGACCTGGCGGCCGCGGCGGCCGAGGACTCCCGCGTCCACCTGATCGGCGTCGACGAGCTCTACGACCGCGGCGGCCCCGAACCGGGCTCGATGCCCGCCTGATCGATGCCGATCCCGGCGCACCGTGCCCGCTCTAGCTCCTCCGCGCCCGCAACGGGAGCCGAACGGGAGCGGATCGGGAGCGGCGTCCTCCAAGGTGGTCCGTGACCGCGTCGAGGGAGGGGCATGCCGGAACGGACAGCCAGTTTCCGCGAGGTGTTCGCCGTGCGCGAATTCCTGGTCTTGTGGATCGCCCAGGTACAGTCGCGGACCGGCGATCAGTTCGCGCGGGTCGCCCTGGCGCTGCTGGTGTTCGACCGAACCTCTTCAGCGGCGCTGACGGCTCTCGTCTACGCCATGACGATGCTGCCGCCGCTGCTGACCGCACCCTTGTTGGCCGGCCTGGCCGATCGGTACTCGCGACGCACCGTCATGGTGGTCATCGAGGTGCTGCGCGCGACCCTGATCGCCGTGATGGCGATCCCCTCACTCCCGCTACCGGTGGTCGCGGGCCTGGTGATCGCGGCGACCTGTCCGGAGCCGCTGTTCTCGGCCGCGCGCAATGCCACGATGCCCCGAGTGCTGCCGGACGAGCGGTTCCCGGTCGGTATGAGCATCATGAGCTCCACCGACGGGATCGCGCAGATCGTCGGCTTCACTGTAGGCGGGGTGGTGGTGGCCGCCTCGGGCAGTCCGTATCTCGCGCTCGCCATCAACGCCGCCACATTCGCGCTGTCGGCGGCGATGCTGCGCTGGGGCATCGACCGCCATCGCCCGGAGCCCGAACCGACGGACGGCCCCGGATCTCGCTCCGGCCGATTCGCACTCGCCGGGATCGCGCATGTGGTCGCCCACCGCCGACTCCTCGGATTGGCCTCGCTGGTCTGGCTGTACGGGTGCTTCGTCGTCCCCGAGGCGCTCGCGGCGCCGTACGCCGAGCAGACCGGCGCCGGGGAAGCCGCGGTCGGTGCGTTGATGGCCGCCGATGTGGTCGGCACGGTCGTGGGTGCGGTGCTCGTGGCGCGGCTCGGCGCGACGTCGCGTCGGCGTCTCACCGTGCCGCTGGCGGCGGCCACCGGGCTGCCTTTGCTCGCCACCGTGACCGGACCGGGTCTGGCGGTCACGGTCCTGTGCTGGGCCCTGTCGGGCCTGCTGTCGAGCTACCTCGTTCTCGCCCAGGTGATGTTCACGCGATTGGTGCCCGATCGCCTGCGCGCCCGCGCCATCGGCTTCGCCGCCGCCGGGCTCCAGACGGCCCAGGGCCTGGGGATCGCGCTGGCCGGATTCTTGGCCGATGCCGTGCCGCCGTCGGTCGCCATCGCCTTGTGCGGCCTGGCCGGGTCGCTCGGAGCGATCGCGATCGCCGTCGCATTGCGCCCGACCGCGCCTGAGCAGAACGCCCCCGACCGAACTGCCGCACCCGCCGAAGAACTCACGAGAGGAGGGAACGATGGGACGCATCCGCAACAGGCCGAGCCGCGACCGCACGTGGTGACGCAGCCCGACTGACTGGAAGCGAACGGTCGACGATCAGAACGGAAGAAGGAGGGTCGATGATGCGAGACAACGAACCTCGCCGCGATCGCATTTGGAATTAGGAGGCTGTCGCCTCGCACTCCGGCGAACCGGAGCAATCGAACCGATGCCGGGACCGGCCGACCGCCGGTCCCGGCAATAGAAGGCGCACCTACAACGCTTTCGGTGTACGCGGGAGTAGCGCCGGTGATGGTCAACCGGAAAACCCCGCCTCCTGCGGAGGCGGGGTCTCGTAATCCGGGCGCGGTCAGCGGACCCGCACCGCCGCGGGCTGGACCTCGACCGTGAAGTCGGTCGTCTCGCCGAGGTTGTCGCCGTCGATCTCCAGCACGCGGGGCTCGGCCAGCGTCACCCGCAGGCGCCTGGCCCGGGCGTGCTCGGTGGTGTCGGCGCTCTCGGCGCGGTCCCGGCCGCCGACGAGTCGACGGATGCCGTTGTCCCACACGAACGACCTGAGCGTGTCCAGCCACCCGCCCAGGCCCTCGGCGCTCAGCAGGAGCAGGTCGAGCTCGCCGTCGGCCGGATCGGCGTCGGGCAGGAGCGTGATCCCCGCCTGCAAGGTCCCGCAGTTCCCGATCAGCAGCGTGTGCCCCGAAACGGGCTCGGATTCGGCGTCGTCGACGGCGAGGCCGAACTCGACGGACTCGCTGGCGTCGAGCGCCCGCCCCAGCGACTCCACGTACGCCATCCAACCGAACCTGCTCTTGAGGTCCTCGTCGGTCTCGGTGATCATGTGCGCGTCGATCCCGAACCCGGCCATGACCGTGAAGGCCCGGCGCACCCGATCACCGTCGATTTCGGTCTCCACCCACCCGAGGTCGATGGCGCGCGGCTCTCCACCGAACGCCCGCTCAAGCGCCTCCCCGAGATCACCGATGGGGACGTCGAGGTTCCGCGCCAGCAGGTTGCCGGTCCCGAGCGGCACGATCGCCAGCTCGGCCGAGCCCTCGTCCTCGGACAACCGCTCCGCGACGGCCCGCACCGTTCCGTCGCCGCCCGCGGCCACGACCACCTCGGCCCCGGCTGCCAACGCTTCACTCGCGGCACCGCGACCGGGGTCGTCCGGGCTCGTCTCGTGCCACGACACCGCGACCCCGGCGGCGGCCTCCGGCAGCGCCCCCTCCAGGTCCTCCCACGCTGTCTTGGCGGGATTCCACACCACCGCGACCCGTTCGATCATGTCCCCTCCATTCGCGGACTCACCATACCCACCGAGACCGCCTCCCGGGAGCCACAAGTTCGAACCCCGCCGTGCCGGAGCGGCCCGCCCGATCGGCGGCTGAGCAGTGAATGCGACTCCGGCGGATACGGAATCCCTGGGGCGAGGGCTGAATTCATGCCTGATCCGGAGGGGGCGGATACGTCAGATATGTATCACGGTGAACAGTTTGGTCCCGTGGACCGGATCCACCTCCCTTCGCTCGGTCTCGGTGAAGCCGAGTTTCTCCAGAACACGACGGGAAGCGGCGTTCCAATCCCAGACTGTCGCCCAGAGACGTTCGTGACCGTCCGTTCTCGCCCGGTCCAGGACGGCCAGCGAGGCCTCGGTCGCGTATCCCTGGCGCCAGACTCGGCGTAGCAGCTCAAAGCCCAGTTCGGGTTCCCCTTCCGCTCCTTGTCCGCTGTAGACCAGCCCGCAATAGCCGATGACGTCACCGGCGTCCTTCCGCTCGATCGCCAGCAGCGAAGACGGGCGGTCGCGGATATGGTTCTCCAGCTCCGCGACCGTCGGGTGCCCCTCCGCGTCGATCCGACGGTGCGGGGGAACTCGCGGATCCCGTTCGGTCCACAGTTCGCGCATGACGCCCGCCTCGTCCACCCGCCAGGGCCGGAGCAGCAGCCGTTCCGTTTCGAGTGGCGCTTCCCGGTCCCCGCCCATTTGAACTCCCATGACAGGCACTCTCTCACGCACGTACCGCTATCCCATCGAGAGATCGAGCCCCGGTCGGGGCCCGATCTGGCTTTTGTCCACTACGCTGTGGAGTACCCCCTGATCCTGTCCTTCGGAGACGATGCCCGTGGCCGCCCTCGCTCCAAACCTCGCGGTAGATTTCGGAACATCGAACACGGTCGCTGTAATTCGCACCCCTGGCAAGGAAGCGCGGCCGCTGCTGTTCGGGGGTTCTCCGGTGCTGCCGTCGGCAGTGTTCTTCGACCGAGGGACATTCCACACCGGTCCCGATGCTCGGCGGATGGCGCAGCTGGATCCATCGGCGTTCGAGCCGAACCCGAAACGGTGCGTCGACGACGAACAGGTCCTGTTGGGATCCGATGAGGTCGAAGTCCGGAACCTGCTCGCGGCGGTTTTCGGCCGGGTTCGCGAAGCCGCCGACGAGGCCGGCGGAGGCGACCGGTCCGTGGTGCTGACCCATCCGGCGAATTGGGGGCCGAGGAGGCTGCGTCTACTCTCGGACGCGGCGAGCGACGCGGGCCTGGCGCCGGACCGGCTGGTGTCGGAGCCGGTGGCGGCTGCAAGCTACTTCATCACGATCGAGCCGGCGCTGGCCGAATCGACGACCCGGCGCGCGGGCCTGGCGCCGACCGGCCTGGGCGGCCTGTTTCTGACCGGCGGCGCGAGTCGGATGCCGCTGGTCGCTCGCTTGCTGCATCAGAAACTCGGCATCCGCCCGACCGCGATCGAGCATCCCGAGCTCGCCGTGGCCCTCGGAGCCATGGACGCTCCCGAACCGGACGAAGCCCCGATGCCCAGTCCGCCGCCGGAAGACTCCAAGCAGGGCTCAGAGCCACCGGGGAACCGGTTCGGGAGCGACTTCTCATACCGGCCGGTACCTCCGGAGCGACCGCGTTCGAGTGACGCGGCTGCGGGCAAAGAGGCGCCCGAGCGGGGAAACGAACCCCGATCAGAGGATCGGCCCGTGCGTCCCGACCGGAATCAGTTCGGACAGGAGAGCTGGTGGGATAGGAACTTCCGGATAAGCCAAGGTCTGTTCCTCGCAACGGCTGCGGCTCTCCTGCTCTTCCTCTTCACCGCCTCCATCGCCTTGGCAGCGCAATCGATTGTGCTTCTGCTCCTGGCGTTGCTTGCCGCACTCGGAACCGGCGTGTTGTTCTGGCTGGCCCTGAGAACACGGAAGGGCGACACCGACTAACGCGGGGCACGGCACGACGGACGGGGCTCGCCTGGGATCAGGTGCCGTCTACGATCACCTCGACGAACTGACCGAGGCTCGGAGCGGCGGCTCTGGCCAGGCCCTGTGCGTGCGCCACGTCCGAACCCACTTCCAGCTGTATGCTCACTCGGTCCGTAGCGAGGTATGCACCGACGACTGGATACTCGGCGGCGACCGCCTCGTACGCCGCGATCGCGGCGGCGGGCAGATCACCTTTCGAGTTGGTCTCGACTTCAGACGAGCCCCCGCTCAACCTGAGGGATGACGCCTCGGCCCAGGAGAAGGGTCGAAACGTGTCCCCCTCCGCGGCCAGGCCCTCCAGCACCGAGAACACAGAAGCGGAATCCGCCAGAGAGACATCGACGGCCCAATAGTCCACGTTCGTTGCCTGCAGGCCGATGTCTCCCTCCTGCACCCTGCCGTCGGTCTCCAGGGACTGCCACAACCCCAATATCTCCTCAGTGCGCTCCTCGTCTGCGACAACGTTGAACGAGAAGTCGTCGACCGTGATCCGGCCGGTGACTCCGCCGTGGTCGGCGAGGTATTCGCTCAGCTCGTTCGCGAGTTCGATCGTGCGGTCGGCCGAGGTGCCTTCCTCGAGGATCAGAGTGCCTGAGGCTTCCCCGACGAACGGCAGCGTGTCGTTTCGGGTGGTGTCGATCTGAGCGACGTCCTGCGTGTCGGCCCAGTGGTCCTTGAACTCCTCGGCGAGCGCCTCGCCCCTGTTGAGCGCGCAGCCCGCCGAAAAGGCCAGGCCGAGCCCGAGCACGACGGCAGACGTCAGCCGTCGCGTGGCGGAACTTCCCACGGTCGTCTCCTTGCGATCGAGACCTGTCGCCGGGCTGCGACGCGATCCGAGGCCACTGCTCCGCTCGCGGATGCCGATGCCCAGGTCGATCGGCGTGGTCGACGGCTCTTGAGGTCGATGACGGCGCTGTCGGCGCCGCCGCTGCACAGTCTGCCCCAAGAAATCCAGGTCCGCGAGGTGCGACACCGGCGGGAATGAGGCAGGAAGACCCGACCGAGCTCGCCGTTCCGCAGCTCCGGCGCTCCATGGCTCGGGTCCGATCCGTCAGTCGAGGCCGAGGATCTGCCGTCGCTTCAGCTCGAACTCCTCGGCGGTGATGAGCCCCCGGTCCCTGAGGTCGGCCAGTTCCTCCAGCTCGCCGGTGAGGCCCGAGCGGGTCTCGTCCACCACCGGAACCGTGATCGGCTTGGCGGGTTTGGCCACCACCAGCAGCGCGGCCACGACCGATATCAGTGACGCGGCCATGGACAGCCAGGCTGCCAGCCCCGGCACCGCCCGGTAGTCGTCCTCGATCGCGAACTCTCTGAGGCCGCCGATTCTGAGCATCGAGGACAGGACCAGGAGCGCCGTGGCGATCGTGCATACGAGCAGTAGCACGGCCCAGGTCCGCCTTCGGCGGGCGTTGCCGATCGCGAACACGGCGAGCGACATCACGGCGCTGGCGATGGCGAGAGGCAGCAGCAACCCGTGCGGGAAGTAGCCGAGAAAGTACCCCAGGCGCGAGTGGTCGAAGACTCCGATGGAGCCGTCCTCGACCCAGGATCCGAATGTGAGCGCCCAGGTCAGCAGCGACATGACCACGATCGTGACCGCTCCGAAGATCGCCAGGCCCGCTACTGGGTCGCGGTTCACGCGGAAGTACTGGGGTTGCGGTCCGGGCTGGTGCGGAAACGGTCCGGGGGTGGCCATGGTCTTCGCCCTTCGTCGGTTCGGGGGTGTCGTGGTCGGCGGTTCCGGTTCAGTCGAGGCCGAGTATTTCGCGTCGCTTCTGCTCGAACTCCTCCTCACTGAGGAATCCTTTGTCACGCAGCGCGGCCAGTTCCTCGATGGAGGACGTGAGTGAACGCTCGGGCCGGCTCGGCGGAGGAGCCGGGTTCGGCATGGTGTCGGTCTGAGAGGGGTGCGGTGGGGCGGGGGCCGGAGGTGGGCCTACGGCCTCGACCGCCGGGGACCGACTTCCCACCAGGGCGGTGATGCTCCCGGCGATCAGGATCACGCAGCCCAGGAGGCTCAGTATCCACGGGGTGCCGTCGCTGCCGGAGAGCTGGTTCTCCTCGGCCGCGACACCGACGGTGAAGAAGGCGATGAGCTGGAGGAACGCGGCCATCGTGAGGGAAGTCGCCGTCCCCTGGCGCTGTCGGGTCGAGTTCATGGCCATGAAGATCACGGAGAGGACCACGTTCGCGAAGGCGACCACGCCGAAGAACCCGAACGGGAAGAAGCCCAGGCTTCCGCCGAGTTCCCAAAGGTTCTGTTTGAGCGGGTTGCCGAACAGTTCCGGTGGTTCGTACGCCCAGTCTGCGAAGGTGACCAGGAACACGACACCCGCGGACGACAAGGCCAGGATGCCGCCGGTGACGGCCCCGCCACGCATCGGCTCGCGGCCCTGACTCGTGTACGGCATCGGCGGTCCGTGAGGCGGTTGACTGCTGTGCTGCGGGTCCGATGGGTTCATGGCATTACCTCATACGACGTTCAGGCGGGGCGGTCCTGCGGGCGGTTCGGCACACACGGCACCGCGGCCGCCGGGAACCTGGGGATCGAGGCGGGTTGTAAGGTCCTGCCAGGTATAACCGCAGGGCGGGATGGGGATTCGCGGAGGGCGGGCAATGAGTTCCCGGACATCGCGGCTCCGTCGGTCGAATGTGCTGAGAACTCCCCCAGGGTAACCCGAACCTGCAATCCAGGTCACACCCGGAGATCGAGACGGGGTGCGGTCATCCGTCGCCGACCGTCCGCGGTCAGGACCGCTCGAAGCGCTCCAGGCGGTCCCGGGTCTCGTCGAGCTCGGCGCGCAGGCTCTGGTTCTCCAGCTCCAGTTCCAAGACGGCCTTGATACCGGCCAGGTTGAGTCCTCCTGCCAGCAGCTCACCGATCCGCCGTATGCGGTCGAGGTCGGCATCGCTGTACCGCCTGGTCCCGCCCTCGGTGCGGGCGGGTTCGACCAGTCCCCTCGCCTCGTACACGCGCAGGGTCTGCGGGGCGAGCTCCACCAGCTCCGCCGCGACCGAGATGCCGTAGACACCTCGCCCGGGACGGGGCCGTCCGAACTGCTCTGGATCGACCACCGCGAACTCCTCCATCAAGATCGACTTCGATCACCACAAGCTTACCTACAACCATCTGCTGGACAACATCTAAATCATGCGTTATATATTTGATGTAAGCACATACCGTAGATCCATCTTCTGGAGGTGACTCAGATGCTGGTGCGCTCAGACCCGTTCCGCGACCTCGATCGGATCGCCCAGCAGATGCTCGGACTGTCCGACTCCCAACTGACCATGCCGATGGACGCCTGGAAGGAGGGGCACACCTTCACCATCCAGCTCGACCTCCCCGGCGTGAGGGAACGCGATATCGACCTCGAAGTCGAACGCAACGTCCTCACCGTCAGGGCCGAGCGGAGGGGCGTCGACGTGGGCGACGGCGAAGTCATCCACTCCGAGCGGCGCTCGGGCAGTTTCGCGCGGCAGATCCTCCTCAGCGACGCCCTCGACACCGAGCGGGTCGATGCCACGTACCGGGACGGCGTTCTCACGCTGCGGATCCCGATGGCCGAGGAGGCCAAGCCACGCAAGGTCCTGATCGGCACCGACACCAAGGAGATCGAGCAGTAACCCGATCATCGAGAAGGTCGACTCTCTCGCCCGGCGCGGGAAGCCCCGCGCCGGGCCGACCACTCGGAGCAGAAGAATATGAGCGGACACTCCTACATGCTCCGCAGCGGCGCCGTCGAATACGAACTGAGCTGCGACCGCTGCGGTGAGGTCTTCCATTGCGGAGACGACTCTTACTACAGTTGGCCGGTGCTCTGCGACGCCGCCGAAGCCGAAGGCTGGCGCGTGAACCCGGCGCTCGACGGCGAGCACGAGTGCGCGAGCTGCGCCTCGATACTTGTCGCGCCGGCGAGATCACCGGCCTTCACCTGCGGGCGCTGAACCGAGGACACGGGTCGACCGCGCGCGCAGAGCGGGCCGTACGGCTCGCGACGCACGACAGGGCGAGCCGATGAGTCGGTGCCTGAATCCTAGGCGGGGCACTCCTCGAGATCTGGGACGGCGCCGTGGTCGGACACGGTCCCCGTCTGCGAGTCGTAGTTCAGCGCTTCAGGAACCTCGGCGGGATCATCGGCGAAATACACCCACAGCGGGTCGATGTAGCCGGTGTAACCGTCGTAGGTCGCAAGGTAGTAAGGCACATCCTCGTTGTAAGAGGTGCTCGGCGGCTCCTCGACGATGTTCTTCGTGGTCCTCACGCAGTGCACGTCGAGCTCTGCTCGGTCCGGTACCGTGACGTGGTCGTAGTCGCCGGCGCCCCTGCCGTTGAAGGTCGTGTCGGGCACGGAGAAGTACAGCGATTCCTGGTAGTGGACGACGTAAGCGCGGTGGTGAACGTTCGGCGGATCAGTCTCGGTCACCGTCTCCGGTGCGCGCTCATTGCACTCGTCGAGGTCGTCGGGCACCGCACCGGCACTCCCGTACGCCTCGTCGGAGTCGACGGGCTTGACCTTGATGTCGTCGGCATCGACCCAGCCCTCCCAGATTCGGTCGTTCCAGCCGTCGGGTGTCACGATCCGCGTGTGGTAGTAGTCCGACTCGCCCGCGCGGAGGACGCAGAGCACCTCGAACGAGTCCTGCGGCGAGAGCCGGCCCGCGTCGGGTTCGTCGAAGCGGCGGCCCTCGGAGTCGACTTTCGCCGGTGGAGACTCCCAGGCATCCGATGACAGCACCGCCTGCCCTCGGTAATCGCGATCTCCGGGCCAGATGCCGAAGCCGTAACCGGCCACGACGAGCGCGGTCGCGGCGCCGAGGGCTGTGAACAGGACTGATCTGGTACGCACCGGCCCACACTACTGCACAGTAACCATACTGGGACGTCACACACCTGTCCCCATGCCAGCGGCGGCCATAGCCACGACGAGAGCCGTGAACAACGCCGTCGAGGACACTGCCGCAGCTCGACCGACGAATATCTCCGGGTCGTCGCCGCCCAGGAGAGCGATGATCACCTGACGGTTCGCAGGAAGCGGTCCGTGAAGCCCTTGGTCCGCACCGCTTCGGACAGGCGCTGATCGGGCGCCTCGGATTTCCAGTGGTCCTCCAGGGCCGGGACCAGCGCGCCGACCAGCCGCTCGATCCCGTCCCGGTCCCAGATGCGGTCCAGGAGCATGCGGCAGTGAGGTGTCGCCTTCCTGGCGCCCTTCGGGAGCGGCTTTCCCTCCGTCAGATGCTGCATCGCGGCGGCCATGAGCACGAAGCGCGCCGGTTTCCAGGTGCGGTCGATGCGGTTGTTGCGGAACAGCCAGTCGACCTGGTACCAGATCGACGCGGCCGTGTAGTGCGCGATCGGCGGGATCTGGTCGTTGTAGACGTCGAGCCGGCTGTCCCGTCGGAGCTTGGCGGGCCTGGTCGCATCGTGTGCCCTGCCCCGGAAGACCGCCGCGAACGACTGGGTCAGCTGGTTCTGGCCGATGACCCGGGTCTTGGTGATCGACTTGTCGAGGTCGAACTGCCCGACCCGACGCTCGTAGTGAAGGTGCCGATCGGGCTTGGTGGTGTCGAAGTACGCCTCTATGTCCCGGTGGACCTGCCGGCCCGCGCCGAGGCTCTCCTCGGCGATGCGCGTCTGCCGGTTGGTGGCGTTCGTGATCGCGTCGGCGATCTCCTCGTCCTCGGTCTCGATGACGGTCAGCTTCACCTGCACGTCGTCGGTCAGGTGGGCCCGCTGGTGGAAGAGCACGTACCCCGTCTGGCAACCGTTGACGATCTGGAAGTCGGACAGCGTGCATTCCTGCCCGGTCGCGTCGAACTTCCTGGCGATGACGGTGATCCCGTTGTTCAACACGGCGAACCGCCTCCGGGCGACCCGGTCGGCCAGGGTCGCGGCGATGTCGTCGTTGACCGGGTTGTCTCCGCCGAGGAAGTCGCGGATGTTGTCCTGGAACAGGAAGTTCCGGATGCTGCCGCCCTCGTCTACCAGGATCTTCCCGACCAGGTCCGCGGCCGGCAGGGTGCCGGTCCAAGCCTGCTTGACGCCGTCCATCTTCGTCATGCCCGATTTGCTGGACCAGTCGAAGGTGGCGCGGACTCTCCGGTTCAGCAGCTGGTGGAGTCGTTGCAGCTTGTGGAATCCGGCCACCTCGAAACGCACCGAGTCGAATCGGGCCAGTTCATCGAGGGACCGCTCGGCCGAGCGGCATTTCTCGAGCAGATCGTCGTTGGGGTCGCCTCCGCAATGGACGTACCATGCCTCGAGCCTCGGGCTGCCCGACATGTGCAGGCGGTGGGCGTCGTAGAGCACATGCAGCGCTTCCTGGAGTTCGATGATCCGCGGGGACGCGGTGTAGCGGATCGGTTCGCGGTCGCAGACCTGGCGCAGGTTGTCGGCGAGATCCGCGACGACCTTCCCTTCGAAGTTCGCGCTGTTCTTGGCCTGGACCACCACGACCACCGCGTTCAACTCCCTGGCGCCTTCGACGGCCTGCCTGACCCCGTCCAGGTCATGGAGGAGTTCGCCGTTGACGACGATCCCCCAGGCGTCGACGCTCAGGTCGTTGCCTCCGCCGGTCCGGTGGGCGTCGGGCGAGAAGTCCTCCTCCTCGTGGTACCGGTGCAGCACGCAGTGCGCGGCGAACGCCTCGAACGCCTCGTCATCTCCAAGTCCGGCCAGGTCCTGCTCCTGGCGGAACTGGCGCAACTGCTCGGAAAGGACTTCCTTCATGGCGGTGGACCACTCCTCAGTCGGCGGCCTTGACCGCGGCCAGGATCTCCTCGGCGGTCGGCGCGGTGGGCGGGTGGTGGCTCAGGCACATGGGGACGTCGACCTGCTCGGTGGGGCTTCCGTCGGCGGCGAGGTAGAACTGGCCGGTCCGCAGGTGCGCGATGTCGACTGTTGATCCTCCCTTGTGCTCTGCGACTTGCGTGGCGGCCGCGATCTGGGAGGGCGAGTTGATGCGGCCGTACCAGTGCGTGGCGCAGTTGCCGACGATCCGGTTGTGGATACCCTTGGGGGCCTGGGTCGCGAAGACCATGCCGAGGCCGTATTTGCGGGCCTGGGACACGAGCGCGAGCGTCGAGTCCAGGCAGACCGTCGAGCCGGTGGAAGGCGCGAACGTCTGGGCCTCGTCCAGGACGAACACGGCCGAGAGCGGCCGGTCGGTCGCCGGGTTCCGTTTGGCCCACGCGAACAGGGCGAGCTGGAGCTGATTCACGAAGCCTTGGCGCTGCTCCTCGGTCGGCAGGCCCAGAAAGTTCACCACCGATACCCGGGCGCGTTTGCCTTCGGTCGCTTGGAGGAGTCTGCCGGGGTCGGCGGGGGCCCCGGTCCCCGCGAAGATCCTGTCGTTGACCATCGCCGCGCGGAGCGTCGCCGACACCTGCCTGGCCAGGTCGTCGGCCTTGTCGAAGTCGCTGGCCTCGGGAGGGAGGTCGTCCATGAAGTCGAGGAAGCCGGGGAAGTCGGACCTGCCGGTGCGGGCGTACGCCACCAGGGCCTGCCGCAGAACCGCGCGGGAATGGGAGTGCTTCGGCGAGCTGCGGTCGATCATCGCCCGGGGGGCGAGGGAGCTGACCGCCGTGTCGACCGCGATGTCGAACTCGTCGGGGTCGTCGGCGACGGCTGCGAAGTCCGGAAGCGGCTGGAAGCTCAGGGGGCGCCCGCCGGTGCGTCCGGGAGTCCACACGACGACTTCGGTGTCCGCGAGATACTCCGCCGCAGCGGCCTGATCACCGGGCAGCCAGCGGTCGGGTGGCTCGGGCCAGGCATTGCCCAGGCGGGAGAGGTCGTTGTTCGGATCGAGGACGATCGCGGGAACCCCTTGGAGCGCGGCGGCCTCGACAATACGGCGAAGCAGCACGGTCTTGCCGGAACCGGAACCGGCGAACACCGCGGTGTGCTTCGCCATCGGACTCGGATCGAAACGCACCAGTGCACCGTCTTGCCTGCGGCCAACCGGCAGCCTGTCGGGGGCGCGCGGCCGCTCTCCCTCGGCGTGCCGCCCCCGGAACCGTCCATGGGTTTCGGTACCGGGTGGCTTGCGATCGTCATCGGCAGTGTTGGCCTTCGGGCCGGAGAGAGGGAAGTCGAGGATCAGCCCGGGACCTGTGGAAGCGCGATCCGGCGGGACCGGGGCGTCCCCCTCGAGCGGTGGTTCCTCGGCAGGAGGACCGAAGACGTTGCGGAACAGCACGGTATTCGAGGCCGGTCGGCGCCTGCGAAGCCAGGCTTCCCAGCCCGGCCGGCGCTGCTGCTGGAGGTGGTGCAGTGCGACGAAAACACGCAGGTCTTCTTCGGTGACCATGATGACCAAGCCCTCACGCTCGAACTCCTCGATGGCCTTGGCCGCTTTCGTGTTCCGTCCCCAGGTCCGCCACTCCCCTGCCGGAGCGGTGACCCACAGGACCGCTCGTCCTTCCAGGATCGGGCTGTTCCGGCCGAGTCCGGCTCGGGTCGCCAGGCCCGCGACGCGGTTCTGCACGGCTATCGGATTGGTCTTGGAAATGGCAAGGAAACTCCAGCTTCGCCGCGGTTCAGCCTGCTCATCGCTGAGCTCGGCATGGAACGCCTGTCGTCGGCCCACCGGGAGCGTGACCGCAGATCCAGCCGGGTCGCGTTCGGACTCGACTCGGAACGCCCTGAGTGCCGCGTCGAGCAGCTGGGGCATCCGCATGTCCTCGGTCTCGGGCGACATGGCGGTCTCTATCTCGGCCATCGCTTTGTAGCTCTCGAATTCGGCGTCGAGATCATCGCTGGGGGCGGCCGGTGCCGGCCGCGGCCGCGACTCCTGCTGGTCGGGCACCGAGAGTTGGGGGGCCTCGGTGACCTCGCCGAGTTCCACGCATCGGTTGAGATGCGCCGAGGCGCTTCGCAGCAGGTCCCTCGGACTGAACCAGGCCGCCTTCTCCAAGGCTTGTTCGCCGAAGGGGTAGGACGGGTATTCCGGCTCGAATCCAACTCTTCGGTATACCGGGTCGAGTATCGAAGCCAGCAGGTCGGCAGCGACTGCCGAGTCGGGAAGGGTGTTGTCGAGCCAAAGTTTTGGCTCGAAGCGCTGCAGGACGGTGTCTTCGGTGGCTCGGGTGAACTCGCTCCAGGTTCCGTCGATGCAGGACAGCAGGACGGTGCTTCGTCGGGTGACGTCTCGCAGGTCGGTCAAGCCGATGCCGAGCATGTCCAGCAGGTCACCGGTCGACTCGATTCCTTCAGCAGCGGTGTTGCGCCTAGAAGCTCTTACGATGTCGTCCACCTGGTCGACCGCGATCACGGTGGCACCGCAAAGAGCCATGAGACGCGATAGATCCCGGACCAGTTCGATCGGTTTCCGGGGTGGGGCCGCGACGAAACCTGGCAGAGACTCCGGGTCGAATTCACCTCCGGCGAGATAGGCATCGGCGGCCGAGGCCCGTCGTTCATCGACCGAGTGCAGCAGCAGAAGTGCTCGGAGGGTGTTCCGCGTACCTGCGACTGAGCGATCAAGGGAGCGCACAGACTCAATGAACTGCGCGACCGAGTCGGGATCGGGCAGACGCGACTCCAGCAGGCGATGGCGCAGTCCGCTGGCTACATTGGCCTTCTCGGCCAGAGCTTCGAGAAGATAGGCGAGGCCGGATCCCGCTTGCTGGTGGGGCATATCGAGCGCGTCGACGAAGCTTCCGGCCAAGTTCGCCCAGAAATCGTGGACGTCTATGATGTTGAGCCGCACGAAGAATCCGCCTCGTTCTTGGACCATCCGCCTGGCTCTACCGAGCAGGTGACTCTTGCCGCTGCCGCCTTCCCCGACCAAGGGCAGACCGGTGACACTTGACCGTGCGCTGTTCTCGGCGGCGGCAATGCGCGCTTCGATCGCACGCAACGCCGATTCGTTGATGCCGCTTACGTGCGGCCGCGAGTCATCGTCCCAGAGGTCGTCGGGTGTCACCGCGAAGTCGCTGGGAGCATTGCGGAGTGCCTCGAGTGCGGTGCTCACAGCGACTCAATCGCGATGAGGTGTCGGTCCTTGTTCCCCAACCGTATCGCCGCCGCCCGGTCGGCCTCCGTGAGCGTCTTCTGGTTGGATTCGGGTATCAACCGGATTTCGTGGCGGGCGAGCAGTTCCCCAAGAGCCTGGTCAAGATCTTCCCGGTCGATCCCGTCCAGGCGATCTCGAAGGCGCCGCAGCGGCACCCACTCCGCATTGGGCCCGACCAGCTCCGCATAGGCGTTTCGGATCGGTTCAGCGAGTCCGTTCTCGAATCGTGGCGGATAGAGGTCGGCCAGTTCGGTTCCAGTGCGGTCCATGTGGGTCGCGAAGTCGCCGATCACGGCCCACAGGATTCTGGCGGTGCGCTGGCTGACCCCGCCTGGGGCGGGCTCGGACAGGAGTTTCCTGGCGGTCAGCCATCCGGGGTCGGTCAGCTCGTACACGTACGGCCTGACGCCGCGGTCGATCGATACCAGGCCGCGCTCGCTGAGTCCTTTCTGTGCTTTGGTCTCGACCTTCTGGTAGCCGAAGACGGATCGGAAATCGGTGGTTGTGCCGCTGCCACGCAGGTGGACGAGCGACAGGAGCAGATTGAATTCGGGGACGGTGAATTCGAGGTCGGCCATGGGGGTTCCGTTCCGTGAAGAAGACGTGCGGTGGGATCAGACCGATCGTTGGCACGATATCGCTTCAACCACGTGCTGTCAGCCCTCAAAGTTGCACCATGGCCGACCGTCGGATTCCCGACAGCTCAGCGTCGGCGGCGGCAGATCCATTTCTGATGTGCGGTGATCGCGGTGTCGGCGGCTCGGGTTCGGCGGTGGAAGCCGGGGTCCTTGATGGTGGCCGTCAGGTCGAGCAGGGTCTTGCGGCGTCGGCGCAGTGAGCGTTCCAGCCAGTCCCGCCACTCCGGGGTGGCTTCGGCGCGGGCGACGGTCTCGGCGCGCCACAGGGGCATCGAGTGGCGGGCGCCCTCGGGGTGAGGGTTGTCGCGGTACCGCTGGGGCTTGGGCAGGTGGTCGCGGATGGCGGTGTCGGTCCAGCCGCGGGCGTGCAGTATGGGCTTGGTGATCCAGTGGTTCCGGGGTCGCGGTCTCGGCGCGGGCAGGTCGTATTCGCGGAGGACTCTGGTCCTGGATCGGGGGTCGCGGGTCTTGGATCGCATCGCAAATTCCTCTCATGAAGTGTCTGTTCAACTACGTTTCGTAGTCGAGTCGAGCATAGGAGGCCCTTGCGACAGTGAGTCCCTTTCGGATATCGAGCCGAGTGGGGGTCCGATTCGGTGGAGGCGTGCCTCGCCCTCGGTGCTCAGGCGATGCGGTCGGGGTGCGTGTAGAGGTTCGTGGTGTCTCCGCGAAGGAAGCCGGCGAGGGTGAGGCCGGATTCTGCGGCGAGGTCTGCTGCCAGGGAGGACGGGGCCGAGACCGCGGCCATTGCCGGGATTCCGGCCATCACGGCCTTTTGGACGAGTTCGAAGGAGGCCCGGCCCGAAACCATGAGGATCGTGCCGCGCAGGGGCAGGCGGTCCTCGCGGAGAGCTCGGCCTATGAGTTTGTCGACCGCGTTGTGGCGGCCTACGTCCTCGCTGGCGGACAGGAGGTCGCCTTCGGCGGTGAACAGGCCCGCGGCGTGGAGGCCGCCGGTCCGGTCGAAGATCTTCTGGGCCTTGCGGAGGCGGCCGGGCAGTTCGGTGAGGGTCTCCGGGGCGATCCGGACCGGGTCGTCGTGGACGGTCCAGGCGGCCTTGGTGCGGACGTCGTCCAGGGATTCCTTGCCGCAGATGCCGCAGGCGGCGGTGGTCGTGAACTGGCGCTTCACCCCGGGTTCCGGGGGCTCGACGCCGGGGGCCAGCTGGAGGTCGAGGAGGTTGTAGGTGTTGGCGCCGGTCTCGTCGGTTCCGGCGCAGAACTTCATGGTCAGAAGGTCGGCCGACTTCGTGATCACGCCTTCGGAGACCAGGAAGCCCGCCGCCAGGTCGAAGTCGTCTCCCGGGGTGCGCATGGTGACCATCAGGGATTCGCCGCCCACCCTGATCTCCAGGGGTTCCTCGACGACCATGGTCTCGATGCGGTCGGTCTTCGCGCTTCCGGAGAGGCGGACGACTTTCCGGCGGGTGGTTACGCGTCCCATTGCCTCACATTCCGCTGTCGCCCTCGAAGCGCACGACGATGGACTTCGAGGTCGGGGTGTTGCTGGTCTCGGCCACCGCGTCGAGCGGGACCAAGACGTTGGTCTCCGGATAGTACGCCGCCGCGCAGCCGCGGGCGGTCGGGTAGTGCACGACTTTGAAGTGCGGCGCACGCCGGTCCTGGCCGTCCCATTCGCTGACCAGGTCGCAGTAGGCGCCGTCGGCCAGGCCGAGTTCGTCGGCGTCGGCGGGGTTGACCAGGACCACCCGCCTCCCGTGGTGGACGCCGCGATAGCGGTCGTCGAGGCCGTAGATGGTGGTGTTGAACTGGTCGTGGCTGCGCAGGGTCTGGAGCAGCAGACGGCCGGGGCCGGCCTCGGGCGAGGTCACCTCGTTGACCGTGAAGTTGGCCTTGCCGGTGCCGGTCGGGAAGGACCGCTCGTCGCGCGGGGCATGCGGGAGCGCGAAGCCGCCGGGACGCCGGGCGCGGGCGTTGTAGTCGTCGAAGCCGGGGACGACCCGTTCGATGCGGTCGCGGATGCGGTCGTAGTCGGCCGCGAAGTCCTCCCACGGGACGGTGTCGTCGCCGCCGAGGACCCTGCGGGCCAGGCCGCAGATGATCGCGACCTCCGAGCGCATCTCCTCCCCGAACGGGGGCACCTTGCCGCGGGAGGCGTGGACCATGCCCATCGAGTCCTCGACGGTCACGAACTGGGGCCCACCGGCTTGGATATCGATGTCCGTCCGGCCGAGGGCGGGGAGGATCAGCGCGCGGGTGCCGGTCACCACGTGCGAGCGGTTGAGTTTGGTGGAGACGTGGACGGTCAGGCGGCAGCGGCGCATCGCCGCCTCGGTGGCCTCGGTGTCGGGCGTGGCCGAGACGAAGTTGCCGCCCATCGCGAAGAAGACCCGGATGCGGCCCTCGCGCATCGCGCGGATCGTGTCGACGGTGTCGAGGCCGTGGTCTCGCGGCGGCTTGAAGTGGAATTCGGCGCCGAGCGCGTCGAGGAACCGGTCGGGCATCTTCTCCCAGATGCCCATGGTGCGGTCTCCCTGGACGTTCGAGTGGCCCCGGACGGGGCAGACTCCGGCTCCGGGTTTGCCGATGTCGCCGCGCAGGAGCAGGAGGTTGACGATCTCGCGAATGGTCGGGACGGCGTGCTTGTGCTGGGTCAGGCCCATCGCCCAGCAGACCACGGTCTTCTTGGAGGCGAGCACCATGGCCAGGAGCCGTTCGATCTCGACTCGGGTCAGGCCGGTGCGCCGCTCGGTCTCGGCCAGGACCTGGTCGTCGTCGCCTTCGGCGCGGGCGGCGGCGAACTCCTCGAAGCCGTGAGTGCAGCGGTCGATGAAGTCGCGGTCGAGCGCGCCCTCGCCGGCCCGCAGCAGGAGCCGGTTGAGGGTGCTGAACAGGGCGAGGTCGCCACCGACCTTGATCTGGAGGAACAGGTCGGTCAGGTCGGTGCCGCGCCCGGCCAGTCCGCGGGCGGTCTGGGGGTTCTTGAACCGCCGCATTCCGGCCTCGGGCAGCGGGTTGACGGTGACGATGCGGGCCCCGGAGCGTTTGGCCTTCTCCAGGGCGGTGAGCATGCGCGGGTGGTTGGTGCCGGGGTTCTGGCCGGCGACGATGATGAGGTCGGCGGCCCAGACGTCCTCGAGGCGGACGCTGCCCTTGCCGATGCCGATGGTCTCGCCCAGCGCGGCACCGGAGGACTCGTGGCACATGTTGGAGCAGTCGGGCAGGTTGTTGGTGCCCAGGCGCCGTGCGAAGAGCTGGTAGAGGAAGGCGGCCTCGTTGCCCGTGCGGCCGGAGGTGTAGAACGCGGCCCGGTCCGGCTCGTCCATGGCCGCGAGGTCTTCGGCGATGATGTCGAACGCCTCGTCCCAATCGACGGGCCTGTAGTGGTCGGCGTCCTCGTCCAGGAACATGGGGCGGGTGAGGCGCCCCTGCTGGCCGAGCCAGTAGCCGGACTTGTCGTTGAGGTCGTCGATGGAGTGGCGCGCGAAGAACTCGGGGCCGACCACACGCCGGGTGGACTCCTCGGCCACTGCCTTCGCGCCGTTCTCGCAGAACTCGGCGGGGTGCCGGTGGTCGGGTTCGGGCCAGGCGCAGCCGGGGCAGTCGAAGCCCTCCACCTGGTTGATCGCTCGCAGCAGCGGCAGGCCGCGTTTGAGGCCCGACTGCGCGCCGACGAAGCGGACCGAGCCCGCGACCGCCGGAATCCCCACGGCGTGGTGCTTCGGGCCCCGCACGCTCGGCGAGTCCTGACCGGGGTCTTCTTTCGGCGCCTTGCTCATCTGGCCAGTGTAGGCCCGGGGCGGGGCGCGATGCCGGAGCGCGGCCGAGGATGTCAGTCCGAATGCGACTCAGGTTGGCTATACGCTACGGGAGGACCGAGGTACCCAGCGAAAGGCGAGGTGCGGTGGGGCGACACACGATGCCGACCGAGAAGGTCGGCGGTTTGCACGGTACTTGGCTCAAGCTCCTCGGGGTCATTTCGATCGCGGTGGTGGTGGTCGCGGTCTGGCAGCTAACTGCGTCCTCGCGCGGCGATGATCCACCTCCCACCGGTGACGGCGCCGAGCTCTCGTCCATGGAAATCTCCCCCGCGCCGGACACGGCGGTGGCCGACTCCTCCCCTTCATCGAGCACGACCACGAACCTGAGCACGAGCCCGAGCGTCGGCCCCAGCTCCGACTCCGGTTCTTCAGCGAGCCCGGAGCCGTCCGCCGAGGAGGAGATCCCCGAGCCGCCGCCCGAGACCACCGAGGCCGCGCCGCCCCCTGCCGAGCCCGGCTGCTCGGCGGCGCTGCGGCTCGACCACTCCTGGAGGGGCTACGTCCAGGTCGCCGTGGTGGTCACCGCCTCGGACGGCGAGCGGATCGACGGCTGGAAGGTCGATCTCGATGTCGACGGCGTCGAGATCTACCAGTTCTGGAACATGTCGCACCACCGCGGGGACACCTACCGCAACGAGCACTGGAACGGCCGCCTAAGCCCGGGTGAGGAGACCGAGGCGGCGTTCCTGGCCGAAGTCGGCCGCCACTACGAGCTGCCGGACTCGGTCCCCTGCGTGCCGGTGGCCTAGGTCTGGATGCCGGAGCCGTAGGCGAACAGCGGGTCGTAATCGGGGTCGCCGACGTTGACCGGTTCGTCGGAGACCCGGGCGGGCCAGGTGACCGGGAGCGTTCCGGTGTAGGGGGTCACCCCGAACAGCGGGTCGGCGACCCCGGTGCCTTCGCTGCCGGGCAGCCAGGCGGCCACCAGGGCGTCTATTGCGTCGAGGCGGTCGGCGCCTATTTCTATCGGCCGACCGGAAAGGACAATTACGGCGCAGTCCATGGCGCCGCACACGGTGTCGACGGCCGCGGCGTCGACACCGGAAAGCCGCATGTCGTGGTCTCCGGCCCCAGCGTCGCCGACGCCTTCGGCGTAGGGGTCCTCGGCGACGACCACGATGCCGACGTCGCGGTCTACGACGGGCGCCGAGGCGTCCTCGCTGAATTCGACGTCGGCGCCGGGTGCGGCCTCCTGGATGCCTTCGAGGACGGTGGTGCCCTCGCCCACCCCTTCGACGGTGCCCTGCCAGGCGCCGGACCAGCCGCCGAGCTGGCGGCCGAGCGCGTCGGCGCCCGATCCGGCGATGTAGAGGGACTCCTCGCCGGTCAGGGGCAGCAGGTCGCCGTCGTTCTGGAGCAGGACCTGGGAGGCGGCCGCGGCCTCGCGGGCGACCGCGCGGTGTTCGGGCGAGCCGACCAGGTCGGCGTTGCCGGTGTCGGCGTATGGGTCCTCGAACAGGCCGAGTTCGAACTTCTTGGTCAGGATGCGGTCGACGGCGTCGTCGATGCGGTCGGTGCCGATGTGTCCGGCCTCGACCTCGTCCAGGAGCGTGTCGATGAAGCGCTCGTATTCGAAGGGCACCATGACCATGTCGATCCCGGCGTTGATCGCCGTGCGCACCGACTCGGCGTAGTCGAGGCTGATCTGGTCGACGCCCTGCCAGTCGGAGAGCACGATCCCGTCGAAGCCGAGTTCGCCCTTGAGCACGTCGGTGATCAGGTAGGAGTCGGCGTGGGCCTTGATCGGGCCGTCGCCGAGGTCGTTGCTGGAGTAGGAGACCATGACGGAGCCGACCCCGGCGTCCACGGCGGCCTCGAACGGCGCCAGGTGGAGGCGGCGCAGCTCGGCCTCGCTCAGTTCGGCAACGCCCTGGTCGAGCAGGTAGTCCTCGGTCTCGGAGGTGCCGTACGCGGTGCCGCCGTCGCCGACGTAGTGCTTGGCGGTGGCCAGGACGCTGGTGTCGGCGGACAGGTCTTCGCCCTGGTAGCCGGTGACGGCGGTGGCCATCTGGGAGACCAGTTCGGGGTCCTCGCCGAAGGACTCGTAGGTGCGGCCCCAGCGGGAGTCGCGGACGACGCACAGGCACGGCGAGAAGGTCCAGTGGACACCGGCCACGCGGGTCTCGGCGGCGGTGATCTGGGCGGCCCGCTCGGTCAGGTCGGGGTCGCCGGCGGCCCCGAGGCCGATGTTGTGCGGGAAGATCGTGGCCCCGGGCAGGGAGGCGTTGCCGTGCACCGCGTCCAGGCCGTAGATCAGGGGGATGCCGAGCCGCGTGTCGAGGGCCTGTTCCTGGCGGCCGTCGATCATCGCGGCCCAGTCCTCGGGGGTGTCGTGGAGGGCGTCGCTGCCGCCGTTGAGGAGCGAGCCGATGCCGCGTTCGGCGACGGCGTCGCCTTGGACGGCGTCGACGGCGACCTGGGTCATCTGCCCGGCCTTCTCTTCGATGGTCATGCGGTCGAGCAGGTCGGCGACGCGTTCGGCGACCGGCAGGGTCGGGTCTCGGTAGTCGGGGTCGCCGTCGGATTCGGCCGGAACGGCGACGAACCAGACCGCGACTGCGGCGGCGGCGATGAAGGCGAGCGGGATCCACAGCTTGGCGTGGCGCCGGAGCGGCGATGCCATCGAGTCTCCTCGGGACGGACGGACCATGGTCGTCCCCAACCTGCCTTTCACCGTACCGAACCGGCCGCTTCCGCGGAAATAGGAGGTCGGAACCGTTGCGCCGGGGTGCCCGCCCTGTTATGTTGGGTCTCCCAACTAATAGCCCACCCCCGGATTCCCTCAAGGAGCACACCGTGCGACGACGCACATTCGCGGCCTCCATCGGCGCCGCCGCCGTAGCGGCGGGCGCCTCAGCCTCGGCGGCCCACGCCGAGCGGGGCCGACCCGACGGAGACGACTACACCTGGCGCAACGCCGTCATCAACGGCGGCGGCTTCGTGCCGGGCATCGTGTTCAACGAGACCGAGCCCGGTCTCATCTATGCCCGCACCGACATCGGCGGGCTCTACCGGTGGCGGGAGGACTCCCGCACCTGGAAGGCGCTGCTGGACTGGCTCGACTGGGACCAGTGGGGCTGGACCGGGGTCGTCTCGGCCGCCACCGACCCGGTCGAGCCGAACCGCGTGTACGCGGCGGTGGGGACCTACACCAACGACTGGGACCCCGAGAACGGCGCGGTCCTCTACTCCGACGACTACGGCGAGACCTGGGGCGTCGCCGAGCTTCCGTTCAAGCAGGGCGGCAACATGCCCGGCCGCGGGATGGGCGAGCGACTGGTCGTCGACCCGACCGACAACGCCGTGCTGTACCTCGGGACGCCCTCGGGCAACGGCCTGTGGCGCTCGACCGACTACGGCCGCACCTGGGCCGAGGTCGAGGACTTCCCCAACGCCGGCGACTTCGTCGCCGTCCCCGACGACCCCTACCAGGGGGACAACCAGGGCGTGCTCTGGATCGACTTCGACCGGGTCGGCGGCGGGATCTACGTTGGCGTGGCCGACCCGGCCGACCCGCTCTACGTCTCCGAGGACCGCGGCGCGACCTGGCAGCCCGTGCCCGGCGCGACCGAGTCCCTCGGCGAGGCCGACGGCACCCCGACCATTCCCAAGCAGTCGGCGGTCGACGACGAGAACGGCCACCTGTTCATCGTCACCGGCTGGGAGCCCGGCCCGTACAACGGCGGCACCGGCTCCGGCAACGGCGGCCAGATCTGGCGGCTGGAGACCGCGACCGGCGAATGGACCGACGTCACCCCCACCGGCAATCCCACCGGCGACCTCCCCGGATTCGGGGGCCTCACCGTAGACCGCCAGCGCCCCGGCACGCTGATGGCGGCCACGTTGAACAACTGGTACCCCGACGAGGTCCTGTTCCGCTCCACCGACTCCGGACAGACCTGGCAGAAGAGCTGGGAGTACGTGTGGGACGAGGACTTCTCCTGGCCGCCGGAGCGCACCGACCGGTTCGTCATGGACTCCTCCGGGAGCCCGTGGCTGAGCTTCGGCAGCGAGGGCGAGGCCCCCGAGTTGGACGTCAAGCACGGCTGGATGATCGAGGCGCTCGCGATCGACCCGCACGATTCGGGCCGCATCATGTGGGGCACCGGAGCGACCATCTGGGGCACCGAGGAACTGACCCGGTGGGACGAGCAGGGTGAGCTGGTCGGCTGGGACGACGAGGCCGGGCGACAGGTGAAGCTCCCGATCGAGCAGTTCACCGTCGGCGTCCGCGTCGAGGGCCTGGAGGAGACCGCGATCCAGGACATCGCCGCACTGGGCGGCACCGTGGTCACCGCCGTCGGCGACCTCGGCGGGTTCGTCCACGACGACCTCGACAAGGCCACGATGATGATCCGGAACCCGAACTGGTCGTCGGGCCGCAGCGTCGACTTCGCGGCGCTGAACCCGGACTTCATCGTCGGTTCCGGCGACCCCGACGGCGACGCGCACAGCCACGTGGGCGTCTCGACCGACCGCGGCGCGACCTGGCAGCCCGCCGCGTCGCTCGAAGGCGTGACGAGTGGCGGCCACGGCGGCGTCGTGGCCGCCACCGCCGACGGCGGGGCGATCCTGTGGTCCCCGTCCGACACCGACGTCACGCCGGTGCGCAGCACCGACCTGGGTCAGACCTGGACGCCGGTCGAGGGCCTGCCGGCCGGGGCGGTCATCCGCGCCGACCGGGCCTGGCCGTGGAAGGTCTACGCCTTCTCGGCCGGGACCTTCTACATCAGCGTCGACGGCGGGGCCACGTTCACCGCCTCCTGGTGGCGGAGGCTCCCCGAGGAAGGCGACGTGGACATCCGCTGCGTCCCCGGCAGGTGCGGCCACGTCTGGCTCGTCGGCGGCGACGAGGACGGCGCCTACGGCATGTGGCGCACCAGGAACGGCGGCCTGACCTGGCAGAAGGTCCGCGAGTTCGAGGAGGCCGACGCCATCGGATTCGGCAAGCCCGCCAAGCGGTCTCACTACCCGGCGATCTACACTTCGGCAAAGGCCGACGGACAGCGGGGCATCTTCCGCTCCACCGACGGCGGCCACCGCTGGACGCGCATCAACGACGACGCCCACCAATGGGCCTGGACCGGCAAGGCCGTTTCCGGAGACCCGGAGATCTACGGGCGCGTCTACATAGCCACCAACGGCAGGGGCCTGATCTACGGGGACATCGACTGAGCCGCGACGGACGGCGGCGCGGCGGCCCGACGCCGCGCCGCCGTCCGCTCCGCAGCCCCTAGGAATAGGAGAGTCCGATGTCCGAACCTTCTCCCGTCGAGCTTCCGCCCGAAGTAGACACGAATGTGCCCTCCACCGCGCGCGTCTACGACGCGCTGCTGGGCGGGACCGACAATTTCGAGGTCGACCGGGAGGCCGCCGAGGTCTTCATCCGTCACGTCCCGCAGGCGCAGGTGTGCGCCCACGAGAACCGGTCCGCGCTCATCCGAGGCGTGGAGTACCTGGTCCGCGCGGCCGGGATCGACCAGCTCCTGGACATCGGCTGCGGCCTGCCGAGCGGGAAGAACACGCACCAGGCGGCCCAGGAGATCAACCCCGACGCCCGCGTGGTGTACGTCGACCACGACCCGATGGTCGTCGCCCACGGCCGGGCGATGCTCGAAGGGAATCCGGGAGCCGTCATCGTCCACGGCGAGCTGCGCGACCCCGATGCGATCATGGACGATCCCGCCGTGCGGGCGGGATTGGACTTCGATCGCCCGATCGCCCTGATGGTGATCGGGATGATCATGCAGATCAGCGACGACGAGCGCCCCAACGACATCCTCGCGTCCCTGATGGACCGGCTCCCCTCGGGCAGCCGCCTGTTCATCACCTCCTGGCCCGACACCGGCGAGCCCCAGCAGCACGCGCTCTCCCGCGCGTGCATCGAGACCCTCGGCAACGGCTGGTGCCGCCCGGTCGAGGAGCTGAGGAAGCACTTCCTGGGCATGGAACTCGACCCTCCGGGCCTGGAGTACATCGCACGCTGGTTCCCGGAGAACCCGGACGGTCCGGTCCGGGCCGTGGAGGACCTCGAACCCTATGAACGCACCCAGATGGCCGGCATCGCCGTCAATGCCTGAAGCGCGTTCGACGGGGCCAGTCCTGGTTGCGTGCGGATCGGTCTCCGGGGTCGGGCGAGGTTGTCGCTCCGGCAAGGCGCTCGAGGAAGTGTCCGGTGCCGGGGCGTCGGCAGTGTCCTGGTCCTGGGTGGCCCTGGCTTCAAATGCCTCACCGACGGCGGCAGGGAGGATCCCCGGCGGTCGTGCTCGGTGTTCGGTGTCGTTTCGCTGCGGGACTGTTGTAGCGGGGGCCCGC
>NZ_JAELXW010000061.1 GCF_016428645.1 Glycomyces salinus | reverse complement strand
TGGTCGTCTCCTCCGACGGCACCGCCCAAATCGCCGAGAAGAGCCGGGACGACATTCTAGGAGGCAATGTCCCTCCGCCCGACGACGCCGACGAGTCCGATGAGTCCGGCGACGAAGACGGCGATGACGGCGGCGATGAAGACGGTGGATCCGAAGGAGAAGACGACGAAGGCCAAGAGGAGACGCCCGACCCCACTCCCCCGGGCGCGGTCACCGCACTGAACGGCGTCGGCGGCGACGGCCTGGTGTCGCTGTCGTGGGACGCGGCGCGGAACAACGGCTCGGCGCTGACCAAGTACGTGGTTGAAGGCGACGGGCGGACCTGGGAGATCGCTCCGGGACGGCGGACCTTCGATGTCGACGGGCTCACCAACGGTGAGACGTACACGTTCACCGTGACCGCCCACAACGCAGAGGGCGCCGGACCGACCGCGACCTCGGCCCCGGTGGCGCCGACGGCCGACGTGCCAGACCCGGTCGGGGCGGTGAACGCCGTGGCGGACTCGGACGGGTCGGTGGACCTGTCGTGGGACGCCGCGGACGGCCAGGGCAACACGGTGACCGGCTACCGGATCGAATCGGTCGATTCCAACGGCGGCAGCGAGGTCCTCGCCGAGACCGCCGGCACGAACCACACCTTCGCTCCCGGAGAGCTCAACACCGGGGACCGCTACTCGTTCACCGTCAGGACCCTGGCCGGGGAAGCGGCCTCCGAGCCTTCCCCGCAGTCGGAGTCCGTCACGCCGTACACCACCCCGGACGCGCCCGGTGGTCTCAGCGTCACCACGGTGAAGGACCAGGCGGGGGCGGTGAGCGCGTCCTGGAGCCAGCCCGACAACAACGGCCGGGACATCGAGCACTACAACGTGACGGCCAACGGACGGACGCAGCAGGTCACCGGCACCGAGATCACTTTGAGCGGCTACGGCGACGGCGAGCAGGTCGACGTGAGCGTGACCGCCGTGAACGAGGCCGGGGAGTCCGACGCCGCGACGGATGCGGCGAGCACGGTCGCCGCCCCCGAGATCAGCCTCTCGGTATCGGGCATCGAAGGAGAGCGAGCCGACTTGACGACCACCTACTCGGACGGTGACGGAACGGTCGAGTGCGAACACGAGAATGAATCCGAATGGGTGGGATCGGGCGATCGCCCAGAAGTCGCCAGCTCCGTCATCGGACGCGCGCTCCCGTGCAACTACTACTACTTCGATGGGACCGAGGGGTTCAGGTACACGCTGACCGTCACGATCGAGAACGTGGCCGGAAGCGACTCCGCCTCGGTGACGTTCACGCTGTGACCGGACGACCGCGATTCTGAAGACCCGGTGGGGACGAAGGGGCCCGCAGCCGATCGGCTGCGGGCCCCTGTTCTTCGCTAAGAGCCTTTCAGGCTCGAACCGAAGGGGTCGTTCTACCAGTCCTGCACGGCGCGGCGGCGGCGCGCGACGACGAACAGCACGGCGGCGGCCACCACGAGGGCGGCGGCGGCGCTGATCATGATGGTCTGCGACGAACCGGTGGTCGGCAGCTGCTCGTCGGCGGCCGGGGTCGTCTCCTCGTCACAGACGGGCTTCTCCCAGTCGAACGTACCGGGCTGGATGAACTTGCCGTCGGTGTAGGACCAGTCGATGGTGATGGAGTCGGCCTCGACCGGGACCTCGATGGTGTCGCTCTCGCCGGGGGCGACGGTGAGGCTGTACTCGTCGCCCTCGCTGGTGACCACGGTGAAGGTGGTCTCGGTGCCCTCGGCGGGGACCTCAACGTCGAAGGTGAGTCCCTCACAGGACTCGGCGACATCGAACACCGGGCAGTCGGCCGGTCCTTCCCAGTCGAAGACGCCCAGCTCTTCCTCGCCCGCGGTCACCGTGACGGAGAACTCCGAGTCAGGGTCGACGACGAGGAACGTGTGCACGAGCGGCTCTTCGACCTCGGGCTTACCGGTCACCGGCTCACCCTCGCTCGGGGTGAAGGTGAACTCGGCCAGGGCCTCGGGGTTGCTGTTGGAAGCGGTGATCGTGATGGCGAAGCAGTCGCTGGAGTAACCGACGCTCGTCTCAGGGACCTCGGGCTCGGGCTCTTCGTCGGCCTCGCAGGTGCCTTTGAACTCGACCGTGCCGGTCCGCTCGTCCTTGACGTCGTGCTGGTCCCCCTCGTAGTCCCACTCGGCGGCGACGGTGAGGCTGGCCTCTGTCGTGTCACCGGGGAAGGTCTGGACGCCGGTGAAGGCCGCGCCGTGGGGACCGGTGGCTCCGACCTGGAGGTCGCCGTCGATCGCGGGCTCGGTCGGGTTGATCGCGGTGATCACACCGTCCGGGACGTCGTCGCCTGGGGGGGCGATGAGGGTGGCCGTCCAGGTCACTTCCCAGTTGCCGTCGACACAATCTGCGGTGCCGGAGACCTCGGGGTGGTGAGCCTGCGCCGCGGAGGCGAACGTGACTGCACCGGCGAGGCCAACGACCACGCTGCCGGTCAGTCCCAGCACCCGCTTGAGGGTACGGTTCATGATGCTCCTAAATAGATGCTTTTCAATGGGGAGATCTTGGGGCGTCGCGCGATCGGCTAGAGCTTCGATCGGCGCGAGTTACTTTATCAATCAGGACACGCGCCACCGCGAGGAAAGGTCGCATAACGATTTGCTAACGGACCCCAGCGAGGTCCCAAAGGCGTTCGACGGGGTCAGAGCCCTGCTCTGAGACTCGCGGCGCGGCGGCGCAGTTGGGCGCGTTCGCGTTCGTTGTCGGTCAGTTCCGCGGCATGGTCGAATTCGGTCGCCGCCGCGGCCTTGCGCCCCAAGCGTTCGAGCATCTCTCCGCGCACGGCCGGAACCAGGTGGTAGTCCTTCAGGGACGACACGTCCGCCAACTGGTCGAGCAGGTCGAGACCGGTCTGGGGACCGAACGCGAGCCCGAAGGCGACCGCGCGGTTGAGGGCCACGACCGGAGACGGCTGGACCGACAGCAGCCGCGAGTAGAGCCCGGCGATGCGCCGCCAATCGGTCTCCTCGGCCTTGAAGGCCCTGGCGTGGCACGCGGCGATCGCGGCCTGGAGGCGGTAGGGCCCGGGGTCTTCGCTGGAAGTGCTGGTGCGGTGGAGCGTGGCCAGGCCGCGGCGGATGAGCAGGCGGTCCCACTTGGTCCGGTCCTGCTCGGGCAGCGGCACCGGGTCGCCGTGGGCGTCGATGCGGGCGCGCGTGCGGGACGCCTGGAAGTCCAGCAGGGCCGCCAGCCCGAGGACCTCGGGCTGGTCGGGCATGAGCGCGGTCAGGCGCTGGGCCAGTCGCTGGGCGTCCTCGCACAGTTCGGGGCGCATCAGCTCGCCGCCGCCGGTGGCGGTGTAGCCCTCGTTGAAGATGAGGTAGACGACCTCCAGGACGGCTTCGAGACGTTCGCCGAACTCGGCGGCGGTCGGGGCCTCGAAGGTGACCCCGGCCTTCTGGAGCTTGCGTTTGGCGCGCACGATGCGCTGGGCGACGGTGGGTTCGCCGGTGAGGTAGGCGCGGGCGATCTCGCCGGTGGTGAGTCCGGCGGCGGCCTTGAGGGTGAGGGCGGTGCGGGCCTCGACGGTGAGTACGGGGTGGCAGGCGCAGAAGATCACGCGCAGCAGCTCGTCGCCGATGTCGTCGTCGAGTTCGCTCTCGGCGTGGGCGATGGGGTCCTCGGTCTGCCCGGAGGCTTCGAGTTCGGTGGCGACGCGCGCGTACTTGGTCTTGAGGTTCTGGTCGCGGCGGATGCGGTCGACGGCGCGGCGCTTGGCGGTGACCATGAGCCAGGCGGCGGGCCGGTCGGGGACGCCGTCTTCGGGCCACTGCTCGATGGCGGCGACGACGGCGTCCGAGGCGAGTTCCTCGGCCAGGCCGACGTCGTTCACCGTGCGGGCGAGTACGGCGATGATCTTGGCGGACTCCATCCGCCATACCGCCTCGACCGTCTCGGAGACGACATCGGCCTGTGCGCGACTCATGCGGCGAGGCTACTCCTCGTCGATGATCCTCCGGACCTCGTGCACGACGTTCCAGTCCGGCACGTTCTTGCGGTGGATCTCGATCGAGCCCTTGGCGATCTCGACCGCTTCGGCCTGGCTGCGGCACTGGACGAGGAAGTAGCCGCCGACCCATTCCTTGGCCTCGGCGAACGGTCCGTCGACGGTCTTGACGTCGCCTTGGTTCAGGACGACGCGGGTGGCCTTCTCGGTCGGCTCGAGTCCGGCGCCGTCGACGAGGACGCCGTCGGCGGCGAGCTTGCCGACATAGGCGCCCATGTCCTCGAACAGCTGGGCTGGGGCACTGGACTCGTCGAGTTCGCCCTCGTGGATGACGTTGATGAGGTAGCGCATGGCCTTGCTCCTTCGGGTTGTCTTCGGCCTTCTTACCTCTGGGTCGATCGGGGCGGGGCCGATTCGACACCCGCGGCGGAACTAGTTCCGCGGGGGGTCGTATTCCTCGGCCTGGGGCTCGACGGCGTCGTCGATCTCCTCCTCGGTGAGGTACTCGCTGTCAACGAGCTCCTCCTGCCAGTTCGACTCGTCGATGCTGACCGGCTCGAGGAGGAAGGCCGGCACGAACTTGAAGCCGTTGTCGTAGGTGCCGAGGTCGTTGACCTCGGGTTCGGAGCCGCCGACGATGGTCTTGACCATGCCGGAGGCGACGCCCGCCAGGTCGCGGGTGTCCTTGAAGACCGTCTGGGTCTGGCCTTCGCCGTCGCGGATGAGCTGGATCGACAGGGCCTCGGCGTCCTGGCCGGTGATGACCGGGAAGTCGTCGGAGCCGGGGGTCAGGCCCCAGTCTTCGAGGGCGTAGATGACGCCGCGGCTGATGCCGTCGTAGGGGCAGAGGACGGCGTCGAGCCGCTCGTCCTCGTAGTAATCCTCCATCAGCCCGGTCATGCGCTCCATGGCCACGGCGCCGCTCCAGCGCTCGGTGGAGGTCTCCCCCTGCTCGGTCTGCCCGGAGAGGATGCGGATCGTGCCGTCGTAGGTGTAGCGCTCGAGGGTGTCGAGGCCGCCCTGGAAGAAGTACTGCGAGTTGCTGTCGTCGGAGGCGCCGGAGAACAGCTCGACGTTGAACGGCCCGGACTCCTCTTCGACGTTCAGGCGCTGGAGGATGTGCTCGGCTTGGAGGACGCCGACCTGGTAGTTGTCGAACGAGGCGTAGTAGTCGACGTCGGGTGTGTCGAGGATGAGGCGGTCGTAGGAGATGATGTAGACGCCGTTGTCCTTGGCGGAGGCCAGGACCTCGCCGAGGGAGCGGTTGTCGATGGCGGCGATGATGAGGAATTCGACGCCCTGGTCGACCATCCCTTGGATCTGCTCGACCTGCTTCTCGGGGTCGTCGTCACCGTATTCGAGGATGGCCTGGTAGCCGAAGTCGGTGAGCTGCTTCTCGAGGGCGGCGCCCTCGATGTCCCAGCGTTCAGAGGTTTTGGTGGGCATCGAAATACCGGTGAACCCGGTGAGTTCGGTGGTTTCTTCGCCCGCAGAGCATCCTGCCAGAGAGGTGGCGGCGACGCCTGCTGTGCCGTACAGCAATCGGCGGCGGCTGAGGTACATGGGGATGTACTCCTTCGTACGAAAAGGGGCGACATTTCCCCTGGAAACTTACACGAGACAGATTCCCAACAATTGGCTCATTCCGTGATCGAATCGTGTCCTAAGGGGCGAGTGAACCGGCTCGACCGTCGACGGCGCTGTCGCTGGAATGGCCGTCGGCACCGACGGTAGAACCTCGGTGGTCGGCGCCGTCGGCGCCCCCCGGCCGAAGCGGCGCGGCGCTCAGGTGGCGGGGGCGCATACGATTGCGGTCATGTCTGACCGCTGGGTGGAGGTCGCCGACCGGGTGTGGGTGCGGCGAAGTGAAGAGCTGGACCTCTCGCTGGGCGTGGTCGCGGGGGACGACTGCTGCCTGGTGATCGACACCGGTGTGGACGCCGACCACGGCTACGAATTCGCGCTGGCAGTGAGAGAGCTCACACCATTGCCTTGGCAGATCGCGTACACGCACCACCATTTCGACCACTGGTTCGGTACGGCGGCGTTCGGGGAGTCGTCGATCTGGGCCGTCGCCGACGGGGCGCACTACATCGGCTTCGGCGACGAGCAGCGCAAGAAGTGGGCCGCGAAGTACCGGCGGGAGGGCCGCGAGGAGGCCGCGCGCCGGATCGGGAGGTCCCGACTGGTACCGCCGAACTGCCGGGTGACCGGCGCGGTCGGCCTCAACCTGGGCGGGCGGACGGTGGTGCTGCGGCAGGTCGGGCTCGCGCACACCGACAACGACATGGTGGTGGAGGTTCCGGACGCGGGCGTCCTGTTCGCCGGGGACCTGCTGGAGCAGGGAGCCGCGCCCCAGTACGACGACGCCTTCCCCTACCACTGGCCGCAGGCGGTGGAGTACCTGCTGAGCTGGAGGCCGGGCACGGTCGTGCCCGGCCACGGCGAGCCCGGCGACTACTGGTGGGCGCGGTCGCAGGCCCGGGACCTGGCGGAGGTGGCACGGCTGTGCGGGGAGGTCGCGCAGGGGACGGTGCCCGCCGACGAGGCCGCCGCGCACTCGCCGTTCGACGCCAAGACGATGCGGACGGCCCTCGAACGCAGTCGCCTCCTGGCTCCTCCCCCGCCGATTCAAGTGCCCGAGCCGCCGCCCCCGGTCGACCAGACCGCCGCGGCGGCCAGTCCCATGGGCAATCCGGCCTTCGACATGGCCCCGTGGGCGCCGGTCTACATCTTCGACTCGATGGACTACACGGACGACGGCGAATAGCCGGCCGACGCGGAACGAATCGACGGGTTCCGAGAATGGTCGATCGTGGATTAGCCGAGCGGCTGATCGTCGAATGCGCCGTGGAGCCTGCGCAGCAGCTCGCCGAGTCGTTCGCGTTCGTCGGCGTCGAGGGTCGCGAGTTTCTCGCTGTGGTAGGCGACTCCGGCGCGAGCGGCGTCCTCAATGGCCTCGCGGCCGCGCTCGGTCATGCGGACCTTGATGCCGCGGCGGTCGGCAGGGTCGGGCAGGCGTTCGATGAAGCCGGCCGCTTCGAGCTTGTCGAGCCTGCCGGTCAGGCCGCCCGAGCTGAGCATGAGCGTCGCGCTGATCTCTTTGGGCGAGAGGATGAACGGCTCGCCCGAGCGGCGGATCGCGGAGAGGACGTCGAATTCGTTGCGGGCGATGCCGTGCGCGGCGTAGACGTGCTGGAGCTGGGCGCCGAGCTTCTCGGAGATGCGGTGGATGCGGCCGAATACGGCCATGGATTCGAGCGGCAGGTCGGGCAGCTCCCGGTGCCACTGCTCGATGATTCGGTCGACGGCGTCTGGTTCGGCCATGGGGACATTCTCGCCCACGTCGGCGGCGGCCGCTGACGTACCTCGGCGTGATGTAACTCAACTTCAAGCAGCTTGACTAAAAGTATCTTGTGACTAAGCTACTTTGTAACAAGCCATTTTGAGGAGGCACCCCGTGAGCCGCACCCGCGACATCGTCCTGACCGCCCTGGCCCCCGCCCTGTGGGGCACGACCTACCTGGTCACCACCGAATTCCTCCCGCCGGACCGGCCCTTCCTCACCGGCTTCCTGCGGGCCCTGCCCGCCGGACTGCTGCTCATAGTCCTGTCACGCCGCCTGCCGCGAGGCTCATGGTGGTGGAAGTCGGCCGTGATCGGCGCGCTCAACATCGCCGCGTTCTTCGCGCTGCTCTTCATCGCCGCCTACCGGCTCCCCGGCGGCGTCGCCGCCGTCGCCGCGGCCGTCGGCCCACTGGCCACCGCCGCCGGGACGATCCTCATCCTGCACCAGCGGGTGCGGCTGCGCACCTGGCTGCTGGCCCTGGCCGGGGTCACGGGCGTGGCGATGGTGGTCCTGACCGCCAGCGCGCGCCTCGACACGGTCGGCGCGATCGCCGGCATCGGCGGACCGGTCGCGATGTCGGCGGCCCTGGTGCTGACCAAGAGGTGGGGCATGCCGCCGAACGCCGGACCCGCCGCACTCGCCGGATGGCAGCTCACGGCCGGCGGCCTGCTGCTGGCGCCGCTGCCGTTCCTGGCCGAAGGCGGCATGCCGCAGCTCACGGCGGCGAACGTGGGCGGCTACGTCTACCTCGGACTGGTGGGCACGGCCCTGGCTTACTGGCTGTGGTTCCGGGGCCTGGGCCGACTCTCGGTGGTCCCGCTGAGCTTCCTGGGCCTACTCTCACCGCTGACCGCCGCGCTGCTGGGCTGGCTGGTATTGGGCCAGACCCTCACCGCCTGGCAGACCGCGGGATTCGCCCTGGCCCTAGGCGCGACGGTCGCCGGCCAACTGCACACCCGCCCGCGCACCCCGGCTGCGCCCACGATTCTCAAGACCCCCGAGCTGTCCAACGCATAGCGCGGGCCACGCCGAGTTCAGTACAGAGCCGACGGGGCCCGGCATTCCCACCGGTCTCGGTCATGGCCTGGTCGGATCAACCGATCTGACGTCTTTGAACTCGGCGAATCCGGTGTCCGCGCTGGCGACCGTAAGTCCATGCTCGATCGCCAGTGCCACAAGATGGGCATCAGGGATCAGCTTCGCAACCGGCCGCTCAGTTCTCATGATGCGATCAAGGATGTTCTTGTGGCCCGGTCCAGGAATCGGTATCCAAGAGGCCGGGCTCGACAGCCATTCGTCGACCTGGCCCCAGCTCTGCTCCGTGGTGGCCGGGGTTCGGAAGATCCTCGGGTTGGTGGTGATCCTCATGAACCCCAGGAGGGTCTCCCAAGGCAGGCCGACAGTCTTACCGCGGCCGTTCAGCCGTTCCTCCAGCCATTCCAGCGCGGCCGCATGTCTCGGTTGGTCAGGATCCACCGCATAGACGAGGACGTTGACATCGACCAGGAACACTACTTGTAATCCTCGCCCTCAGCGAGAGCGAGCATCTCTGCCGTATTGGCCTGATACGGGAGCACCTGTCCGCCGAGATCCATCGGAGTCGTCCAGACGCTCCTCTCCTCGGCACGGTCGCCGGGGCCGTCCCACGCGTCAAGGCCGAGGTTGAGGATCTGATTGATCGCTTCCTTGAAGGTCATATGCCGCTCCGCCCGCAGCCCTTCAATACGGACCGCAATGCTGTCTTCGATGGTCACGGTAGTTCTCATACATCAATTCTTACACGAATTGATGATTTGATGCTAAGAAATCGAGGATCACAAGCAGATCAGACACGCCGGAGTCAGACCATCTTCTTCTTGTAGGCGCGCATCGCCAGTGGGGCGGTGACGACCAGGATCACCACGGCCCACACGGCCGTCCAGCCGAGCGGCTCGGCGATCGGTCCGTCGGAGAGCAGGCCGCGCATGGCGTCGGCCAGATGGGTGACCGGGTTGACGTTGGCCCAGGTCTCCAGGACGCCCGGCATCGTCCGGACGTCCACGAAGGCGCTCGAGGTGAACGTCAGCGGCATGATCACTACGAACGCGTAGATCTGGACCTTCTCCTCGGAGTCGGCCAGGACCCCCATGAGCACCGACACCCACGAGATCGCCAGCGCGAAGGCCACCAGGATCACCGCCGCCAGCAGCGCTCCGAAGACGCTGCGCAGTTCGAAGCCCATCAGGAGCCCGAGGCCGAGCATCACGATGATCGACCAGACCTGCTTGAACATGTCGGCGAAGATCTTCCCGGCCAGCGGGGCCGAGCGGGCGATCGGCAGGGACCGGAAGCGGTCGTAGACGCCCTTGCGCAGGTCGGCGTTGATGCCGGTGCCGGTGTACATGGTCAGGAAGATCGCGTTCTGGGCGATCAGGCCGCCCAGGACGTACTGGAGGTACTCGGTGGTCGACCCGGCCATCTGCCCGCCGAAGACGTACACGAACAGCAGCAGGAACATCACCGGCGACAGCGAGAGGTCGACCAGCTCGAACGGGTTGTGCTTGATGCGGACCATCTGGCGCCAGGCCATCGAGAGGATCTGGCGGACGGTGTCGGCCGGGTTCGGGCGCCCGGCCACGTCGGCGGTCGGGGCGTCGAGAGCGGCGGTCGTCATTGCTTCTCCTCTTCGGCCTCGGCGGCCTGCTCGTCTTCGTCCGACTCGGCGCGGTGGCCGGTGAGGGTCAGGAACACCTCGTCGAGGCTGGAGAGCCCGAGGTGGAACTCGGCCAGCGCGACCCCGCGGGACTGGAGCTCGGCGGCCAGGCGCGGCATGATCGTCTCCTCGTTGACGCCGACGGTGATCGCCGGGCCCTCGATGACCGGGTCGAGGTCGGGGGCGGTCTCGGCCACGATCGAGCGGACCTGGTCGATCCGGTCGGGGTCGTCGGGCTGGATGCGCAGCGACTGGCCGCCGACCTTGGCCTTGAGCTGGTTCGGCGTGCCGGTGGCGATGACCTTGCCGCGGTCGATCACGGCGATCTCGTCGGCGAGCTGGTCGGCTTCCTCCAGGTACTGGGTGGTCAGCAGGACCGTGGTGCCGTCGCTGACCAGGGACCGGACCAGGCCCCACAGCTCGCCGCGGGCGCGCGGGTCGAGGCCAGTGGTCGGCTCGTCGAGGAAGAGGATGCTGGGGCGCCCGACCAGGCTCGCGGCCAGGTCGAGGCGGCGGCGCATGCCGCCCGAATAGGCTTTGACGGCCTTCTCGGCGGCGTCGGAGAGCTCGAACTGGGCCAGCAGCTCGCGAGCGCGGGAGCGCGAATCGCGGCGGCTCATGCCCAGGAGCCTGCCGATGAACAGCAGGTTCTCCTCGCCGGTGAGCAGTTCGTCGACCCCGGCGAACTGGCCGGTCAGGCCGATGAGGTTGCGGACGCGGGCGGCGTCGCGCACGATGTCGAAGCCGCCGACGCGGGCGGTTCCGGCGGTGGGCTCGGAGAGGGTGGCGAGCATGCGTACCGTGGTGGTCTTCCCGGCCCCGTTGGGGCCGAGGATGCCGAGCACCGTGGCCGAGCGGGCCGCCAGGTCGACGTGGTCGACCGCGATCAGGTCGCCGAAGCGTTTGGTCAGCCCCTCGGTTTCGATGGCGTTGTCCTGCGACACGTCGTCCTCCTTCGGATTCGTTCGCAATGCCGGGACCGGCTGGACTCCGGTTTCCCGAGGCGGGGACGGTGCGGCCCCCGCATCTCATGATCATGCAACGCCGGTCCGACACTCGACCGCGTTTCGGCCGGTACGCGTGTGTTGGGA
>NZ_JAELXW010000060.1 GCF_016428645.1 Glycomyces salinus | reverse complement strand
AATGCCGGGACCGGCTGGACTCCGGTTTCCCGAGGCGGGGACGGTGCGGCCCCCGCATCTCATGATCATGCAACGCCGGTCCGACACTCGACCGCGTTTCGGCCGGTACGCGTGTGTTGGGAAGACGGCGCGCCGCCGGTCCCGGCCTGTGGCCGGGACCGGCGGCGCGCCGTGTCGCTGAGGTCTTCTACTGCTGTTGCTGCTGCATGGACCACAGGGTCTGCTGCAGACGCTGCACTTCCTCGGGCTCGCCCGAGCCGGTGCGGATCTTCTTGGTCTTGCCGTCGGCGGTCTGCCGCGTGATGGTCGTGCCGTCGAAGGAGATCCGCTCGCCCTTCGGGGCCCCGTAGGTGCGGACCTTGTTGCCGAAGGGGCCGTGCACGGTCAGGGTGGCCGTGGTCGGTTCGAAGCGGATGAAGGGCGCCGACAGGGAGACGATCCCGGCGGCCAGCAGCAGCGGGCCGAGGATGATCCAGAAGGACAGCATGTCGTTGAGCAGCGCGACCAGTGCGATCGCGAGCAGCAGCGATCCGAAGACGATGTACATGACCGAGACCGACTTCTTGTATCGGATCTTGATCTCGGCGGGGCCGGGCTGGGGTTGCTGGGGGTACATGATCACTCCTGAGGTTCGGGACTCCGCCGAGATTAGCCCGCCGCCGCCACCTGCGGTCCGGGGCCGGACCCCGTCCCAGTCTCAGGGACGTCACAGTGCCACGGCCCAGTGCCAGGGGTCGACTGGGACCGCCTTCTATCAACAAGCCGACAGGTGGCCCGACGGCGGTCGCCTAGATTTGGGCCGAACTTGCCCGCGACCGCATGAGGATGCCTATGACCACCTGGGAATACTTCAGCGCCTCGCTCGTTCTTGACGCTCGCGGCTCCATGAAGAAACGCGCACAATCCTCTGCCGCCTTTCACCAGTCCCTGGACTTCTGGGGAAGTCAAGGCTGGGAAATGATCGGATTCCATGTCCAGAGCTACAAAGGCCATATGTCCTATAACTTCTTGTTCAAGCGCCCCACTGGCTGAATCGGATCCAGACGCAGCTAAAGCGACTGCAGGAGGCGTTTGACCCGCTTCTCGCTCACCGGGTAGCGGGTGCCGAGGCGTTGGGCGAAGAAGCTGATCCTCAGCTCTTCGAGCATCCAGCGCAGTTCCTGGCCGTCGGCGGTCCGCATGGCCGCCGGGCGGGCCCTGGCCAGGGCGTCCCTCTCGGCCTCCAAGGCTTGGACCACGTCCATTCTGGCCTTGTCCCCCGCCGTGTCCTGCCGGACGCGCTGCGCACGCTCCGCGATGCCCCCCACGTACCGCAGCAGGTCGTCCAGGCGCCACCAGCCGGTCGCGCCGATGAAACCGTCCTGCCCGGCGAGGCGTTCGAGCTGGGCCTTCATGTCGCTCATCGCCGCCAGCATCGCGAAGTCGAACTTGCCCTCCAGGAGCCGGCCGGCCTCGCGCGCCTGGGTCAGGATCGCCGCGGCCTTGCGGGCCACCGCGACCGACTCCCCGGCGACCTCGGGGCGGGCGCGTTTGAGGAGCGCCTCGAAGCCCTCCTTGTCCCAGGCGGTCCCGCCGCCTTCGATGAGGACCTTGTCGAGGACGACGCGGACGCAGTCCTCCAGCAGGGCGTCGGCGCTCTCGTACGGGCTCGTCGCGAGCGCCAGCGTCTCGCCGCGGGTCAGGGCCTCCTTGATGTGCGGGTCCGGCAGGCCGAGCCGGAGCAGCCTCCTGGTCCCCGACCACATGTTGGCCGCCTGGGCGCCCGGGTCGGCGAACGCCTTGACGCCGACGGTCCGGCCCTGGTCGTACAGCGCCGGGTAGGACTTGGCGACGTATCCCTTCCGGGGGGTCTCCTGGATCTTCGGCAGCTCGCCGAAGTCCCATTCGGTCAGGCCGGTGCGCTCGAGTTCGGGGGCGGCCTCAGCCGCGGCCTCGGCGGCCTTGGGCGCCAGTTGGCGCTGGAGCGCGCCCAGTTCCTTGCCCTCGGCGACCACCGAGCCGTCCTCGTCCTTGACCTGGAAGGTCATCAGCAGGTGGCCGGGAATCTTGGTCAGGTCGAAGGCGTCCTCGGGGACGTTGACGCCGGTCATCGTGCGCAGCGTCTCCGCCAGCGCGGCGGTCATCGGGCGGCCCGCGGAGGGCTCCATGCGGGCGACGGCGGCCTTGGCGAAGTCCGGGGCGGGCACGAAGTTGCGGCGCAGGGCCTTGGGCAGGCTCTTGATGAGCGATTCGGCGAACTCGGCGCGCAGGCCCGGGACCTGCCAGGTGAAGGCGTCCTGGTCGAGCTGCTGGAGCGCGGGCAGGGGGATCTCGACGGTCACGCCGTCGCTCGGGGCGCCGGGCTCGAACTCGTAGTCCAGGCCGAGGTCGACCCCTTCGGAGGTCCACACCTCCGGGTAGTACTCGGCGGCGACGTCCTCGGCCCGGTCGCCCAGCAGGAGCGTCTCGTCGAAGTCGAGGAGGTGCTTGTCCTTCTGCTTCTTCCACCACGAGTCGAAGTGGCGGCCCGAGACGATGTCGTCCGGCAGGCGCCGGTCGTAGAACTCGAACAGGGTCTGCTCGTCGGCCAGGAGCCCGCGCTGCCGCACCCGGTTCTCCAGCTCCTCGACCTCGCCGATCTTGGCGCGGTTGCGGTTGAAGAAGGGGTGGTGGGTCTCCCATTCGCCTTCGACCAGGGCGTGGCGGATGAACAGCTCGCGGCTGGTCTGGGGGTCGATGCGTCCGAAGTTGACCTTGCGGCGGGGGATGATCGGGACCCCGTAGAGCGTGACGCGTTCGAAGGCTAGGACGGCTCCGGCCTTTTTCGACCAGTGCGGTTCGGAGTAGGTGCGCTTGATCAGGTGCTCGGCGAGGGGCTCGACCCATTCGGGTTCGATCTTGGCGCAGATGCGTCCCCAAAGGCGGCTGGTCTCGACCAGCTCGCCGGCCACGACCCAGCGCGGCTGCTTCTTGAACAGTCCCGAGCCGGGGAAGATCGCGAACTTGGCGCCGCGGCCGCCGAGGTATTCACGCTTGTCGGCCTCTTTGACGCCGATGTGGGAGAGCAGGCCGGCCAGCAGGGCGGTGTGGATGCGGCGGGCGTCGGGGGCGGGGTTCGTGGGGGCGGTGGGGAGCTTGAGCGTCTTGAGGACGGAGTTGATCTGGCGCACCAGGTCCTGCCACTCGCGGATGCGCAGGTAGTGCAGGTATTCCTGTTTGCACATGCGCCGGAACGCGCTGGAGGAGCGGGAGCGCCGCTCGTCCTCGAGGTACTTCCACAGGTTGAGGTAGGCCGAGAAGTCCGAGTCGGGGTCGTTGAAGCGGGCGTGGGACTGGTCGGCCTGGGCCCTCTTGTCGGCGGGGCGCTCGCGCGGGTCCTGGATGGACAGGGCGGCGGCGATGACGGCGACCTCGTGGACGCAGCCCTCCTCCTTGGCCTGGAGGATCATCCGGGCCAGGCGCGGGTCGATCGGGAGGCGGGCCAGGTCGCGGCCGGTCCTGGTCAGGCGGCGCTCGCCGCTGCGGACGTCTTCGAGCGCGCCGAGTTCGACCAGCAGGTCGAGGCCGTCTTTGATGTTGCGGGCGTCGGGGGCGTCGACGAACGGGAAGGTCTCGACGCGGCCGAGTTTGGCGGCGGTCATCTGGAGGATGACGCTGGCGAGGTTGGTGCGCAGGATCTCGGCGTCGGTGAACTCGGGGCGGGCGTTGAAGTCGTCCTCGGAGTACAGGCGGACGCAGATGCCCTCGGCGACGCGTCCGCAGCGGCCGGCCCGCTGGTTGGCGCTGGCCTGGCTGATCGGTTCGATGGGGAGCCGCTGGACCTTGGTGCGGGCCGAGTAGCGGGAGATGCGGGCGAATCCGGCGTCGATGACGTAGCGGATGCCGGGGACGGTCAGGGAGGTCTCGGCGACGTTGGTGGCCAGGACGATGCGGCGGCCGGTGTGGGAGGAGAAGACGCGGTGCTGCTCGGCGGCCGACAGGCGAGCGTAGAGCGGGACGATCTCGGTATGTCGGAGGTTCGCCTTCTCGAGGGCGTCGGTGGTGTCGCGGATCTCCTGCTCGCCGGAGAGGAACACGAGGATGTCGCCGTCGCCTTCGCGTCCGAGCTCGCCCACCGCGTCGAGGATGCCGTCGATCTGGTCGCGCTGCTCGTCCTCGTCGACCAGGGGCCGGTAGCGGACCTCGACCGGGTAGGTGCGCCCGGAGACCTCGAGGACCGGGGCGGGGCCGGATTCCGATGCGAAATGTGCCGCGAAGCGCTCGGGGTCGATGGTCGCGGAGGTGACGATGACCTTCAGGTCGGGGCGCTTGGGGAGGATCTGCCTGAGGCAGCCGAGGATGAAGTCGATGTTGAGGCTGCGTTCGTGGGCCTCGTCGATGACGATCGTGTCGTAGGCGCTCAGGAGCCGGTCGTGCTGGATCTCGGTCAGCAGGATGCCGTCGGTCATGAGCTTGATGAAGCTGGAGTCGGAGACCTGGTCGGTGAAGCGCACCTTCCAGCCGACGGCCTGTCCGAGCGGGGAGCCGAGTTCCTCGGCGATGCGTTCGGCCACCGAGCGGGCGGCGATGCGCCGCGGCTGGGTGTGGCCGATCATGCCGCGCACGCCGCGGCCCAGTTCGAGGCAGATCTTGGGGATCTGGGTGGTCTTGCCCGAGCCGGTCTCGCCGGCGATGACGACGACCTGGTGGTCCCGGATCGCCTCGGCGATGTCGTCGCGCCGCTGGGAGACGGGCAGTTCGTCCGGGTAGACGATCTTCGGGACGCTCGCCTCGCGGGCGGCGAGCTCGGCCTCCTTTACCTCGATGTCGGCTTCGAGGGCGGCGAAGGCGGCCTTGCGGTCCGCGCCGGTCTGCTCGCGGGCCTCGCGCAGCCGCCTGCGCAGCGCGCGCTGGTCGGCGGTGCGCAGCGCGAAGACGCGCTCGCGCAGGCTGGTACGGGATTTCGAGGTGCTGGCAGGCATGACGGTGCTCAAGGATACGCGAGCGCCGGGGCCGGAGGCCATCGGTTTTCCCGGCGCTCGCGTCACCTCAGACCGGTCCGGGCGCGGCGTCGGAGGCGATGCCCGCCCCTCTTTCGAGCCCGATGCGGCGGGTCAGGCCGAGGCCGTCGAGGAACGCCTCGTCGTGGCTGACGACGACCAGGGCGCCGCGGTAGGCGGTCAGGGCCTGCTGGAGCTGCCTGGTCGAGGTCAAGTCGAGGTTGTTGGTCGGCTCGTCCAGCAGCAGCAGGTGCGGCGCGGGCTGGGCCGAGAGGACCGAGGCCAGGGCCGCGCGCAGCCGCTGGCCCCCCGAGAAGGTCGACACCCGCTGGAAGACCGCGTCACGGCGCATGCCGAAGCGCGCCAGGCGGGTCCGCAGCAGCCCCTCTCCGGCCTCGGGGGCGCGGGCGCGGACGTTGTCGAGGACGCTGGCGCCGTCGTCGAGCAGTTCGAGCCGCTGGGTGAGGAAGCCGTGCGGGACGTGTGCGGCGTCGGCGATCGCGCGCAGCAGCGTGGTCTTGCCGGCGCCGTTGTCGCCGGTGACCGCGATCCGCTCGGGGCCGCGTATGTGCAGGTCGAGGCCGTCGCCGAAGAGTCCCGCGACGTCGAGTCGCTTGAGGTGGGCGATGTCGCGGTGGGAGCTGACGCTGGTCTCGGGCAGGTCGACGAGGATGGCTTCGTCGTCGCGCAGCGATTCCTCGGCCGCGTCGAGGCGGTCCTTGGCCTCGGTGACGTCCTCGCGCTTCGCGCCCAGATATTTGGCGTTGCTGGCCTCCCCGGCGCTCTTCTTGCCGTTGAGGACGATCTTCGGGGTGCCGCCGGCGTCGCGTTCGCGCCGCCAGGCGGCCGCGCCTCGGTCGCCTTTGACGCGGGCGGCCACCAGTTCCCGCTTCTGACGGGTCAGATCCTGCTTGGCGTCGCGGACGGCCCGCGCGGCGGCCTCCTGCTCGGCCTCGATCGCCCGCTCGTAGGCGTCGAAGGCGCCCTCGAACACGCGGACGCGGCCCTTGTAGAGCTCGGCCACGGCGTCGACGTGCTCGAGCAGCCGCCGGTCGTGGCTGACCACCACCAACGTCCCGCTGAAACCGCGGATAGCCTGGTAGAGGCGCTCTCGGGCCGTGCCGTCGAGGTTGTTGGACGGCTCGTCGAGCAGCAGCACGTCCGGGCGCGAGGCGAGCTTTCCGGCCAGGCCGACGAGCATGGACTCCCCGCCCGAGAGGGTGGCGACGGTCCGGTCGAGGCCGACGTGGTCGAGGCCGAGCCCGTCCAGGGCCAGGCGCGAGCGGTCGAGGAAGTCCCAGTCTTCGCCGATGACGCCGAAGTGGGCCTCGTCGGCGTCGCCGGCCTCGATCGCGGCCAGCGCGCGGCGCTTGGCGGCGATGCCGAGCAGGTCGGCGACGGTGTCGCCCAGGCGCAGCGGGAGCTCCTGGGGCAGGTAGGCGACCAGCCCCGAAGCGGTGACCGCGCCGGACTCGGGCGCGAGGGTCCCGGCGATGAGTCGCAGCAGTGTGGATTTGCCGGTGCCGTTGTCGCCGATGAGCGCCGTGCGGCCGTCGGAGAAGGCCGCGTCGAGCCCGTCAAAGACGCGGGTGCCGTCGGGCCAGGAGAAGGACAGCCGATTGAGGGTGATGTGGGTTGACATGGTGCGGGTTTCCTCTCGGGTTCGATACCGGTTCGAATCGACTGAGAAGACACCGCGCCCTACCGCTCCGGAATGGAGGAGGCGTGTGAACGTCGGGAAGGGAGCTCCCTGAATCGCAGACGCACGGCATGCACGCAGAGGCATGTCGGCGCGGTGTCCGCGATTACAGCTTCAACGGAGTTCCTTACTTCGACTGCAAAGACGGGTCCGATTATAGCCTCTCGGACGGCCGCGGCTCGGCGGCCGTCCGAGAGATCACCTCAGCAGGTCCTGAGGCGCTCCCACACGCCCCATTCGCCGGTGGTGCCGGGCTCCTCGCCCTGGGTCCACCATTGGGCGCGCCACTCGGCGCCGTCGTGGGTGACCGTGTCGCCGCCGGTGTAGGCCGAGCCCGAGTTCCATGCCGCGGACTCGCAGTCGCCGGACCCTCCGCCACCGCCGCCGCTGTCGCCGTCGTAGTTGACGTCGATGCACTGGTAGAAGGCGTTCGCGGTGTCGGCGATGGTCCAGACGGCCAGGATCAGGTGCTGCCCGGTCTTGGACGGGAGGGTGACGTCGTGGGTGACGGTCCAGTCGGGCCGCTGCCCGCCGTCGTGCTTGGAGTAGATCGGCACCAGGTCCAGGTCGGCGCGGGTCAGCGGCTGGGTCGGATCCCAGCCGTCCTTGGTGATGAAGTACTCCCACTTGTCGGTGCTGTGGGCGGCGGTCAGCGTCCAGATGAAGGTGCGCTGGCCTGCCGAGACTCCCGTGGCGGGCCAGTCGCCGCCGCGGGGGTCGTCGAGTTCGGAGAACCGGGAGTTGCCGCCGGCGCAGATCTGGCCGTCGACCGGGCCGGCCTCGGGGAAGCCCTTGGGGCCCTCGACGCTGTGCGGTTCGTACTGGATGGCGCCGCAGCCGGTGGCGGCGCCGCTGTCGCAGTTGGCGGCGCGGCTGGGTATTTCGGAGACGTAGCCGTGGCCCCAGGCCGCGGTGCTGAACGACAGCGGCAGCGCGACGGCCGCGAGTGCGCTGATCAAGAGTGCGAGGCGTCTGGTTCGGCGCATGTGCCACTCCTTCCAGGGGTAGGGGTGCCCTCCCGAGATATCGGACACCTTCTTAACTAAAAACTAAGCTAACAGTTTCTGAAAGCCCAGCGCAAGCCCCGGAATGCATCAATTGCCGTCGATACAGACGAAAGCGGCCGCACCCTGTGACGGGTGCGGCCGCTGAGACGGGAGCGGGCTACTCGGTGTCGAGCGCCGGCTCCGGTTCGGCCTCTTCACGGACCGGGAGCGGCCGCTTGTACAGGATCACGGTCATGACCAGTCCGAAGACGATCATGGCCCCGCCGACGCCCCAGTTGATGTAGACCAACTCATTGGCGACCTCGGGGTCGGACAGGTCCTCGATCTGCCCCTTGACGTTGAGGAACAGCACGATCGTCAGGATGACCGCCGTCAGGCCCAGGCAGGCGTACCAGACATTGCCGAGCTTGAGCACCGAAGTGCGGTTGGCCTCGGCAGCCAGGGACTTGAGCTTGCCGGTGGCGAAGGCCAGGATGATCGTGGCCAGGCCGCCGAGCACCAGCCCGTAGCCGGAGACGGCGAAATCGACCGCGTCGACCATCGAGGAGCCGTTGGCGGTCGGGTAGATCAGCAGCGAGACGATCGCCATCGGGACGCCCAGGTAGGCCACCGTCTTCTTGCGGCTCCAGCCGAAGCGGTCCTCGACCGAGGTCATCGGCACGATCACGATCGAGATCAGCGAGGAGATGCCGGCCACGGCCAGGCTCGCGAAGAACAGCACGCCTATGAAGGCGCCACCGGGCATCTCGTTGAGGATGGTCGGGAAGGTGATGAAGGCGACCCCGCCTCCAGTGCCGACCAGTCCGTCGATCGGCTGCGCGGCCTGGACGGACATGAAGCCCAGGATCGAGAACACGCCGATGCCGGCCAGCAGCTCGAACGAGGAGTTCGCGAAGGCGACGGTGACGGCGGTCGTCGACAGCTCGGACTTCTTCTTCAGGTAGGAGGAGTAGGCGATCATCGTGCCCATGCCGATCGACAGGGAGAAGAAGATCTGGGCATAGGCGCCCAGCCAGATCTCCGCCTCGCCGATGCGGCTCCACTCCGGGGTGAAGAAGGCGTTCAGGCCCTCCGTGGCGCCTTCGAGGGTGACGGCCCGGACGACGATGATGCCGAACAGCACCATCAGCAGGGGGATGCAGATGCGGTTGGCCAGTTCGACGCCGCGGCGGATTCCGCCGAGCATGATGGTCAGGACCAGGACCCAGACGCCGACCAGGACGGCGAAGATCGGCCAGCGGAACTCGAAGAAGTCGAGGTTCCCGCCGGCCCCCAGGAAGTCGCCGACGAAGAAGTCGACCGGCTGGTCGCCCCAGCCCCTGGAGAAGGCGAAGTACGTGTAACTGAGGGCCCAGGCGATGACCGCGGCGTAGAAGGTGGACAGGCAGAAGGCGATGGCGTTCTGCCACCAACCGATGCCCTCGGCAGGCTTGGAGATCTGCCGGTAGACGGACGGGGGGCCGACCTGGTGCTTGCGGCCGAGCGTGTATTCGAGCAGCAGGAGGGGAATACCGGCGGTGAGCAGTGCGAACAGGTACGGCAGCAGGAAGGCGCCGCCGCCGAATTCGTACGCCTCGCCGGGGAAGCGCCAGATGTTTCCCAGGCCGATCGCCGATCCGGCGGCGGCCAGGATGAACCCGGCGCGGGTCCCCCAGGTCTCTCTTTGCGTGATCATTTCTGGATTCCTCGGGCTCTCCGGTTAGCGGGGGTGAGGGGGCCGGCTCGGGCCGCCGGCCCCCGCTTCGTTCTACTCGTTGTCGGGCTTTTCGGGGTGGGTCATGAGAGTGATCGCGGAGACGATGAGTCCTCCGAAGATGATGACCATGGCGATGATCATCATGGTGATGGCTGCGGCGCTCATTTAGCTGTCCTCCTTTCCTGCGGCGAGGGGCTGGGCGGCTTCCTCTTCGTCGATCGGCTCGGGCGAGTCCTTCCGGCGCAGCGCGAGGGCCATGATCAAGCCGAAGGCCAGCGCGGCGATGGCCAGCGCCCAGCCGAAGCCCTGGTTGGTGTTGTAGAGGCCGAGGGCCGGGTCGTCCGGTCCGGCCGTGATCAGGTCCCGGACGTTCAGGACCAGGATGACCGTGAGCGCGATGGGCGTGAGGACGCCCAGGCACACCAGCCAGATCGGGCCGATCTTGAACGTGGAGGTGGCGTTGGCGTTGCTCCGCAGGTCCTTCCACTTCCGGGCCACCCAGATGACCATCACGATGCTGACCGGCGCGGCGACCGCGATGCCGAACTGGTTGATGAAGTAGTCCGAGACGTCCAGCAGGTTCAGGCCGCCGACGGTCGGGAACAGCACGATCGAGACCACGGCCATCGCCCCGCCGATGACCCCGGTGGCCTTGCCTCGGGACCAGCCGAAGCGGTCCTCCAGTGCGGCGACCGGCACCTGCACGATGCTCACCAGCGAAGTGAAGCCGGCGACGGCCAGCGAGGCGAAGAACAGGAGGCCGAACACCCCGGCCAGATACGGCAGGGTGTTGACGATCTGCGGGAAGGCGATGAACGCCAGGCCGACGCCCGCGTAGGTCTGATCGGCGATCGGGACGCCGGTCTCCAGGGCCATGAAGCCCAGGACCGAGAACACGCCGATGCCGGCGAGGATCTCGAACGACGAGTTGGCGAAGCCGACCGTCAGCGCCGAGGTCGTGATGTCGGACTTCCGCCTCAGGTAGGAGGCGTAGGTGATCATGATGCCGAAGCCGATCGACAGCGAGAAGAAGATCTGGCCGTAGGCGTTGAGCCAGACCTGCGGCTCGGCGATCCGGTCCCAGTCGGGGGTGAAGAACTGGTTGAGGCCGTCGACGGCCCCGTCCAGCGTCAGCGCCTGGATGACCAGGACGCTGAACATGACCACCAGCAGCGGGATGAAGATCTTCGAGACCGCCTCGATGCCCTTCCTGACGCCCGCGCCGATCACGAAGAGGGTCGCGAGCCAGAGCAGGATGAGGACGATGCCGATATTGGGCACCCAGCCGGAGAAGTCGTACATCTCCCCGGCCTCGAGGAAGTCGCCGACCAGAAACGTCGCGGTGTCCTCGCCCCACTGCTGGCCGAACGAGTACACGGCGTACCAGACGGCCCAGGAGATGATGACCGCGTAGTAGACGGCGATGACGAACGAGATCGCCACCTGCCACCAGCCGACGAACTCGGCGTTCTTGTTCAATCGGCGCAGGGCGGCCGGTGCCGAGCCCCGGTAGCGGCGCCCGACGGTGAACTCCATGATGAGCAGCGGGATACCCGCCGTGAGCAGGGCCACCAGGTAAGGGACGAGAAAGGCGCCGCCGCCGTTGTCGAAGGCGACGCCGGGGAAGCGCCAGATGTTGCCGAGCCCGACCGCCGAGCCGATGGCGGCCAGGATGAATCCGGCTCTGGTCCCCCAGTTCTCTCTTGTCATTGTGCATCTCTCCAGTCACGCGTTGTGAGGGCACTCACACTTACGCTTACGTTAGCGATATCGTTCTGTCACAGTCAAGGAAGTGTTATAGGCGCGTTATCAAAGTCCACACTCAATTCGATCACGCTGGTGAGGCACGATACCGCCCGTATACTCCCGAACCGGGCGTTGGTGACGCGAACGCGGATCGGGTGATTTCCGGTGGTCTCAGCGTAGTCATGTTCCGACTCGCCAGGAGACGATCAGGGGCTTCCGGGGTTATGCTTTTCAGTTGCGTCGTAGAAACTCGAAAAAACCTTGCGCATCGTACGCTTCCGCATTCATCCGGCCAGCCACTCGAGGAGACCTGTGTCCGCTGCCATCACTCCTGTCCTCTCCGCCGAGCAGGCACGGCTCGACGGGCTCTACTCCCGCCTCGACCGGCTGCGCGCCCAGACGGCCTCCCGCCTCGACCATTCGCGGCGCTCGCACGTCGAGAACGACCAGGAACTGTCCCAGCGCGACGCCGAGACCCACTTCCACCGCCGCCGCATCGCCCAGCTCGACGCGGTCGAAGAGGGCCTGTGCTTCGGACGGCTCGACTACACCGACGACGAGACCCCGATGTACCTGGGCCGGATCGGCCTGCACGCCGAGGGCGGCGAGCAGCTGCTGGTCGACTGGCGCTCAGAGGCCGGACGGCGCTTCTACCTGGCCACGGCCGCCTCCCCGGCAGGAGTGCGCCGCCGCCGCCACCTGCACACCAGGGGCCGCCGCCTCACCTCGGTGACCGACGAGGTCCTGGACTTGGACTCCGCCGACGGCTCGGCCTCCTCGATCGGCTCCGAGGGCGCGCTCATGGCGGCCCTGGACGCGGCCCGCACCGGAAGCATGAAGGACATCGTCGCCACCATCCAGGCCGAGCAGGACCGCATCATCCGCGCCCCGCTCGAAGGGGTGATGATCGTCGACGGCGCCCCCGGCACCGGCAAGACCGCCGTCGCCCTCCACCGGGCCGCCTACCTGCTGTACGAGCACCGCGAGCAGCTCCAGCGGCGCGGCGTCCTCATCGTCGGCCCCGGAAAGCAGTTCCTGCGCTACATCTCGGAGGTGCTGCCGGGCCTGGCCGAGACCGACGTGCTGCTGCGCACCCCCGCCGAGCTCTACCCCGGAATCGGCCCCGACCGGCCCGAGTCCGAGGCCACGGCCACTCTCAAGGGCCGCTCGATCATGGCCGGGGTCATCGCCAGCGCCGTCGCCGACCGCCAGGAGGTGCCCCGGGAGCCGCAGGCGGTGCACTACGAGGACCACACGCTGTGGCTGCGCCCGGAGAAGATCACCGCCGCCCGCGACGCGGCCCGCGAGACCGGACTGCCGCACAACGGCGCCCGCGAGACCTTCCACAAGCGCGTCATCGCCGACCTGGCCATGCAGTACGCCGACATCATCGGCGAAGACCCGCTCGGCGGGGAGAACCTGCTGGACCTGGAGGACCGGACGAGACTGGCCGAGGAGATCGCCACCGACGCGGCCATCCGCGACCGGATCGAGCAGCTGTGGCCGGCCCTGACCCCCACCGAGCTGCTGGAAGACCTGTTCGCATCTCCAGAGCGGCTCGCCTCGGCCGCCGCAGCGCTGACGCCCGAGGAGCGCCGGCTGCTCGTGCGCGAACCGGGAGGCTGGAGCGAGGCCGACATCGCGCTGCTCGACGAGGCCGCCGAGCACCTCGGCGCCGGCAAGCGCGGGGGCCGGGCCGGGGACTCCGACAGCGAGCAGATCGCCTACGCCGAGGACGTGCTGTCGATCGCAGCCGGCTCGGCCTCGTTCGACTTCGAGGACGAGGAGTCCGAGATCCTCCAGGCCACCGACGTCATCGACGCCGCCTGGCTGAGCGAGCGGCAGGCCTCGCGGCGGTTCGTGTCCGTGGCCGAGCGGGCCGCCGCCGACCGGCGCTGGATCTTCGGGCACGTCATCGTCGACGAGGCCCAGGAGCTGTCGCCGATGGTGTGGCGGGCGCTGCTGCGCCGCTGCGTCTCGAGGTCGTTCACCGTCGCCGGGGACCTGGCTCAGGCCGGGAACGCGGCGGCCCCTGCGAGCTGGGGCGAGGTCTTCGACTCCTCGGAGCTGACCTGGCGGGCCGAGCAGTTGACCGTCTCCTACCGCACTCCGGCCGAGATCATGGAGGTCGCGACCCGCCTGCTGGACGCGATCGACGCCCGGGCCCCGCGGCCGGAGTCGGTGCGGGCCTCCGGGCACCGGCCGTGGCTCGAGATCGCCTCCGACGGACTGGAGGGCCGGGTCGCCGAGATGGCGGCCGCCGAGGCCGAGGCCGTCGGAGAAGGATCGGTGGCCATCGTCACCACGCCGGAGCTGGCCGCCGAGCTGGCGTGGATCGAGACCGCCTCGGTGATGACGGTCAAGCAGGCTAAGGGCCTGGAGTTCGACAGCGTCATCGTCGTCGACCCCGACGCGATCGCCGAGGCCAACCCGCGGAACCTGTACGTCGCCCTCACTCGCGCCACCAAGCGGCTCGGGATCGTCGCTCCGGACAAACCGGTCTTCCCCGGGGCCGAGGTCCTCTAAAGGTCGCTCCCAGCTCTTAGACTGGTGTCTGCGAAAGGGGGTGCGGGTTGACGACGGCGACCGGAGACCTGACGGGTGCGCTCATCGAAGGGCGGTACCGACTCGAGCGGCTGATCGCCCAGGGCGGCATGGCCGCGGTCTACGAGGCGCACGACGACCGGCTCGAACGGACCGTGGCGGTCAAGATGATCACCGGCGTCGACGCGTCGATGGACCTGGAGGCCTTCACCGGCGAGGCCCGCACCATCGCCCGGCTCTCGCACCCGAACGTGGTCGCCGTGTTCGACCAGGGCGTCCACGAGGGAATGCCGTACGTGGTCATGGAGTACGTGCCGGGCACGACCCTGCGCGAGCTGCTGAACCGGCGGCGCCGCCTGCGCATCGACGAGGCCGTGGAGCTGTGCGGGCAGGTCCTGGAGGGACTCCAGGCCGCGCACGACGCCGGGCTGGTCCACCGCGACATCAAACCCGAGAACATCCTGCTCAAGAAGGGCGGCAAGGGCGACCGGGTCAAGGTCGTCGACTTCGGACTGGCAGAGGCCGTCCACGGCGGCGCCCGACGCGACGGGCCGCTGCTGGCCACCGCGGCCTACGTCGCCCCCGAACTGGTCTCGGGGTCCCCGGCGAGCCCGGCCAGCGACGTGTACTCCACGGCGATCCTGCTGTACGAGCTGCTCACCGGCGAGGTCCCGTTCGACGGGCCCGACCCCGGCGAGGTCGCGCAGCGGCACCTGCACGAGGACATCCCCTCGCCGCGGCGCGCCGCGCCGGACATTCCCGATGGGCTGGCGCAACTGGTGATGCTGGCCGCGAGCAGAGACCCGGCGGCGCGGCCGGTCGACGCCGGCGCGTTCGCGCGGCGGCTCGGGGCCGTCGACGCCACCCCGGTGGCGACCGCGGCCGGGCAGCTGCCGCGGCCCACCCGCGCGGTCCAGACCACGATGGTGGTGCCGGGCGGGACCGGCAAGCGGTCGTGGAAGGCGCTTATCACGCTGATCGCGATCGTGGTGCTGCTGGCGGCGGTGGCGTTCGCGGGCTGGTGGATCGGCATCGGGCGCTACACCTCGGCGCCGTCCCTGCTGGACCAGGACGCCGAATCGGTGGCCGCCTACGCCGAAGGGCGGGGATTCGAGGTCGAGTTCGACGACGGCGGGTACAGCGAGACCGTGCCGGTCGACCAGGTCCTGGCGCAGGACCCGGGCGTGGGCGAGCGGATCAGGTCGGGCGGGACGATCACGGTGACGCTCTCGCTGGGACCGGAGCGGTACGAGGTCCCGAGCCTGGCCGGGTCCGACGAGGACGAGGCGCTGGACGCGCTCGGGGAGTTCGGCGCGGACGTGACCGTCGAGCGCGAGTACAGCACCGAGTACCCCGAAGGGCAGGTCGTCTCGACCTCGCCGGAGGCCGGGACCGAGGTCAAATCCGGTTCGGCGGTGACGGTGGTGGTCTCGCGGGGCGAGCCGCCGCTGGAGGTGCCCGACCTGGTCGGGAAAGACGAGGACGAGGCCGAGGAGGCGCTGGAGGCGGAGGGCCTCGAGGTCGGGGACGAGACCGAGCGGTACAGCGACACGATCCCCGAGGGCGCGGTGATCGAGCATTCGCCGGGCTCGGGCGAGCCGGCCGACTACGGCGACGAGGTGGATTTGGTCATCAGCGAGGGCCCGGAGCCGGTCGAGGTCCCCGACGTGATCGGGATGGACGTCGACGACGCCAAGGAGCTGCTCGAAGAGCTGGGATTCGAGGTCAAGACCGGCCAGATCTGGTTCACCGGCACGGTCTTCGACCAGTCGAAGGATCCCGGCGAGGAGGTCCCGAAGGGCTCGGAGATCTGGATCTGGGCCCGCTGAGGCCCCAGACTGTCGCACCCCGAAGGTACTTTTGTGTCCAGGGGTCCCCCTTGGACCACCGCCTTCGGCGTGCGCTCCGGATCTCGGCCGCTCGGGCCTCCTCGCTGCTACATCACCGCTCCGGCTTCAGAGGCGGGTTCTTCGGGTCGAGCAGTCCTTGTTCCTCCAGCCAGAGGTAGAGCGGCGTCTCGTCGAAGTGGAACCCCCAGGCGTGGTCGCCGGTCGGCGCGCAGCCGCCGAGCAGCTGCTGCTGGACCGGGTCGAGGTCGTTCCACCACGACCGGTTCGGCAGGTCCTCGACGTCGTCGCGCCCGCGGACCCACTGCGGGCTGTACCCGATGAAGGCCATCTTGCGGGTGATGTCGGAGTAGTTGTCGGTGGCCGCGTGCCAGAGCCGACGTTCGAAGAACAGGACGTCGCCGGGCTCTCCGGTGACCTCGATCGCGCCCTCCGGCTCCGGCCACTCGACATCGCGACGCGGCGGGCCGTCGATCCGGTTCCGCTTGTGCGAGCCGGGCACGATCTTGGTGTTGCCGCGGCCGGGCTCGGACAGGTCGGAGAGGAAGTAGGAGAGCTTCACCGCCATTCTCGGCCGCGGGTCGGTCTCGAGCTGGGTATTCTGTCGGCCGCCGTCCTGGTGCCATTTGAAACGATATGGCTGCTTCTCCCGAATGGGAGGATTAACATCCACATGGGAGTGATGCACGTGGGTGTTCCACCCGAGTATCGACCAGACATAGTGGAACGTGTTCGGATGGTTGAGCAGCCCTGCCATCTCAGGTACGGCGGTGATCGCGCTCAGCTTGTGGATCGCGCCGGTCGGAGTGAGCCGACCGGCGTCGCGTTCCTCGATGTAGAGGCGGTCCAGCGCCTCGGCGTACCGTGCGACCTCGTCGGCATCGAGCGCGCCTCGGATCATCAGATAGCCGTCGCGGTCGAATGCCTCGATCTGCTCGGGGGTGAGAGAGGAGGCTCGGAGGGCGGTCTGTGAGGTCATGAAAGGGGCCTTCCAGTGAAACTTGGGTGTTTTCGAGTTGCACTGTTAATACCCCTCGGCCGGCCGTTGGAGTTGCCTCGAATCCGGCGAATTCTTTATCTTACGCACAGTAGTCGAAACGCCCGAATGGAAAGTTCCTTTCCATTCGGGCGTCATTCGAATCGGTCGGTGAATTGGACGATCGAATCGCCGCCGGACACCGTCCGGTCAGGCGGCGCCGGCCGCTTTCAGTTCGGTCATCGTGAACAGGGCCTTCAATTCGATGCCCTTGTCGGCCAAGTTCTTCTGGCCGCCGGACTCGCGGTCGATCACGCAGATGGTCCGCTCGACCGTCGCGCCCCGGTCGCGCAGTTCGGTGACCGCGTCGAGGACCGCGCCGCCGGAGGTCACGACGTCCTCCACGACCAAGAGCCTGCGGCCTTCCACGTCGCCGCCCTCGGCGAGGCGGCAGGTGCCGTAGGTCTTGGCCTCCTTGCGCACGAACAGCGTCGGCACCCCGGTCACCTGCGAGAGCATCGTCGCCAGCGGGATGCCGCCGAGCTCCAGGCCCGCCAGCGCGTCGACTCCCTGCTCGGGGATGAGCGGCGCCAGCGCCTCGGCGACTCGCCGCAGCATCAGCGGATCGGACTCGAACAGATACTTGTCGAAGTACTCGTTCGCCTCCACACCGGACCGGAGAGTGAACTCCCCGGTCAGGTGCGAGCGGCGGTAGATGTCACGAGCGAGCTCGGTGTCGGCGGTCATGGCCACAGCCTGCCATGTCCCCCGGTCACGGCTTCAGCGGCGGGTATTCCGGGTCGAGGAGGTCACGCTCTGCGAGCCACTGGTAGACCGGGGTCTGGTCCGGGTAGTGGCCCCAGCCGTGGTCCCCGGTCGGCGCGCAGCCGCCGAGCAGCTGCTGCTGGACCGGGTCGAGGTCGTTCCACCACGACCGGTTCGGCAGGTCCTCGACCTCGTCGCGGGCGCGGATCCAGCGCGGGGTGAACCCGAAGAACGCGACCCTGCGGGTGACGTCGGAGTAGTTGTCGCTGCGGGCGTGCCAGATGCGCCGGTCGAAGAACAGCACGTCCCCGGCCTCGCCGGTGACCTCGATGGCGCCGGGCGGGTCGGGCCACTCGACGTCGCGGCGCGGCGGGCCGTCGATCCGGTTCCACTTGTGCGAGCCGGGCACGATCTTGGTGTTGCCGCGGCCGGGCTCGGACAGGTCGGAGAAGAAGTAGGCGAGCTTGACCGAGAGCATCGGGCGCGGGTCGGTCTCGATCTCGCGGTTCTGCCGGCCGCCGTCCTGGTGCCATTCGAATCGGAACGGACGCTTGCCTTCGATGGGCGGGTGCACGTCCACATGCGAGTGGTAGACGTGAAAGTTCCAGCCGATCATGGACCACACGTAGTGGAAGGTCTTCGGGTGGTTCAGCAGCTCGGCCATCTCGGGCACGGAGGTCGCCGCGCTGAGCTTGTGCATCGAGCCTTCGGGGCTGAGCCTGCCGGCGGCCTTCTCCTCCTCGTAGACCCGGTCGAGCGCGGCCGAATAGCGGGCGGTCTCATCGGAGTCGAGGGCACCGCGGATCATCAGGTAGCCGTCGCGGTCGAAGTCGGCTCGCTGCTCTGGAGTGAGCGGAGCCACATCCGCCTTGGTCGCTGCGGTCATGTCCTGTGTACCTTTCCGGGGTATTGGAAACCTGGAATGTCCTCTTGTCTGACGCCCATTAAGTCGGCTCCGGTTGCATTAGCGAAGCGAAGAAATGGACACAACTTTTCGTTGCCCCCTCCTGACCGACGATAGCGGGCGGCCGCCAATGCGGACAGGGTGGGCTCGCTCGGAGAGCGATATCGAATGGAGATCCCCCGTCTTTTCCGTCAAATCGGGCGGATCCCTGGAGACGACAGGAGTTCAGTCGAATAGTCCTTCGAACCAGTCGGCTATCCCCGAGAACCAGTCCGCGGGGTCGAAGAGGTTGTCCACCCAGCCCCAGGACAGCTGGCTGATGTAGCTCATGCCGACCAGGAACAGGAACGCGCCGGTCAGCAGGTGCGCGAGCCGGGCCGATCGTCGCTTGGCCCCGAGCATCCGCCCCCAGAACATGCCCCCGGCGACTCGCAGCAGGAAGAACAGGCCGATCGCGACCGCCACGATCAGCAGGTACTCCATCGCATGCCGCTGGATCCCGTCGATTCCCCGCTGGACCGACAGCATCAGCCACATGATCAGGGAGAACAGGCCGCCGATGATGGAGAACTCCAGGCCCTTGGACAGGCTTCCGGGCGGTCCCAGCAGCGGGTGCTGCGGTTCGTCGTCGCGGCCGGGCTCGGGTTCGCGATGGCGGTCGTGCTCGGGGTGGTCGCCGTTGTGGTGGGACCGCTGAAGGTCTGCGGCGCGGCCTTGCTGGAAGTCGTTGTGGTCGCGGACGCGGACGCGCCCGGCGATCGGTTGCGGCCGCTCCCCCGCTCGGTCGGAGCTCGGGGCGGCGACGGGGGGCATGACCCTGGTGCCGCCGGGAGCCGACGGGAGCGGGGCGGCCATCGCCGGGCCGCCGGGGCCGCCGAGAATCCGAGTTGAGCGGTCGCCGAGGACTTGAGTCGCGGGGGCGCCGTTGGTGCCGGGGCCCCAGTCGACGCCGAGGTCCGGCAGGTTCGAGCGGGCGACCGCACCGGCCAGCTCGTTGATCCACCCAGGGAGTTCCTCGGTGCGGGGCCGGTTCCCCGGGTTGTCGTCCAGTGGCGCGGTCAGCAGGTCGCGGAGCGGCGGGTTGGACTCCAGCACGGGGTGGCGGCGGAGCCTGGCCCACGGGACCGAATCGGTGTGGCCGGGCGAGTCGGTGCGGGCGCTGGCGCCGGTGACCATGAAGAACGCGATCGAGCCGAAGCCGTGGACGTCGTAGGCGGGGCCGACGCGGCCCTCGTGGGCCTCCGGCCCGGCGGTCTCGCGGGTGTAGGCGATCGTGGTCAGGTGCGCCGGGGTGTAGTAGCGGGCGCCGGTGAAGTCGATGACCTTCGCGGCACCGTCTGGCCCGACGATGACGTTGGCGGGCTTGAGGTCCATGTGCAGGACCGGGTGGGCTCCGCTCGGGGGGTGGTGCATGGCCTGCATGACCTCGTGCACGGCCTTGAGAACGCGGACGGCGTCCACGCGGGCGATGCGCTGGCTCAGCAGCTGCCGCAGGTCGTGGCCGGGCAGGTACTCCAGAACCTGGAACGGCACGGGTTCGCCGGAGGCCAGCTGGTCGGCGCGGTGCGGCATCCGCCCATAGAATGCGTCGATGCGGCGGCAGATGGAGCCGACGTTGCGGGAGTGCAGGTCCATCAGGACCGCGTCGCCCTTGTCCCAGGAGCGGTACTGCTGCTCTCGCGGCTCGCCGGGGTTGAGCCGGAAGACCTTGACCGTCAGCGGCGTCGAGGAGATCCCGGCTGACAGGCGAACAGCCTGGTAGACATCGGCCTGGCCGCCGGAGCCGAGCATGCCGGTCAGCCGGTAGCTCTGCTCCGCTCCCGGTAGGGGATCAGCGGGGCCGCAGACGAGGTCGGCGGTGGCGTTCGTCATCGGGGCGCGGTTCCTTCACGAATGGAGTGTGTCGCCCTAGCGTACGCCGGGAGGCCAAGGCTCGCCGTCCTCGCCGGTCGGCCTGTTCCGATCGTCTCAGTGGGCAACCGCGCGCCGCGTCACCTGCTCCCCCACGGGCTGTCGCCCTGCTGGGGCGGGGAGGACGGGGACGGGCCGCCGGAGGGCTGGGCGCCGAATCCGGGGCCGGAGGGCTGTCCGTAGGAGCTGGAGGGCGGGGCGGGCGCGCGATCGGAGCCCATCGGCTCGAAGCCGACCCCTCCCGGTTGGGGCTGCTGGGGCGCGGCCGGCGGCTGCTCGGGGACCCGGTCGTAGGCGCCCATGGTCTGCGGGGCCGCCTGCGCGGCACCGGAGCCGCCGCGGCGCAGCGACCACAGCGCGGGAGAGAAGGCGATGGCGAGGATTCCGGTGATCATCGCCCACTGCTCGCGGGGCACTTCCGAACCGAAGAGGAAGGTGGTGTCGGCCCGGTTGTCCGTGACCGACTCGACGAGGAGGAGCACGGCCAAGAGGAGGAAGATCGCCTGGAGGAACTGCAGGATTACACGAAAACCTTTAGACATGCATTGACGCTACCAACACGTGTCCACTAACTCCAGATTCGCGACACCAACAGTTCGAAGCGATTCCGATACGCCGATCGCCCGGGCGATCGATGCGGTTCAGGGAATCTCGGGGAGCCGGTGCTCCCTCTCGTACTCCGAGAGCTGGTCGATGCGCCGCTGGTGGCGCTCGGCGCCGGAGAACGACTCGTCGACGAACGCGTCGACGAAGCTCGTCGACTCCTCCAGCGAGTGCATGCGCCCGCCGACGGCCACGACGTTGGCGTCGTTGTGCTGGCGGCCGAGCCTGGCGGTCTCGACGCTCCAGGCCAGCGCGGCCCGGCAGCCGGGGACCTTGTTGGCCGCGATCTGCTCGCCGTTGCCCGATCCGCCGATCACGACGCCCAGGCTGCCGGGGTCGGCGACGACCTTGGCGGCGGCGTTGAGGCAGAACGGCGGGTAGTCGTCCTCGGGGTCGAAGGCGGCCGGGCCCACGTCGACGACGTCGAAGCCGCGCTCGGCCAGGTGCTTGACCAGGTGCTCTTTGAGTTCGAACCCGGCGTGGTCGGAACCGAGATAAATGCGCACGACTCGTACCTTATTCCTTCGGAAGCTCGGCGATGGTCAGTCCGGCCCGCGCCTTGGGCACGAACCAGGTGGACTTGCGCGGCATCTTCAACCGCTGGAGGTTGACGTCGATGAAGTCCTCGACGGTGACCGGGGCGATGAGGATCGCCAAGTCGGCCTTGCCGGCGTCGACCTGCTCGGCGAGCCAGGAGGCGGAGTAGTCGCCGCCGACGTAGGTGATGCGCTTGTCGCCGGCGTCCCGGCCGAGGAGTCCGCCGAAGACCTCCTGCTCGACGCGGGTGTGGTCGAGCCGGTCGACCACCGTGCCCTCGATGTCGCCGAAGGCGATCTCCCAAGTGCGACCCTGCCCGTAGACGACGACCGTGCCGCCGGTCTCGGGGGTCTGGGGCGGGCCGTCGACCTCGGTGACGGTCGCGCCGATCTGCCCGATCTGCTCGACCAGCTGCGCGGCGGAGCCGGGCAGGCCGGCCACCAGGCGGTGGTAGGGCCGGATGACGACCGACCGCGGAGTGGTGATGACGGCCAGGAAACGGTCGAGCTTCCCGACCTGGGCGGCCAGGGAGCGGTGGTTGCCGTCGGCGACGATGAGGTCGCCGTCCCCGGCGAGCGCCGCCAGATCGGTGCCGGCCCGGCCGCCGATCGCCCAGATCTCGTGGGTGCGGCCGGCCTCGTCGACGTCGGAGGCGACCGGGTCGCCGGAGGCGGCGATCGCGTCGGCGACGGCGGCGTGGAGCTGGTCGCCCTTGCTGGACTGGAGCAGCAGGACCGGGCTGAGCAGGTGGTGCAGCCGCTGGTTGAGCTCGTTGCGCTGCTTGACCTTCTCGATGAAGACGTCCTCGTTGCGGATGACGCGGCCCGGCTCGTCGGCGGCCGAGGAGATCTCGGCGGTGTCGACCATGCAGAACACCCCGTAGGCGACCGGTTCGGCGCCGCCGGAGATGCGGTAGGCGACCGCGACGTCGCCGAAGGACGCGAAGCGTCCGGCTTCCTGGAGGGCGGCCAGCCGTTCAGCCGCGGCCGGAAGGGCCTGCTCGAAGCTCAGTCCGGCGGCGACGGCCTCGGGCGTGTGGGCGGGCATCTCGACGCCCAACACGCTCGCTGGGTTGGCCTCGACGATCCTGGTGATCTCGGATTCGTCGGGGAACTCGTCGTAGTTCTTCGCGCCCGTCCCACCGGTGGAGAGCCAGGCCTGCTCAATCGGGTGTGCTGCACTCACGCCGCAAGAGTAGTGGAGGCTCCGGCCCTGGCCGCGCGCGCCGAGGGGACTCCCGGGATATGACACACTTTTGACGTATCCGGACCCTGGGCCGCGTCGTCAACGGCCTTCATTCGTTGTACAAATGAACCATTGTTGCACGAGACATCGGACATGCAGATGAAGGTCACCCGTATCGCTTACTCAAGAGACCTCAACGCCAGGAAATATGGCGAGCTCGACGACCAGGCCCGGCGTTTGGGCAGCGTCCGCTCTTTGGTGTGGCGCCGGTTTGGGTCGGTGGCAGGTGTGGGCGTGTCGGATCGCGCGATCCGCGACCGTTGGATGCGGGACGGCACCGCCGAAACCTTTGGAGTGCTGGCCAATGCGTGGAAGGAAACTGTCCGAGATGCGGTAGCCGACATCAAAGTCCACCGTGAGTCCGCCAAGTCTCGTGTCCGTCGCGCTGTCTGGCGGCGCACCGACGACCCGGCGGCCCGGAAGCAAATGTTCACGGCATTGAAGTACGACGGCTGGGTGAACGATCCGTTTCTGCGGCGGATGATGCGCCGCTACTGCCATAGAGGCCGCAACCGTGTGGCGAACCAGATCGTGGTGCGGTCCGATCTCTACCGGACGTTCACCCTGACCGAAGGCGGCCAGGTGTGGCTTGCCGTCCCAGGCCTGGCGCGGCGCCGCTTGGTCTCAATCCCGCTCAACACGACGGTCGCTCCGACCGGGACTCTGCGACTGCTTCTGCGAAGCGGGAGGGTCGAGGTCCACTATGTGATCGATGCCGACACCATGAAGTCGTCGCAGCGTCCCCGTGGCACCGCATGGCTGGGTGTCGATAAGGGTTACACCGAAGTGTTCACCGACTCCGACGGTATGCACCACGGCACCGAACTGGGCGCACTGCTCACCGCGGAATCCGATCACCGCAGGGCAAAGAACTCCCGCCGCGCCAAGCTCCGCGCCCTGGCTGACAAGGCCGAGCAACGCGGTGACCTGGCCAAGGCACAGCTGATTCGTGATCACAACCTCGGTACCGTCAAGCGGGATCGCCGATCTGCCGCGTGGCAGCGCCATGTGCGTGATATCACTTTCAAAGCAGTACATGCGGTCGTAGACAAAGCCACTGTTGTGGTGGCCGAAGACCTCACCAAGACCTTCTCCAGCCGAAGGCGTCTGAGCAAGGACACCAACCGGCGCCTGGCGGCCTGGACCAAAGGCATCACCGCCGAGGCGCTGAACGACGTGTCGGGCCGTAGAGGTTCTGCGGTGCGGCTGGTCAACGCTGCCTATACCTCGCAAGTCATACCCTTTACAGACCTCCTTGGGGTACGTCGAGGGGACCGGCTTCACTGCACTGCGTGCGGGGCGGTATGGCAAGCCGATCATGCCGGAGCGATCAACGTCCTGAACCGAGTCGGAGACCCCGACATCTCCCTGCACACACCGCATGCGCGGGTGCGGCAGCTCCTTCAGGGACGGACCGATCGCCGACGGACCAGACTGCCGGTCCAGGACTCCAGCACTCGGCACTTGTGCCAGTGCGGAGAGCGAATCATCCGACCACGCTCGACTATGAGCAATGACTTAGGAAGCAGGCATTGTGGCGGCAACGCACATTCTCACGCGAGACGAGGCCCGGCGCCGCGCGGAGCTTCTCGACGTCGACTCCTACAAGGTGGAGCTCGACCTCAGCGGCCACGCAGAAGGCGACACCTTCTCCTCCCGCACCGCGGTGAAGTTCTCGTGCGCCGAACCGGGCGCGGAGACCTTCATCGAGATCGCCGCCGAACGGATCGAGGACGCCTGGCTGAACGGGGAGCCGGTGGACATCACCGGTTTCGACCCCAAGGCCGGCCTGCGGCTGCCGGGACTGGCGGCCGAGAACGAGGTCGTCGTCAACGCGATCTGCGCCTATTCGACCGACGGGCAGGGCCTCCACCGCATGACCGACCCGGTCGACAAGGAGACCTACCTTTACTCGCAGTTCGAGGTGGCCGACGCCCAGCGGGTCTACGCGTGCTTCGACCAGCCCGACCTCAAGGCGTCCTTCACATTCGAGGTGCGCGCCCCGGGACACTGGAAGGTGATCTCGAACATGCCGGCGGCCTCGGAGGAGCGGGTCGACGCGCTGGGGCTGAGGGTGACGCTGTTCGAGACCGCGCCGCGGATGAGCCCGTACGTGACCGCGATCTGCGCCGGCCCCTACCACGGGGTGTCCGAGACGCACGACGGCATCGAGCTGGGCCTGTACTGCCGCCAGTCAATGAAGGAGCACCTGGACCCCGAGGGGGTCTTCGAGATCACCCGCCAGGGCTTCGACCACTTCCACGCCAACTTCGGGATCCGCTACCCGCTGCCGAAGTACGACCAGGTCTTCGCGCCCGAGTACAACTTCGGGGCGATGGAGAACTTCGGGTGCATCACCATCGCAGAGGCGTCGTTCCTGTTCCGCAGTCAGGTCACCGACTTCGAGCTGGAGCAGCGGGCGAACGTGATCCTGCACGAGATGGCGCACATGTGGTTCGGCGACCTGGTCACGATGCGCTGGTGGGACGACCTGTGGCTGAACGAGTCGTTCGCGGAGTGGGCCAGCCACTGGGCGAACGTGGAGGCCACGCGCTTCTCGGGAGCGTGGACGACGTTCCTGTCGGCCCGGAAGAACTGGGGCTACGGGCAGGACCAGCAGCCGACCACGCACCCGGTGTACTCCGAGATGCCCGACACCGAGTCGGTGCAGGCCAACTTCGACGGCATCACCTACGCCAAGGGCGCGTCCATCCTCAAGCAGCTGGTGGCCTACGTCGGGATCCAGCCGTTTCTTTCCGGTCTGCGCTCCTACTTCCGCAAGCACGAGTTCGGCAACGCGGTCTTCTCGGACCTGCTGGGAGAGCTGGAGACCGCCAGCGGGAAGCCGCTGGCCGACTTCGCCGACACGTGGCTGCGCACGGCCGGGGTCTCGACCCTGCGGCCTGAGCTGGAGGTCGACGGCGAGGGCTCCTACGCTCGCGTGGCGGTGCGCCAGGAGGTCCCCGACGAGCACCCGACCGCCCGCACTCATCGCATTGCGATCGGCCTCTACGACCTCGACGGCGATGCGCTGGTGCGCCGCGACCGCGTCGAGGTCGACGTGGACGGCGAGCTCACCGAGGTGCCGGAGCTGGCCGGGGTCGCGCAACCGGACCTGCTGCTGCTCAACGACGACGACCTGACGTACGCGAAGCTGCGGTTGGACGAGCGCTCGCTGGAGACGGCCGTGGAGCACACCTCGGCGCTCGCCGACTCGCTGCCGCGGGCGCTGATCTGGGCCGCGGCCTGGGACATGCTGCGGGACGCCGAGCTGCCGGCGTCCCAGTTCGTCGCGCTGGGCTGCAAGAGCCTGCCCGACGAGTCCGACATCAACATCGTGACCGTCGCCCAGCGGCAGGTCGGCGGGGCGCTGGCCTACGCCGACCCGGCCGCGCGCGCCGACCTGCGCGAGCGGTGGGCGCGGGCCGCGGAAGGGGCGATGGCCTCGGCCGAGCCGGGCTCGGACCAGCAGCGGTCCTGGACGAAGGCCTACGCCTCGTCCTCGCGTTCGCAGGAGGACTTGGCGCGGCTGCGCGGCTGGCTGGAGGGCGCGGACGTGCCAGAGGGCCTGGCCGTCGACGCCGACCTGCGGTGGTCGCTGCTGACCGGGCTGGTCGCGGGCGGCGCGGCCGCCGAGGACGAGATCGACCGCGAGCTGGAGCGGGACGACACCGCCGACGGCAAGCGGCTGTCGTTCATCGCCCGCGCCGCGGTCCCCGACCCCGCGGCCAAGGAGCGCGCCTGGCAGCGGATCGTCGATCCTTCCACCGAGAACTACATCCGGCGCTCCTCGATGATGGGCTTCGGCCCGCTCGACCAGGCCGATCTGGTGCGCCCGTACCTGGGCGGCTACCTGGAGGCGGTCCCGGAGCTGTGGGAGAAGCTGGGCGCGCAGCAGGCCGTGGAGTTCTCGAAGCTGGCGTTCCCGTCGAACCTGATCGACGCGGACTCGCTGGCCGTGGTCGACGGCTGGCTGGCCGAGGACCGGCCTGCGCCGGTCAAGCGCGGCGTGGCCGAGGGCCGGGCCGACCTGGCTCGGGCGCTGGCCGGGCAGGAATGCGACCGGCGGGCCGCTTAGGAGTTCGTGCCTCGCGGGGCTTCGGGACGGCGGTCCCGGAGCCCCGAGCCCTGTTCGGGGCCATTGATAGGCTCTGCTTGCTCCATCAGTTGCGGCGATGTATGCGAGCCGTAAGCCAATTCTGCCAAGAAGGAGAAAGCGGTCTTGTCTGCGCTTTTGCCGGTGGTCGTGATAAGCGCCACCGTGGTGGCTCTGTTCGGGATCGTGCTGCCGCTGCTGCTGCTCGGTCCCCTGATGGCCTCGCGGTCCCGCCCCCAGCCGCAGCAGCTGCTGTTCGCGGTCGTGCTCCTCATTCCCACCGTCGCGATCGGCGCGGTGTTCCTGTCGTGGTGGGCGGTGTCGTGGCTGGAGTCGACGGAGGCGCCCTCGCCGATGCTGGTCGGGATCTCGCTGGTCGCGGCGTCCACGGTCGGGCTTTTGGCGCCGCTGCGCCTGCCGGGCCAGACCGGTCCGTTCTGGCTCAAGCCGCTGCTGGGGTTCTCGGCAGGTGTGCTGGTGCCGGTGGCGGTCATGGAGAGCATCGTGATCGAGCTGCATCCGGTCGCGGGCATGGCCGTCGGCGTGGTCGTGCTCGGGGTGCTCATCGCGGTCTTCCGCATCGTCGGCCGCCCGCTGGCGGCCCGGCGGCAGGCCAAGCAGGTGCGCGGCGCGGTGGGGCGGTTCGAGGGCCAGCTGGTGGACCTGACCGACGAGGCGTGGCATCTGGTGGGGGCCAGGGGCGACTCGAACCGGATCGTCCTGCGTTACAACGGCGAGGTCGAGGGCAAGAAGCTCGGGGCGGAGCTGCTGCTGGCCCGGGACATGGACTGGGTGCCGGTCGCCAAGGAGAACGAGGCGGCGGTGTTCGAGCTGGCGCGGGGCCTGGGCGGGCAGCCGACCGAGGCGGTGCTGGCGCAGAAGGAGCTGGGCACTCCGGCGACGCTGACACTGCGGATCCCGGGTACTACGGTGCTGTCGATCCGGGAGACGGTGGCCGATTCGCTGTCGTGGGTCGAGTTCGTCTCCAAGCTGGAGCTGACCGACGCGCCGGGGCTGCTGGACCGGCAGATGCCCGAGCGGTAGGGGCGAACAGACAGCGGCGCCGGCCGGGCCGAAGCCCGACCGGCGTTCTCATACGCTGTCGCGGTAACGCGCCGCGGGCGGTCTCGGCGAGCATCCGCAGGCCGGTGACGACGCCCTCGGCGAGGTTTCCGGCTCCGAAGGCCGCTTCCATGGAGAAGACCACCAGGGCCGCAGAGCGGTCCGGGATCTTGTCCTGGGCGAGCTTGCCGGTCACGATCTCCAGTTTGCGCTGCTCGGGCGAGACGGCGATCAGCACCGACTTGTCGGGGTCGGACAGGCGGTCGTGCATCGTCTCGGCGGCGCCGCGCACCGGGTCGTGCAGCGGGCCCACGTAGACGCTGTAGTGGAGTCCGCCACCGTCGCGCTCGGCGGCGGTGAGGGCCTCGTCCAGGTGCAGCAGCTCCTTGACGTCGAAGGGCCCTTCGAGGACCTCGGGCTGGACGCCCTCGGGGCTCCGGTCGTCCGCCGTGCGGCGGGCCACGTCGTTACCAGCTGCCATGGGCGCCTCCCTTGGGTCCGCCGGCGAACGCTTCGTCGCCGCTTTCTGATGACTCGATGGCCGCCGCCGCGGGGGCGGCGTCGCCGACCGCGCCATCTCGGGCGATGAACCACACCGGCTTGAAGTCGTAGGGCTGGCCGGGGCGGTAGCGCGACTGCGGCCGCGGGTGCCGCAGGAAGACCGCGGCGAAGACCGCGATCACGACCAGGATCGGGACGCCGAACAAGATCAGCAGCTCCTGGAGGACCGTCAAGTTGGTCATCGGTTGTTGCGCCTGGAGACTCCGACCCTCGGGCCGGTGAGGTAGGGCGCGGCCCCCTTTCTTCTCTTGGGAAGGCGACCTCACGTGGGAGGTACTTCTCAGAGTCGTACAATTGTGGCGGTCGCTCCGCGAAAACCAAGCATTGCGACCTTACCGCCGGGCTGGCGGGATGTGCAGCCTGTGGAGGCCACGTAAGACCTCCGGACTTCGGTTCGGTGGCGGTCACCATCGAAGCAGGAAAACCGATCGGGTGACCGGTCGGAGTTCCCTCCCCTCCGGGAGGGGAAGAAGTCAAATTGCTCCCACAGATACAGGCACAACGTGACATCCGGTACTCAGCCTAGTCCAGATCGGGTCTTCGAAGATCCGCAGGCGGTGGCAAGGTGCGTTCAGTCGCACACGACCCGGGTCCAGCTTGGGGATGCAGCGAGCCCGCCGGCGAGAACTTCCGTCGGCGGGCTTGCACCCGATGTCTTGCGCTGTGCGGGGGAGGGTCAGGCGATTCTCGGCCTGTGGTTGTGGCGACGCTGGGGGAGCCACGCCTCCCAGGCCGGATCGGGGCGGCGCTGCCCGCGGAAGCCCCGCAGCTGCCATCCCGAGGGGGGCCTGGGGGCGCGCGGCAGTCTCCAACCGAGTTCGGCGAGCGTGCGGTCGCTTTTGCGGTGGTTGCAGGGGGCGCAGGCGGCGACGACGTTGTCCCAGGTGTGGGTGCCTCCTCGGGAGCGCGGGATCACGTGGTCGATGGTCTCCGCCGATGATCCGCAGTAGACGCAGCGCCAGTCGTCGCGGACGAACACGCCGCGCCGGGAGGGGCTGGAGCCGACCTGCCTGGGGATCGACACGTACCGGTTGAGGCGCACGACGGCGGGGACGGGGATGTTCATCGTCTCGCTGCGAAGAAAACCGTCACCGGGGGCGACGGTCTCTGCCTTGCGGGTGAGCAGCAGCACTGCCGCCCGTTTCACCGGGACCACGCAAAGCGGCTCATAACTCTGGTTCAAAACAAGCGCCGAGCCTAGGGCCACGGCGTTGTGAGTGAACAGATTCGTATGGGCACTTGGGGAAGGATCATCGCTGTCGGGAGCCTTCCTATGTCGAGGACGTATCACGGTGTCTAACCTCCAAGCCATCGGTCTCGTCAAGTTTGACCTAAATCTCAAGAAATTGCACCCCGGTTCCGTGGGATCTTCGGTGACGAGGGAATATCGTCTCTTCGAACGGCCGTTGACGACCGGTTTCGGCCGACTATGACCGCCGTTGCCGAGCACGGAAGGACGCACGTTGGAACTGCTGGCCGCCACCGAAGACTCGCCCTGCGAGGGCGGGTTCAACTCCTGCTCGCTGCTGTGGCGGATCACCGACAACGCGGGCCTGGCGTCAGACGGGGGCGGGGTGGTCGACCGGATTCTCCAGGTGCTGCTGATCATCGTGACCGCGCTGGTGCTGCGCTGGCTGGTGAACCGGTCGATCGCCAAGATCATCAAGCGGGCCACGACGGTGAGGGGACCGCAGGGGATCAGCGACCTGGCCGAGCGGCTCTCGGCCTCGTCGTCGCGGCGGGAATCGCTCGTCGGGGACCGGACCGCGCAGCGGGCCGAGACGCTCACCAGCGTGCTCCAGCACATCGCCTCGATCGTGATCTGGTCGGTTGCGTTCATGCTGGTGCTCAGCGTGTTCGAGGTGAACCTGGCGCCGATACTGGCCAGCGCGGGGATCGCGGGCGTCGCGATCGGCTTCGGGGCGCAGAACCTGGTGCAGGACTACCTGGCGGGGATCTTCATCCTGGTGGAAGACCAGTACGGAGTCGGCGACTGGGTGGACGTGGGCGACGCCGCCGGCGAAGTGGTGGACATGGGCCTGCGGGTGACGACGCTGCGGGCGCTGGACGGCACACTGTGGTACGTGCGCAACGGCCAGATCCTGCGAGTGGGGAACTCGAGCCAGAGCTGGGCGTTCGTGGTGGTGGACACGCCGCTGCCGCCGAACGTCGACGTCGACCTGGCCGGGGAGAAGATCATCGAGGCCGCGCAGGCGTTCGCCGCCGACGAGCAGTGGAGCCGGTCCGTGCTCGCCGAACCTGAGTATCTCGGTCCGACCGAGATGACGATCGACCAGATCATGGTGCGGCTGGGGGTGCGGACGGTCAGCGACGAGCAGTGGGCGGCGGGCCGGGAGCTGCGGCGACGCATCAGCGAGTCGCTGCGCGAGGCGGGGATCTCGACCTCGGGTGCGCGGGTGTACGTGCCGCGGGAATCGGCCGGTCCGAACGCGTAAGGCGCGCCCAACGGGGACGACCGGTGGGAATCGGGCGTTTTCTGAGTGATCTCGGGCGCATTCGGTGTGACGCGGGTCGGATTGGGTTCCCAGTCGGTGCGCATCAGGGCACGATGGATAGATGCCTTCTGATAGCCCGCGCTCGGTCGTGCCTTTGACCCCGACCGGCCAGCCCGCCCCGACCCAGTCGTTCTACGAGGCCGTGGGCGGCAGCGAGACCTTCGAGCGCCTGACCGACGCCTTCTATGAGCAGGTCGCCGACGACCAGGTCCTGCGCCCGCTCTACCCCGAGGAGGACCTGGCCCCGGCCGCGCGGCGGCTGCGTATGTTCCTGGAGCAGTACTGGGGCGGCCCCCACGCCTACTCCGAGGAGCGCGGCCACCCGCGCCTGCGGATGCGCCACGCCCCCTATACGATCGGCGAACGCGAACGCGACGCGTGGCTGCGCTGCATGCGCCACGCGATGGACACCGTGGCGCTCCCGCCCGAGTACGACAAGGCCATGTGGGAGTACATGGAGCGCGCCGCGGATTTCATGCGGAACGCCTGACGTTCCCGCGCCGCGTCCGGCGGTCCGGGATCAGGTCGTGCACTGCTCCTGGGCCTCCAGGTACAGCTCATTCTGCTCGATTCCCCACTCGAGGTACTCGTCGTCGGTGAGCAGGTCCTCGAAGTTCTCGGCGTTGGGGTCGAGGTCGCCCTCGTACTCGTGGTCGTCCCATTCCTCGAAGGCCTCGGCGCACGCGCTGAACTGGTCGGAGACGTCCTGGAGGTCGGCGAGGCTGTCGCTCAGGCCTTCGTTGGTCTGCTCGAGCTCCTCCTTGGAGGCTTCGAGTTCGGTGATCTGGTCGGCCTGGTCGGAGGATTCCCCCGACTTCTGGACGAACAGGACCGCCAAGACGACCGCGGCGACACCGAGGATCGAGGCCAGGACGGCCAGGCCGATCAACCCGCCGCGCCGGGGCTTGGGCGGCGGAGGCGGCATGGGGATCGCGCCGGTGTTCATCGGGCCGGTGGGAGGCATCGGGCCGGCGGGGGGCATCGGCGGCGCCTGGGCGTACTGCTGCTGGGGCTGCTGCGGCTGGGTCGGCGGCGGAGTCATCGCGGGCGGGGCGGCCTGGGGCGAGGGCGACTGCGCGGGCCGGGGGTCGGGCGAGGGGGGCATCGCTCCGAGCGGCGCGGGCGAGGCCGGCGGCGCACCCTGCGGTTCGGGACCGGCCGCGGGCGGCTGCGCCGGGGCCGCTTCGCCGGGAGGCCCGGCGTCGGGCCCCGGGTACTGCTGCGGGCGCTGTTCTTCCGGGGGGATGGAAGTCATGGGGAGCTCCAGGGGTCGATCGTTCAGTCGAGGCACCTGAATGATACCCATGGGCGGCTCGCCGCGCCGTCCCTCGATGTGGGAGAGCTGCGGCGATCCACGCCACATCCATCCATACCGGACGGACTTTCGGGGCTAGAGCAGCTCTCCTTCGAGCCACTCGACGAACGTGCCGGAAATGGCGGTGCCGCAGTCGATCAGCTCTTCGAGCAGCGCGTCGGTGATGCCGGGGCGGACCGGTACCTGGATCTCGCCGAAGACCGGCAGCGCGCCGGACTCGGTCGGCTCGCCGAGGTAGGCCTTGAGGAACCGGCGGGTCCGGTTCCACTCGTTCATGGCCGCGAAGCCGCGCTCGGCCCATTCGCGGGGAACGGTCTGGTAGGCGCGGGCGCGCAGCACGAGGATGTCGCGCTCGGGGCCTTCGGCGCGCATCTGGACGATGTGGCGCTCCCACAGGGCCACGATCCCGCCGTTCTCGTCGACCAGGTAGCGGATCTCGAGGTTTTTCAGCGCGGCCACGATCCGGTCGTGGTCCAGCGGCGCGGGCTCGTCGCGGGCTCCGGCGGCGATCGATTCGAGGTCGGCGACGAACTCGGGGTCGATCTCCTCCAGGTCGCTCTTGATCAGGTGCCAGCGGTCGACCTCGGAGATCTGCTCCCGGGCCGGGCCGAAGGAGAGCTGTTCGGCGGCCGCGTGCGCGAACTCCGATTCGGGTTCGGACATGGCGAAATCGGGGGAGTCGGTGCGAGGCGCCGGCACCGCGTTCGGCTGGCTGCCGCGGGCCTGCGCCCGGTCGGCGGCCTCGCCGAGTTCACCGTCGCTCTCTGAGAGCGGCTCGGTGAAAGCCTCGTCTTTGGAGTCGCGCTTCCTGCTGCTGCGCCACCATGCCATATTCGTCGTCCGCCTTTCCCACCCAAAATGCGAATCACCGGCAGTAGTTGGGTTAAACGTTGGCCGTCCGGCTTGCTGGACTTACCCGGATATGCGCTGTTCGCGCTTTGCCAAGTTACGTCCCGTAACGCTGAGCAGCCTAGGACTTGGGACCGACATTGCACAACCGTCAGTCATTCCTGTCCAAAAGTATGAGGCCTCGCGCACACGTTCGCAGGCGCTGGGCCTGACTGTCACCCGTCTCATACGTCGGTGGCGAGAATCGGCCCATGAAGCCCCCGCTACGTCGGGTATCCGTCAGTGTCGGGATCGGCCTTCAGAGCAGGGGCAGGCCGCGTTCGCGTTCCCAGACTACGCCATAAGTGGCCGCCAGACCGACGCGGTTGCCGGCGCGGAGCACCCTCACCGGGTCCTCTCCGAGGAAGCCCATGCGCATCAGCGCCGCCACGAGCCGGAACTGGACGGGATACTCGGCGTCGCCGCGCTCGACGCGCACGGCGACGTGGTCGAGCATCGCGTCCCGCAGGCGGCGGTCGCCGACGCCCTGGCCCCGCCGGGCCCGGATCGCGTCGGCGGCCTGGCGGTCGAGCCTGGCGACCTCGGGGGCCGGCAGGGACTCGATCGTCTCCCAGTCGCCGCGGGGCAGCCGCCCGCGCCACTCCCCTGCCGGGTCCGCGTCCCGCAGGCCCTCGCCGAGGTCGGCGGCCCGGAAGACGCCGTCGGGGAAGTCCCCGGCGAGTTCGCGGCAGGCCAGCACTCCGAACGGCAGGAGGGCCCACAGGCGCCCGTCCCGGACGAGCACGGGCGCGGCGGAGTCGAGGCGCGCGACGCGCGCGGCGAAGGCGGCGTCGTCGGCGGCGAGCCCTAGGCTTCCCATTGCCGCAGGAAGTCCCGCTCGGGGTCGGTGAGGCGGCGGGGACGGCCCTCGTCGACGTCGTAGGGCACCAGGACCGACTTGGCCCGCGCGCACATCTTGTCGTCGGCGTGGATCTCGTAGGAGACGGTGAACGAGGCGTTGCCGATCCGCTCGATCCACAGCTCCACCCTGGCCTCGGCCGGCACGGTGACCGGCAGCAGGAAGTCGATCTCGTGCCGGGCGACCACGATGCCCTCGCGGAAGCCGGCCAGGCCGGCCTCGCCGGCGGCGCCGAACATCAGCGCCACGCGGGCCTCTTCGAGCAGCACCAGGTACTGGTTGTTGTTGACGTGGCCGAACGCGTCCATGTCCGACCAGCGCAGGGCCACGTCCACCGAGAAGCGGGCCATCCTCAGTCCCTGGTGAGCTTGCGGTGGGTGACCCGGTGGGGCTTGGCCGCGTCGGGGCCGAGCCGCTCGATCTTGTTCTTCTCGTAGGAGTCGAAGTTGCCCTCGAACCAGAACCAGCGGGGCTCGCCGTGCTCGTCCACGCCCTCCCAGGCCAGGATGTGGGTGGCGACGTGGTCGAGGAAGGCCCGGTCGTGGCTGATGACCACGGCGCAGCCGGGGAACTCCAGCAGGGCGTTCTCCAGGCTCGAGAGCGTCTCGACGTCGAGGTCGTTGGTCGGCTCGTCGAGCAGGAGGACGTTGCCGCCCTCCTTGAGCGTCAGCGCCAGGTTGAGGCGGTTGCGCTCGCCGCCGGAGAGGACCTTGGTGGGCTTCTGCTGGTCGGGGCCCTTGAAGCCGAAGGCGGCCAGGTAGGCGCGCGAGGGCATCTCGACCTTGCCGACCATGATGTAGTCGAGGCGGTCGGAGACGACCTCCCAGACGGTCTGGTCGCCGTTGAGGCCCTCGCGGCCCTGGTCGACGTAGGAGAGCTGGACGGTCGGGCCGATGCCGACCTCGCCGGAGTCGGGCTTCTCCAGGCCCACGATGGTCTTGAACAGCGTGGTCTTGCCGACGCCGTTGGGCCCGATGATGCCGATGATGCCGTTGCGGGGCAGGTTGAAGTCCAGGCCGTTGATCAGGGTCTCGCCGTCGAAGCCCTTGTGAAGGTCCTTGACCTCGATGACCGAGTTGCCCAGGCGCGGGCCCGGCGGGATCTGGATCTCCTCGAAGTCGAGCTTGCGGGTCTTCTCGGCCTCGGCGGCCATCTCCTCGTAGCGGCCCAGGCGGGCCTTGGACTTGGTCTGGCGGCCCTTGGCGTTGGAGCGGACCCACTCGAGCTCGTCCTTGAGGCGCTTCTGGAGCTTGGAGTCCTTGCGGCCCTCCACCTTCATGCGCTCGGCCTTCTTCTCGAGGTAGGTGGTGTAGTTGCCCTCGTAGGGGTAGGTCCGGCCGCGGTCGAGCTCGAGGATCCACTCGGCGACGTTGTCCAGGAAGTACCTGTCGTGGGTGATGGCGATGACGGCACCGGGGTAGGCGGCCAGGTGCCGCTCGAGCCAGAGCACGCTCTCGGCGTCGAGGTGGTTGGTGGGCTCGTCGAGCAGCAGCAGGTCGGGCTGCTCGAGCAGGAGCTTGCAGAGGGCGACGCGGCGCCGCTCGCCTCCGGAGAGGATGGTGACCGCCGAGTCCCCGGGCGGGCAGCGCAGGGCGTCCATGGCCTGCTCGATGCGAGAGTCGATCTCCCAGGCATTCGCGGCGTCGAGCTCCTCCTGGAGGCGGCCCATCTCGGCCATCAGCTCGTCGGTGTAGTCGGTGGCCATCTCGGCGGCGACCTCGTTGAAGCGGTCCATCTTCGCCTGGATGGGGGCCACGGCCTCCTGGACGTTCTCCATGACGGTCTTGGACTCGTCCAGCGGCGGCTCCTGGGCCAGCATGCCGACGGTGGCGCCGGGCGCGAGCTTGGCGTCGCCGTTGGAGACCTGGTCCTGCCCGGCCATGATCCGGAGCAGGCTCGACTTGCCGGCGCCGTTCGGGCCGACCACGCCGATCTTGGCACCAGGCAGGAAGTACAAGGTCACATCGTCGAGGACGACCTTGTCGCCGTGCGCCTTGCGAGCCTTCTCCATGGTGTAAATGAACTGCGCCACACTGATCCCTCAACGTCACTCGATATCGATCCGCTCAATGATGTCAAGCCCCTCCCCATTCCCGCCATTCGGGCTCGCCCGGGGGCTGATGCGTCACGGCGGCGGCACTCCCGGGCACCGCCGGTAATCTGGTGCCAAGGAGGGACTACCAAATTGAGCAACGCATCATTCATTGTCGTGGCCAACCGCCTCCCCGTCGACTCCACGGTCGACGACGAGGGAAATCGAACCTGGCGCCGATCCCCTGGCGGCCTCGTCACCGCCCTCGAACCAGTACTGCAGGCCAACCAGGGCACCTGGGTCGGCTGGGCCGGCCAGACCGGGCCGGCGCCCGAGCCCTTCGAGGCCGACGGGATCAGGCTGCTGCCGGTCGAGCTCAGCGGCGACGAAGTCAAACGCTACTACGAGGGGTTCTCGAACGCCTCGCTCTGGCCGCTCTACCACGACGCGGTCGAACCGCGGGTCTTCCGCCGCTCCTGGTGGAAGTCGTACCTGGAGGTCAACACCCGCTTCGCCGAGGTGTGCGCGGCCGAGGCCGCGCCCGGCGCGGTGGTCTGGGTCCAGGACTACCAGCTGCAACTGGTCCCGGCGATGCTCCGCGAGCGGCGACCGGACCTGCGCATCGGCTTCTTCCTGCACATCCCGTTCCCGCCGGTGGAACTGTTCATGCAGCTGCCGCACCGCATGGAGATCCTCAAGGGGCTCCTGGGGGCCGACCTGGTCGGCTTCCAGCGCCCGCTGGCGGCCCAGAACTTCCTGTCGCTGACCCGCCATCTGCTCGGCTACCGGCCGCGCGGCCACTACGTCACCGTCGACGACCGCCTGGTCCGGGCCGACGCCTTCCCGATCTCCATCGACACCGCCTACAACGAGCAGATCGCCGCCTCGGATCGAGTCCGGCAGCGCGCCAAGGAGATCCGCGCCGAGCTCGGCGACCCGGAGACGATCATGCTCGGGGTGGACCGGCTCGACTACACCAAGGGCATCGAGCAGCGCCTCAAGGCGTTCCGCGAGCTGCTGGAGGACGGCCGCTTCGAGGTGCCCCGGAACGTGATGGTCCAGGTGGCCACCCCCAGCCGCGAGAGGGTCGAGCAGTACCGGGTGCTGCGCGACAAGGTCGAACGCGAGGTCGGGCGCATCAACGGCGAATTCGGCCAGGTCGGGCTCCCGGCGGTGCACTACCTGCACCAGTCGTTCGACCGCTACGAGCTGGCCGCGCTATACCAGGCGGCCGATGTCATGGCCGTCACGCCGCTGCGCGACGGCATGAACCTGGTGGCCAAGGAGTTCGTGGCCAGCCAGGTCGACAACCACGGCGCGCTCGTTCTGAGCGAGTTCGCCGGTGCCGCAGGGGATCTCAGGCAGGCATATCTGGTGAACCCGCACGATTTGACCGGTTTGAAAGACGGATTTGTGACAGCGACGGAATCGTCCGCGGAAGATAAGATGAAGAGGATGCGCGCGATGAGGCGGTATCTGCGTAAGCACGACGTCACCCGATGGGCACGCAGTTTCCTCACGGCGCTAGGAGTTCCGGAGCGAAGCGCGGCGTACAATCCGGGCAGCTCGACCGCCGATGAGGCGGAAGGACACTAATTCCGAACTGCGCCCGGCGGGTCCTCTCGGCGAAGCTCGTGAGCGTAAATTCGGCTAGCCATCATTGTTAGGCACTTGCCTAAAATCGCAACTGACCGGTGTTGGAGATACGCCTGATGACCGCACCTAGCCCAGAGGGACTCGGCCCCGAAGGACTGAGTTCCTCCGACGAGCTTCGCTCGGCCCTGACCAGACTCGCTCGCGTTCCGCAACTGCTCATCGCCTGCGACTACGACGGCACGCTCGCCCCCATCGTGACCGATCCGTCCCAGGCGAAGCCGATCCCGGAGTCGGTGTCGGCGCTGCGAACGCTCGCGAATCTGCCGCAGACGAAGGTCGCGGTCGTCTCGGGGCGCGCGCTGCGGGACCTGGCGGCGCTCTCGCGGCTCCCCAGCGAGATCCACCTGGTCGGTTCGCACGGCTCGGAGTTCGACGTCGGCTTCACCCGGGCGCTCTCGAGCGAGGACCAGCGGCGGCGGGACAAGCTCGTGGCCGAGCTGACCGCCCTCGCCGAGCGCTACGAGGGCGCCCGGGTCGAGCCGAAGCCGGCCGGGGCGGCGCTGCACGTCAGGGAAGCGACCGAGAGCGACGCCGATGCGGCGGTCAGGGCGGCCCTGGAAGGCCCTTCCACTTGGGACGGGGTGCAGACCACCGAGGGCAAGGCGGTCATCGACCTGTCGGTGGTGACCACCCACAAGGGCGACGCCCTGGACAAGCTGCGCCATCAGCTGGGGGCCTCGGCCGTGCTGTTCCTCGGCGACGACGTGACCGACGAGAACGCGTTTGCGAACCTCCACGGCCCCGACATCGGCGTGCGGGTCGGGTCCGGGCCCACCCGGGCCACGCACCGGATCGCCGATCCGCAGGATGTCGCGAAGCTGCTCGCGCAGCTGGTCGACACCCGCCGGTCCTGGCTCCAGGGCGAGTCGGCCCAGCTCATCGAGCGGCACACGATGGTCGCCGACGGGGCCAACCACGCACTGCTGAGCCCGGACGGGCGGGTGGCGTGGATGTGCCACCCGCGCCCGGACTCGGGCTCGATCTTCGCCGAGCTGCTCGGCGGGGAGCACGCCGGGCACTTCACCGTGCAGCCGGTCAACGCCGGCATCCCGCTGGGGCAGCGGTACGTGGCCGGGACGATGACCGTCGAGACCCGCTGGCCGGGCCTGACGGTCACCGACTGGATGGACTCCACCCCGCGGCGCCGCGGCGACCTCAACGCCACGGTCCTGGTCCGCCAGATCACCGGTGAGGTCCCGGTCGAGATCACCTTCGCGCCGCGCCCGGAGTTCGGGCAGATGCCCGTGCAGCTCCAGCCGATCGACGAGTCGGGCCTGAAGGTCCTGAGCGCCAACGAGCCGATCAGCCTGCGCAGCCCCGGCGTGGAGTGGCGCGTCGAGCACGACGGCCAGCACTGCCTGGCCACCGCCCGGGTCGATCTGAGCCAGATCGGCGGCGAGTTGACCCTCGAGATGCGCTGCGGCGTCGACGACCTGGACGCGTGGAAGCCGCCGGTCAAGGTGCGGCGGCGCACCACCGAGGCCGGTTGGCGCAACTGGTCGGAGTCGCTGAAGCTCCCGCTCACCGAGCCCGAGGCGGTCTCGCGCTCGGCGCTGACGCTCCGGGCCCTGTGCTACCAGCCGACCGGCGCGATCCTGGCCGCCGGCACCACCTCGCTGCCCGAGGAGCTGGGCGGGGTCCGCAACTGGGACTACCGGTTCTGCTGGATCCGCGACGCGGCCATGACCGCGCACGCCCTGGTCGACCTCGGCTCGCTCACCGAGGCCGAGTCGTACTTCGAATACGTGGCAGGGATCATCGAACGCACCGTGGGGCACCCCGAGCGCCTCGCCCCGCTCTACGACATCGAGGGCGCCGCCCCCTCCCCCGAGGCGATCATCGACACCCTGCCCGGCTACGCCGGCTCGCGGCCGGTGCGCATCAACAACGCCGCCTCCAGCCAGGTGCAGCTCGACGTGTTCGGGCCGGTGGCGATGCTCATCGAGTCGGTCGCGCAGCGCCGCGGCCACCTGACCGACTTCGAGCAGTCGGTCATGACCAGCATGGTCGAGGCGGTAGAGAAGCGCTGGCACGAGCCCGACCACGGCATCTGGGAGGCCAGGCAGGCGCCGCGCCACCACGTCTACTCCAAGGTCATGTGCTGGGCGACGGTCGACCGCGCGCTCAAGGTCGCCGAGCAGTTCGGCATGGAGTACGGCCCCACCTGGCCCAAGCTGCGCGACTCGATCGCGGGGAACGTGCTGGAGCTGGGCTGGAACGACGAGGTCGGGGCCTACACGGCCGCCTACGGGCACGACGACCTGGACGCGGCCAGCCTGTGGGTGGGCCTGTCCGGGCTGCTGGAGCCCGACGACCCGCGGTATCTCAAGACGGTCCTGAAGATCGAGGCGGGCCTGCGCAGCGGTCCGACGGTCTACCGGTACCACCGCGACGACGGCCTGCCGGGCACCGAAGGCGGGTTCATCCTGTGCGCGGCCTGGATGGCCGAGGCGTACATGCAGGTGGGCCGCCGGACCGATGCCGAGGAGCTGTTCGAGCAGATCCTCGCCTGCGCCGGACCGACCGGCCTGCTGCCCGAGCAGTGGGACCCGATCGCCGAGCGCGGCCTGGGCAACCACCCGCAGGCGTACTCGCACCTGGGCCTGATCCGGGTCGCGAACCTGCTCAACGGGCAGGCCGGGCACATTTAGAAGCGGCGGCTAATCTGTTGGGGACGCTTGAACGTTCTTCACTGCTCGTCCCCAACAGAAAGCCGCACCCTTGAGCTCCCCCACTCCGGACATCCCCGGCTTCCGCGACTTCGAGATGGTCGCGCACGGGTCGACCGCGTTCGTCTACCGCGCCGTCCAGGAGCGGCTCGACCGGACCGTGGCCGTCAAGGTCCTCCTGGTCGACGACGACATGACGACCGCCGATTCGGTCTCCAAAGAGCTCGAGGCCACCGTCGCGGTCTCCAACCACCCCCACATCGTCTCGATCATCGACACCGGTTCGACCCAGATCGGGCAGCCGTACATCGTCATGGAGTACTGCGACGGCGGCTCCTATTCGGCGATCCTCAAGGCGGACGGCCCGCTGCCGGTCGGCGACGTCGTCGACGTGGGCATCAAGATCGGACAGGCGCTCCAGGCGGCGCACAACGCGAACATCCTGCACCGGGACGTCAAACCGCAGAACATCCTGCGGGGCCAGTACGGTCCGGCGCTGGCGGACTTCGGGATCGCCCGCGCCCCGGCGGCGCTGTCGGCGACCGAGGCGATCGACAAGCTCACCCCGCTCCACGCCTCACCGGAGGCACTGCTGCGTCAGGCCCAGACCGCCGCCAGCGACCTGTTCAGCCTCGCTTCGAGCATGTGGCACCTGCTGGCCGGGCACGCGCCGTTCGCCAACCCCGAGGGCGGGACCGACCCGGACACACACCGCGAGCGGGTCACCTCGGAGGCCCAGCCCCCGAAGCTCCAGCGCGACGACGTCCCCGAGTGGCTCGAGGGCCTGCTGCTGCGCTCGCTCTCGCGGGATCCGGCGCGGCGTCCGGAGTCCTGCGCCGCCTTCGCCGAGGAGCTCCAGCGGGGCCTGTTCGGTTCCACCGGCGGGATCGCGAAGATCGGGGGCCCGGCCAAGATCGGCGACGTCAGCAACGAGGCCACGGTCTACCGGCCCTTGGAGAGCCGGCCGCCGCAGATGGGGCCGCTGGATCCGTTCGCGCCGGTCGGCTCGCAGCCTCCGAACTCGCCCGATTCGGCCTACACGCTCGGGTCGACCGGCGGCTACGGCGCGCAGCTGGGGCAGCCGGCGGACCCGCGGTACTCGGGCCAGCTGGACGGCTCGGCGCCGGTCAGCAGCGCTCCGAACGCGATGCAGAACTACGTTGCCGAGGGCGCGCCGCCGGTCTCGGCGGCTCCGCATTCTGCGCCTCCGCAGGCGCCGGTGAGCATGCAGCCGCCGAGCACGCCGTGGGCGCCGCAGGGGGCCGCACCCGCGCCGCCGCAGTCGGCTCCGCCGGGGCAGCCGGCGGCGTTCGCCCCGCCGGTCATCTCCCGCGACGGCGGCAAGCGCAGCGCGGGGCCGGCCAAGCCCGCCAAGGCCCCGGCCGCGGAAGAGGGGCGCGGCCTCAAGCCGTACCTGGTCCTGGGCCTGGTGATCACGGTCGTGCTCTCGCTGGTCGTGGTCGGCTGGCTGTGGCTGTTCAACTCCGACGGCGTCGACGACGTACCCGAGGCCGAGACCGAGGGCGCCGACGCGCCGCGCAACGTCCAGATCGCCTCGTGGATCGACGGCGAGGTCACGCTGACCTGGGAGGCCCCGGCGACCGCCGACGAGGCCGAATCGCAGTTGCAGTACTACGTGCTGGGGCAGCGCGTCGGCGACGACCAGGCGTCCAACCTCGGGGAGACCGTGGAGCTCGAGTTGAGCACGGGCGGGCTCATCCCCGACGAGGAGTACTGCTTCCAGGTGGCCGCGCTCTGGGAAGTGAGTTACACGCCCATGTCGGAGCCGGTGTGCACCGACGACGAGGAGTCCGAAGGATAGGGCCCGGAGACGGAAGAAGGCTCCCTCCGCCGTGCGGAAGGAGCCTCTGCCGTATCGGGTGCCTCAGGCGGCGGCCTCGGCGACCTCGCCGAAAGCACCGGCCTCTTCGAGGGACTTCAAGGTGGTGTCCCAGCCCTGCTCGGCGGGCAGGTCGGCGGCGAAGGCCTCGATCTCGGCCTTGATCTTCTCGCCGTGCCCGGCCTCGGCGAGGACCTTGACGGCCTCGGCGAAGTCGTCCGAACCGGTGGCGAAGTGCTTGGTGCTGCCATCGGTCAGGTCGCGCAGGTACACGTGCTTGCCCTTGTTGAGCGGGATCAGGTACTTGAATTCCCCGAGAACGTTGAGTCCGCCCGCCTTGCCTGCCTTCTGGCCGGCCTTGACGGAAGCGCGTGCTGTTTTCGAAGTGTTGGCTGCCACGCCGGTCTCCTCACCATGTGTAAGACGATTGCTCGGCCAGACGCAGGCAGCGGCCCCTTGTAGGGCACTGAACCTGGGTTGGACCACAAAAGAAAACCGACAGTATGCCGGTCTACGACCCAGTGTATCTCAGGCCCGCGTTCCGCCTCCTAGCACATGGCGAGGATGTGATGCATCGAATCATCTAAAAAATGAGTGCTCGGAGCGCTTTAAGCCTAGCGCGATGTGTTCAGAGCTGTCAGTATGTAACTGAGCGGAATAGCGTGCCGGGTTCGAGTTCATCCCTTGCTCTACCCGGTCGATACCCGTTGGGAGACTTCGAATCGTCTCGAATTGACCACAAGGAGTGATCCGTACTCAAGAGATACGCCGATTCCCAAGGAGGTGCGCGATGCAGACACGCGGCGTGATCTACATCCACTCCAGCCCGCCGGCGGTGTGCCCGCACGTCGAGTGGGCGATCGGACGTGTCCTCGGATCGAACTCCGTCAAGCTCGGTTGGTCTCCGCAGGAGGTCGAGCGCGGGAACATGCGCGCCGAGCGCCCCTGGGCCGGCGATCCGGGCATGGCCGCCGACGTCGCGAAGGCGCTGGCGCAGTGGAACATGCTCCGCTTCGAGGTCACCGAGGAGCCGAGCCCCGGCATCGACGGCACGCGCATCATGCACGTGCCTGGCCGCGGCCTCTACCGCGCGGCGATGGGGGCCGGCGGCGGCGTCATGATCGCCGAGGACCGCATCCGCGCCCTCCTGGCGACCACGACCGGCAACGAGGCCCTGCGAAGCGGCCTCGACCAGCTGCTGGGTCTGGAGTGGGACCGCGATCTCGAGCCCTACCGGCAGGCCGGCGGGGGCGAGGAGCAGTCCTGGCTCTCCCAGGTGAGCTTATAGACCCGACGGGACCGGCCCCGGGCTCCGCCCGGGGCCGGTCCCGTGCGTCCGGGTCCTAGTCGGCGGTTAGGTTGCTGAAGTCCGGGCCCTTGGTGCGGGTGCGCTTGAGTTCGTAGAAGCCCGGGGTGGTGGTCACGGCGTAGACGCCGTCCCAGAGTTTCGCGGCGGCCTCTCCCTGCGGGGCCGGGGTGACCACGGGACCGAAGAGGCCGACCTGCTCGCCCTCGTCGTTCTCCACGGCCACCACGGGGGTGCCGACGTCGGTGCCGACCAGGTCGATTCCGCGCTGGTGGGAGGCGCGGAGGGCCTCGTCGTACTCGTCGGACCCGCCGACTTCGGCCAGTTCGGCCGGGAGCCCGGTCTTCTCCAGCGCGGCCGGGATGTAGACCTCGGAGTTCTTCTCGCCGTCGAGGTGGATCCGGTTGCCCAGGGCCGTGTAGAGCCGGCCGAGGGTGTCGTTGTCGTACTTCTGGGCGACGGCCGTTGCCACCCGTACTGCCGGGAGGGTCTTCGGCATCATCTCGGCGTAGTGTTCGGGAAGTTCGTCGAGCCTCGGTTCGTTCAGCACGAACAGGCTCATCACGTTCCAGCGGACGTGGAGGTCGCGGCGCTTGGCCGCCTCGATGATCCAGCGGGAGGTCATCCACGCCCAGGGGCACGCGGGGTCGAACCAGAAGTCCACGGTCTTGGTATCTGCCATGGGCACAAGGCTACTTCAAATTTAAACAACCACAAGGGGGCGCGAAGGCGCCCTGAAACCTCGCTCCACCGGATAAACTGGACACCGATGCTGGTCAGAACTCGACACGACGACATTCCGGCACGCTCGTTGAACGCCTCCGGTCCGCTTCCGGTCGGCGTCGAGGTGCTCTCGCTCGCCCAACTGCGCGAGCGCGACGGCGGCCCGGAGCGCCCGGTGCGTTCCGATCTCCACCATCTGCTCACCCTCAGCTCGGGCTCGCTGTGGCATTCGGTGGACTTCACCGACTACGCGCTGCGGCCCGGCTCGTGGCTGTGGGCCCGGCCCGGCCAGGTGCAGCAGTGGTCGAAGCTGGAGGGCGCCGAGGGAACCCTGGTGCGCTTCGAAGGCGGCTTCCTGGATCCCGACACTGCGATCGGGGTCTGCGCCGACGATCCGCACGCGCCGGTGCTGCGCAACCCGAGCGCCGAGGACCACGCGATCATCCGGGTCGCGGCGAGCCAGCTGCAATGGGAGTTCGGCGCGACCGAGCGGCTCCCGCTGGACACGCGCCTCCAGGTGCTGCGGCACCTGCTGGCGGTGCTGCTGCTGCGGATCGCCGCGCTTCCCGCCGAGGGCGGCAGCGGGTCCGAACCGGGCGAGATCTACCTGGCGTTCCGCGACGCGGTCGAGCGCGACTTCGCCGGGAGCCGCCGCCTGGCCGACTACGCGGCGGCCCTGGCCTATTCGCCGCGCACGCTCTCGCGGTCCACGCTCGCGGCGGTCGGAATGCCGGCCAAGGAGTTCATCGACCGGCGGGTGGTCCTGGAGGCCAAGCGGCTCCTGGCCAGCTCGGACCTGTCGGCCGCCCGCATCGGGGCGCGGCTGGGCTTCTCGAGCGCGACCAACTTCAGCAAGTACTTCCACAAGTACACCGGGATGACGCCGGGGGGCTTCCGGGTCTCGGTACTGAACTAGGCGGCGGCGAAGACGGTCTCGGGTTTGGCGCGGGGACCGCGGTCGGTCATGACCGCCAGGAGTTCCCCGGCCTCGTCCAGCACGGCGTAGCGGCCGTCGATGCCGGCGGCCTCGAGCGATTTGCCGAAGGAGAGTGCCTTGGCCTCGGCGGCGGTGGCGGTGCGGGTGGGCATGAGGCGGGCGGCCGCGGCTCCGAGCGGCATGAGTTCGACCGGGCCTGGGGCCTCGGAGCGTTCGGCCAGTTCGTCGAGGGTCGCGGCCTCGTCGAGTCCGAATCGGCCGATTCTGGTGCGGCGCAACGCGGTCAAGTGCCCGCCGACTTCGAGTGCGGCGCCGAGGTCGCGGGCGATGGCGCGGATGTAGGTGCCGGAGGAGCACGAGACGTCGATGTCGAGGTCGATCACCGGGAGTCCGTCGGCGTCGGTCGTCCTGCGGATCGGTCCGGTCTCGATCGAGGCGATGGTGACCCGCCGGGGCTCGAGTTCGACCGTCTCGCCGTCGCGGACGCGTTTGTAGGCCCGCTGGCCATCGATCTTGACGGCGCTGACGGCGCTGGGGACCTGGTCGATCTCCCCGACCATCCTTTCCAGGGCCGCGCGGATCGCCTCGTCGGCCACTCCGGAGGGGTCTCGGGTGGCGGTCATCTCGCCTTCGGCGTCGTCGGTGACGGTGGACCGGCCGAGCCGGATCGTGGCCGCGTACGACTTGTCGAGGCCGGAGACGTAGGTCAGGAGCTTGGTGCCCTTGCCGACGGCGACGATGAGGACGCCGGTGGCCATCGGGTCGAGCGTGCCGCCGTGGCCGACCTTGCGGGTGCCGCAGATGCGGCGCATGCGGGCCACCGCCCCGTGGGAGGTGATGCCCTGAGGTTTGTCGACGACGGCGATGCCCGGCTGCGGTGAAGTCACAGCCGTAGAGGCTAACCGGCGTCGCCCGGCCGCGGCGCGGCGGCGGTGGCTATTGGTGGCGGTCGAGCGATTCCTGGAGGGCGCGCAGCGCCTCGGACTTCTGATCGTCCCACTTAGTGGAACGCGTGCGGCGTTTACGTCGCGGCGATGACTTGGCGTTCATCCTCGATACCTTAACGGGCGTTCAAGGTTTGCACAGCCGTAAATCCAGATATTGAGACGATTATCGTCACCCGCGCTCGGCGCCCACCACGGCCCAGGCGCCAATACACGCGAGCCAGTGGATGACCGCGCATCCACTGAGCGCTAAGGCCGCGAGTCCGCTCCGGAAGAAGAGAGGCCCCAGCCGAGTGAAGTCAACGCTGGATGTACCGGCGGACTTCGGCCGCGAATCCGGGCACGCCGGATCTGTCTAGCCTGCCGAGCAGGCCCGCGACGTTCAACGGCTCACGCCGGAACCGGGCCGCCTGCCGCCTCAGCTCACACAGAATGTCCATTGACCACAGCGGTCGATAAAGGTCATCTTCGGCCAGTGACAGCAACGTATCGCACGGATAGGCTGGAAAGAGCACGCAGGTGTCAAGCAACGCTGATTGACGCACGCGACAGGCCTAACCGAGTGGGCTTCATCGGCATCGGTGAGTCGTACAGGCCCGCTTCCTCGCCTTCGGCGACCATCTCTCCGAGCCCGGCCCGCCGCTCGCGGCGGCTGCGTTCCTGGTATGCCAGCACATCCCTAAGCAGTACCCGCCGATGTCGGCCACGTTTGCTGAACGGGACCTCGCCGTCCTCCAACAGCCGCACGAGCGTGGGCCGTGAGATGTTGAGCAAGTCCGCCGCCTCCTGCGTGGTAAGCATCGTGTTGTGCGGGGCGATGGTGATGGCCAGGCCCTGCGACAGCGTTTCAACCACATCGCGAAGCGCCTGGTAGACCTCGTCCGGCAGCTCGATCGTCGACCCGTCCGGGCCCACCAGCCTGGCTCGGCATGGCTCAACCTCGACCGCCAAGGCGCGGACCAGCTCCTCGAGCCGATTCAGGTGGGTCGACGGCGGAAGAATCGTCCGTTCATCCAGCACACCGGTCATGTTCGACACCTCCTAGACACGATCCTATCGCTATTCGAAAAAAACGAAAACGATAGCCGGGAGCGCCAGGGAGGCGATGCGCCGATACGGGGCCGGGGCAGTGGATGCCCCGGCGGTCACTCCTCGTCCTCGGGCTTGTCTTCCTCGCGGTACGGGTTGGGGTCGCCGGCGTAGGCGGCTCCCCGGGCGATCTTGTGGACCTCGGCGTCGGCCTTGGCGGCCTCGGCCAGGAGCTCCTCGATGCGGCCGGCGTGCTCGGGGACCGTGTCGGCCACGAACGCCAGCGACGGCGTGTGCCGCATCCCCAGGGCCCGGCCGACGACCGTGCGCAGGTGGCCCCGGGCGCGCTCGAGCGCCGCCGAGGAGGACTTCACCTGCTCCTCATCGCCGAGGACGGTGTAGAAGATCGTCGCTTCCCGCAGGTCGGGGGTCATGCGCGCGTCAGTGATGGTGACCATGCCCACGCGCGGGTCCTTGAGCTTGCGCACCGCCTGAGCGGTCAGCTCCATGACCCGCTTGGCCACCTGGGACCGCTTCGCCTCATCAGCCATGTCGTCTTCCCTGCCTTCTGCTTCCTCTACTCGTCCTCGGGACCGAACACGCGGCGGCGGACGCCGAGCAGCTCGACCTCCGGGCGCGCGGCCACGAGTTTCTCGCACGCGTTCAGGATCTCCTGCACGTGCGGGTGGTCGCCCGCCACGGCGGCGACGCCCACGGTCGTGCGTCCGTGGAGGTCCTGGTCGCCGACTTCGGCCGCCGCCACCTCGAACTTCCGCAGCGCGGCGACGATCGGGCGCACATATGAGCGCTTGGCCTTCAGCGAGCGGGAGTCGGGCGGGAGGAGGAGATCGAATTCGGCGCATCCGGTGAACACCGCTCTAGATTACGCGTCCCGGCCGCGAGCACCAAGATCATTTAGTCCGCCCGAAATCCGCCGTTTCGGGATGTCGGTCACGTGCCTCTTGCGACCATGGCCTGTAGAGGAGAACACCGGACCGAATTCACGGCACCGCCATGAGGGGGAACCATGTCCGCACCGCAGAGCGGGTGGGAACAGCAGTACGGCGACCAGACGCGGCGTTTTCCGGCCGAGTCCACGGCCGGACCGGACCAGCGGCCCGGCGTGGAGGGGGGCAAGCTGTGGGCCGGCGGCTTCGGCACCGCCGTGGTCGCGGCGCTGGTGGCGCTGGTGGGGATCCTGCTGGTGCGCGGGGTGCTCGACATCCACATCCTGTCGCCGTCCGACGCCGGGACCTACGGGGACACCACGACCACGACCTATGCCTTCGGGGCCTTCGGCATCGCGCTCCTCGCCACCGGGCTGCTGCACCTGATGCTGCTGCTCATGCCGCGCCCGATGGCGTTCTTCAACTGGGTCATGATGCTGGCCACGGCCGTGGCGGTGCTGATTCCGTTCACGGTGGAGGCCGAGCTGGAGTCCCAGATCGCGACCGCGGCGGTGAACCTGGTGATCGGGATCTGCATCATGAGCCTGCTGAACTCGGTCGCCGGGATCGCGACCCGCCCGGCCGACGCGCCGGGCGCCGGGGTGCGGTGAGGGTAGGGCCAGCCCTACCCCCGATCCGCCTGCCCGCAGGCTCGCTGCGGCCGGAGCGCACCGCTTAGATTGGACGCATGCGAAAGACGCTCCGGCAACTGGGGATCGATACCGGCTACAACCTCTCGTCGTTCTTCATCGCCCTGCCCGCCTTCATCATCAGCATCGTGGGACTCGCCTTGGGGACGGGCACGGCGATCATCTGGATCGGCATCCCGATCGCGGCGTCGACGCTGCTGGCCATGCGCGGCGTGGCCGTCGCCGGCCGGGCCCAGCTCCCGTTCGTGCTCCGGCGGCAGCTGCCGCGGCCGCGCTACAAGCGGGCCCCGGAGGGCAGTTCCGTGCTGCGCCGGTTCCTGACGGTGTTCACCGACGGGCAGTCCTGGCTGAACGCGCTGTGGGCAGTGGCGAACTTCCCGGTGGCCGTCGCGGCGTTCGCGATCACCATCTCCTGGTGGCTCGCGACGGTGGCCGCTATCACCCGGCCCCTGTACGCGTGGATCATTTTTCTTGCCACCGGCGACACCGACGACGGACTCGAGTACGCCACCCGGTGGCTCGGCTGGGGAGACTCGTACTTCGCCACCTCGATCCTCTCGATCCTGGGCGGACTGATCATGGCCGCGCTCCTGGTGCCGATCGTCCGAGGTCTGGCCCTCGCCCAGGGCTACATCGGCAAGGGCCTGCTGACCTCGCTGAGCGGCCTGCACGAGCGGATCGACAGCCTGGAGGAGTCTCGGGACGCGGCCACCAGCGCCGAAGCCGAGGCGCTGCGGCGCATCGAGCGCGACATCCACGACGGTCCGCAGCAGCGGCTGGTCAGCCTCGGCATGGAGCTGGCGCGGGTGCGGCGGCAGATGGAGGCCAACCCCGAGGCGGCCCAGGCGACCCTGGAGGAGGCGATCGCCCAGACCCGGGACACGATCGACGAACTGCGGGCGCTTTCGAGGGGCATCGCCCCGCCGATCCTGACCGACCGCGGCCTGGAGGCCGCCCTGGCGGCCCTGACGGCGCGCTCGACGGTGCCGGTGGCGCTGGAGACAGACGTGAAGGGCCGCTACCGGGCGAACGTGGAGAGCACGGTGTACTTCGTGGTCGCCGAGGCGCTGACGAACATCAGCAAGCACGCTCGGGCCTCCCAGGCTTCGGTGAAGGTCGAGGACTGGAGCGATAGGCTGGTGGTCTCGATCGGCGACAACGGGGTCGGGGGCGCGCACGTCTCCAAGGGGCACGGGCTCTCCGGCCTGGCCGATCGCATCAGAGCCGCCGAGGGCGAATGGACGCTCGACTCACCCGAGGGCGGTCCGACGGTGATCGTAGCGGAGGTTCCGTGCGCGTAGTGGTGGCCGATGACGCCGTGCTCATCAGGTCCGGGCTGGTCAAGCTCCTGGAGGAGTTCGAGTGCGAGGTCGTGGCCGTGGTCGGCGACGGGGACGCGCTCGTCGAGGCCGTGAAGGAGCACGAGCCGGACGTCTCGGTGGTCGACGTGCGGATGCCGCCGTCGTTCACCGACGAGGGACTGCGCGCGGCCACTCGGGCGCGCGAGCTGGTGCCGGGGGCGCCGGTGCTCATCCTGTCCCAGTACGTCGAGGTCTCCTACGCCGACGACCTCCTCGCCGACGCGCGCGGCGCCGTGGGCTACCTGCTCAAGGACCGCGTGATCGACGTGGACGACTTCATGGACTCCCTGCGCCGCGTGGCCGGCGGGGGGACGGTCTTCGATCCCGAGGTGGTGTCCCAGCTGATGGTCCGCAGGAGAAGCGACGATCCGGTGGCGTCCCTGACGCCGCGAGAGAGAGAAGTCCTCTCGTTGATGGCCGAGGGCCACTCGAACAAGGCGATCGCCGGGAAGCTGTTCGTCTCCGACGGGGCGGTCGAGAAGCACATCCGGAACATCTTCACCAAGCTGGGCCTGCGCAGCGAGGACGGCGACCACCACCGCAGAGTGAAGGCCGTCTTGACTTACCTGCGCTCGTAAACCGGAGTCCGCAAGCCGCGCTCTGTCATGCGGCTCGGCCGCGGTCGGATATCGCGGCGGTCTCGCCGTGGACGGACCGCGGCGCGGCCCGGTTGAGACCCGGCTTTCGCCGGGCTCTCCCGAGCCGCGCCGCGGCTTCGTTCTCGAGCGGTCGCGCTCAGTCGCGCGGCTTCTCACGCATCTCGAAGGCTTCGATGATGTCGCCCTCTTCGATGTTGTTGTAGTTCTTCAAGGTGATACCGCACTCGTAGCCCTCGCGGACCTCGGTGGCGTCGTCCTTGAAGCGGCGCAGCGAGTCGATCGTGGTCTCGGTGACGACCTTGCCGTCCCGGACCAGGCGGACCTTCGCGTTGCGCTTCACGCTGCCCTTGGTGACCAGGCAGCCGGCGATGTTGCCGAACTTCGAGGAGCGGAAGACCTCGCGGATCTCGGCCGAGCCGAGCTCCGCTTCCTCGTACTCGGGCTTGAGCATGCCCTTGAGTGCGGTCTCGATCTCCTCGATCGCCTGGTAGATCACCGTGTAGTAGCGGATGTCGACGCCTTCGCGCTCGGCCATCTCCTTGACCCGGCCCTCGGCGCGGACGTTGAAGGCGATGACCGTCGCCGACTCCTCGTCGCCGGCCGCGGCCAGGTTGACGTCGTTCTCGGTGACCGATCCGACGCCGCGGTGGATGACCCGCAGCTGCACCTCGTCGGGGACATCGAGTCCGACCAGGGCCTCTTCGAGGGCCTCGACCGAACCGGCGCCGTCGCCCTTGATGATGAGCGAGAGCGTGGTGCGCTCGCCCTCGGCGATCTTGTCCATGAGGTTCTCGAGCGTGGTGCGCGAGGCGCGGGCCGCCTGCTGGGCCGCGCGGCGGCGTGCCTGCCGCTGCTCGGCGATCTGGCGGACCGTGCGGTCGTCGTCGGCCGCGAGGAACACGTCCCCGGCCATCGGCACCGAGGCCAGGCCCTGGACCTGCACCGGGAACGATGGCGTGGACTCCTTGACGCGCTTGCCGTCGGCGTTGAGCATCGCGCGGACGCGGCCGTAGGCGCCTCCGGCGACGATCGAGTCGCCGACCCGGAGCGTGCCCTTCTGGACCAGGACGCTGGCGACGGGGCCGCGACCCTTGTCCAGGTGGGCCTCGATCGCGACGCCCTGGGCGTTGCCGGTCACCGGGGCCGAGAGCTCCAGCGAGGCGTCCGCGGTCAGCAGGACCGCCTCGAGCAGTTCGGGGATGCCGATGCGCGGCTTGGCGGCCACGTTGACGAACATGGTCTCGCCGCCGTACTCCTCGGCGACCAGGCCGTACTCGGTCAGCTGCTGGCGGACCTTGTCCGGGTTGGCGTCGGGCAGGTCGGTCTTGTTGACCGCGACCACGACCGGCGCGTTGGCGGCCTTGGCGTGGTTGAGCGCCTCGACCGTCTGCGGCATGACGCCGTCATCGGCCGCGACGACCAGGACCACGATGTCGGTCACGTTCGCACCGCGGGCGCGCATGGCGGTGAACGCCTCGTGGCCCGGGGTGTCGATGAACGTGATCGCGCGGTCTTCGCCCTCGTGCTCCACGCCCACCTGGTAGGCGCCGATGTGCTGGGTGATGCCGCCGGCCTCGCCCTCGACCACGTTGGTGTGCCGGATCGCGTCCAGCAGCTTGGTCTTACCGTGGTCGACGTGGCCCATGACGGTCACGACCGGCGGACGCGGCAGCTGCTCGGCCTTGCTCTCCTCGTCGAGGTCGATGCCGAACTGCGCGAGCAGCTCCTTGTCCTCCTCTTCCGGGCTGACGATCTTGATGTCCCAGTCCAGGTGCGCACCGAGCAGCTCGAGCGTCTCGTCGGGAACCGACTGGGTGGCGGTGACCATCTCGCCCAGGCCGAACAGCTCTTGGACGAGCGTGCCCGGCAGAGTGCCGATCTTGTCGGCGAAGTCGGACAGCGTCGCACCGCGCGGGAGCCGGATCTGCTCGCCGTTGCCGCGGGGCGCGCCCGACTGCATCTTCGGCGCCGAGAGGTTGTCGAACTCCTGACGCCTCTGCCGACGCGACTTGCGCGACTTGCCTCGGGGCCCGCCGCGGCCGAATGCGCCCGCGGCGCCGCCGCCTCGGGCCTTGCCGCCGCCGCGGCCGCCGCCCCCGCGATAGGGGGCCGGCGCGGTCTGAGGACCGC